>NZ_JBFUMR010000045.1:0-27533 GCF_054049275.1 Nocardioides sp. P5_E3
GGGGGCGGTGCCTCTCGGCACCACCCCCCGCCCGGGCGGGGGCCCGGCCACCGGGGCGCACGCAGGGCCGATCCTGCGTACGCACCGGTTCACCTCACCCGAGGGTGATGTGCTGGCCGAGCCGCCCACCTTCGGACGTCTCGTGCTCGGACCGGCGCCTACAGCTGGGACTTCAGCGTCCGCGACAGGCGCTTGAGAGCGAGCTTCACCTCCTTGTCCTTCACCCGCGACGCGAGCCGCTCGAACTTCTTGAGCGACCCGAGGGCCTGGCCCGCGTCCTTGCGCCGTTCGGCGCGCTTGGCGGACGTCAGCTCCTTCTTCAGCTTCGCGGCGAGCTTCGGACCGACGAGGCCTTCGTCGACGAGCCGCTTGACGAGCTTCTTGCCGGCGCCGTAGGACCCGACCACCCGGAAGGTGACGGTCTGCGACGCCTGGTTGCCGGCCTCGTCGAGGACGGTGACCTCGAGCTCGTGCGCTCCCGGCGACAGCGACATCGCGGCGATGCGCACCGGCGCGCTCACCACCTTGCCGTCGAGACGGACCACCTGCTCGGCGGCGCCGGACGTGGTGTCCGAGACCCTCACCCGAGCGGTGCGGACCGCGGCGACGTCCAGCTTCGCCCCGTTGGCGATGCCGTCCACGGCCACGGTGGGCGCGGTCGCGTCCATCTTGACGGTGAGCGTGCTGATCGCCGACGTGGTGCCTGCTGCGTCGGTGGCGCGGGCCTGGACGAGGGTGACCCCGTCGTTGGTGACCCGGAACGGCGCGGTGTACGCCGTCCAGGCGCCGTTGCCGCCGAGGCGGTACTCGAGGCCGAGCTTCCCCTCACCGCCGGCTCCCGCGAGGGAGACGGTGACCGGCGAGGTGAACCAGTTCGCACGACCGTTGGCCGCGGCGGGTGCCGTGGTCAGGCTGACCGACGGCTTGGCCGGCTCGACGGGCTCGCCCGGCTCGCTGACCGTGAGCTCGAGCTGACCGCCGGCGGTGTTGCCCGCCTTGTCGGTGGCGCGGTAGCGCACCAGGTAGGTGCCCGGCTCGTCGAACGACAGCGGCGTGTCGTAGGTGCTCCACTCCGCGTCGTCTCCGATCGCGTACTCGATGCCCGCAACGCCGGAGGTGGCGTCGGTGGCGGTCAGCGTGACCTTCTTGGTGGTGGTGCCGGACTCGGCGCTGGTGACCACCGGCGGTGCGGTGTCGACCTTGAGGGTCTGCGACCGGGCCGCCTCCACGTTGCCCGCGGCGTCGGTCGAGCGGTACTCGACCAGGCGCTCGCCCTCACCGAGCACCGGCACTGCCAGGTCGTACTCCTCCCAGTCACCGCCGTCGATGCGGTACTGGGTCATGGCGACGCCCGACCCGCCCGTCTCGTCCGTGGCAGCGAGGGTGAACGACGGCCGCGCCGTGTACCAGCCGGCCTGGCCTGTGGCACCCGGAATGGTGAGCGTCGTCACCGGCGCCGTGGTGTCGGGGTCCGGCTCGTCTGCCGGGACCACGACCTGGACCTGCCCGGTCGCCCGGTTGCCCGCCGCATCGGTGGCGCGGTAGCGCACGACGTAGGTGCCTGGCTCGTCGAACGTCAGCGGGGCGGTGTAGGCCGTCCACGTCGTGGCGTCGTCGATCTGGTACTCGACCGTGGCCGATCCCGAGTCGTCCGTCGCGGTCAGGGTGACCGTCTTGGTGGTGTCACCGGTCACCTCGGCCTCGACCACGGGGTTCGTGGTGTCGCCCGGCTCCTCGCCACCCGGCTCGCACGTCTCGTCCTCACCCAGGGTGAAGAAGTCGAAGCTGGCGGTGATGCCGGCCCCACCCGCCTGGTTGGCGGCGGAGAGCAGGCCGATGCGCGGGTTGGTGATGCCGGCGAGGCTGTAGCCCGCCGCCATGTCCGTCCACGACTCACCGTCGGTGCTGTAGCTGCCGAGGACCTGCTCGCCGTCCTCGCTGGTCAGGCGCAGCCAGACGGTGCTCGGGAAGGTGGCCCCGAGTCCCGACGTGTTGGTCTCGGCGGCCGTGCCGGTGGTCTCACGAGCCGTCTGGATGATGTTCGACGCGGCGTTGGGGTCGGCGCTGCGTCCCTGGAACACGTGCTTCAGGTAGTTGTCGTCGTCCCCGTAGACCAGCAGGCCGGCCGACTGGTACTGCCTGTTGATCGGCGCGGTGACCTTGGTCGTCGCCACGAACGGACCCTCGGGAAGGTCCGTGAGGACCAGGTCGCGAGCCGTGTTCGTGGTCTGGTAGAGGTCGGTCGCCTCCATCGGGATCTTCAGCGAGCTGCCGGAGACCGTGAGGTTGCCGCTGGGGCGGACCGTCGTCCAGTCCGAGCCCAGTGCGTTGCCGTCGAACTGCTCCACGACGCACGGCGGGCTGCACTCGACAGCGGTGTCGTCCGGCGTGATGGTGAAGTAGTCGAACTCGGCGGTGATGTTGTCAGCCGCTCCCGCAGCCGTGCTGCCCAGGGCGAGCAACCCGACCTTGGGCGCCGTGATGCCGGTCAGGTCGCGGGGTGCGGCCGTGCCGTTCGACGTCGTGATCGGGAGCCACGTGGCCCCGTCGGTGCTGTAGGAGGGAGTGACGACGTTGCCGTCGGTGCTCGTCATCCGCAGCCACACGGTGTCGGGGAAGGTCGCGCCGAGGTTGGTGGAGTTGGACTCCGACGCCGTGCCGTTGACCTCCTTGGCGAACTGGATGACGTTGGCTGCCTTGCTGCCCGCGGCGGCCGTGGATCGACCCGAGTAGACGAGCTTGAGGTAGTTGTTGTCATCGCCGTAGACGATCAGTCCACCCTGCTGGTAGCCGCGGACGGCAGGCAGCGTGAGCTTGGTCGTGACCTCGAACCTCCCGGCCGGCAGGTCCTGGAGGACGATGTTCGGCGTGGTGTTGGTGGTCTGGTAGATGTCGGAGTTGGTGAGCGGGATGTTGAGCGTCCCGTCGGCCACCGTCATGGCCTGGTTCACCCGGACGTTGCGGTTCCACCTGGTGCTGTCGAGCTCGTTGCCCACGAAGTCGTCGGAACGTCCGCTGAAGCAGATGTCCTTGGCTGCGGTCGCGGTGATCTCCGTCGTGCGGGTGGTCTTGGCCCCGCGCGAGTCGGTGACCGTCAGCGAGACGACGTACTTGCCCGGAGCGGTGTAGGTGTGGCTGGGGTTGGCCTCCGTCGAGGTCGAGGCCTCGCCGTCGCCGAACTTCCAGGCGTAGGTGACCGGGGTGTCACCGTCCGGGTCGGTCACCGTGCTGGTGAACGACACCGGGAGCGGCACCTCGCCCGTGGTGGTGCTGGCGTTGATCGCCACCGTCGGCGGCTGGTTGTCGGTGATGCCCCGGCCCTTGAACTCGAGCCAGTTGACGTTGGCCCCACCCGTGGTGGCGACGAAGTAGAGCGCCTCGCTGGAGGCCGAGGCCCCGTTGAAGGTCGTCGTCACGTCCTGGTAGGTCTGGGCGCCTCCGGTGTTGGGCACGTCGAGCGTGCCGATCACCGCGCCCGTGGGCGAGCCCTGGCGCACCTCGAACGCAGCGCCGGCGGTGCTCGACGCGGCGCGCATGGTGACGCCCGTGATGCCGGTGAGGTTCATGACGTTCCAGCGGAACCAGTCGCCGGCCTCGACGCCGGTGACGTTCTGGCCACCGCCCGTGTCGGTCGTGGTCTGCGTCGTGACACCTGCCGAGCCGGTGGTGTTGCTGCCGGTGCGGCCGGTGGCGTCGTAGAACTCGGCCTCCTTGTGCTTGGTGTGCAGGACGATGCCGTCGACGCTGGTGAGCGCCCCGGCCGCGCCGTTGCCCTTGTCGGTGTAGGTGGCCTTGATGGTGCCGAAGATGTTGGCGCCCACGTGGCCGGCGTCGCCGGGCAGCGGGAACGAGCCCTCGCAGCCGGTGTACTGCTCGTAGTCGTGCGAGTGCTGGTCGTGGCCGAGGCCCGGCTGGACGACGACGTCGTCGCAGTCGATCTCGCCGTCCTCGGCGTCGGTGACGACCACCTCGTACTTCACGTAGTCACCGAAGTCGAAGAACCCACCGTCCTTCGGCAGGACCAGCTCGACGCTCGGGGCCGTGTTGCCGACCGTGATGTCGATGTTGGTCGTGCCCGTGCGACCGTCGACGTCGGTCACCGTCAGCCGGGCCGTGTAGTTGCCCGCCGTGGTGTACGTGAAGCTTGCGGTCGGCGTGGTGGCGTCGGTGGTGCCGTCGCCGGTGAAGTCCCACGCGTAGGTGAGGCCCGTGGCGTCACCGGTGTCGGGGTCGAACGATGCCGACCCGTCGAACTCCACCGTCAGCGGGGCCGGACCGGACGTGCGGTTGGTCGTGGCCCTGGCCACGGGTGCGCGGTTGCCCTCGACGTAGTCGATGCGGTAGACGCCGGAGTCGGTGTTGTTGCCGTTGAACCCGCTGCCCCACTCGATCATGTAGAGGGCGCCGTCGGGGCCGAACTGCAAGGCGTGCGGGCGCTGCATGGGCAGGTCGGAGAGGAACCTGTTGATGTCGGTGTAGTTGGTCCCGGCCTCGTTCATCTGCACGGTGAACAGGCGGTTGTTGTTCCAGTCGGCCCAGATCGCCTTGCTGTCGAAGTAGGCGGGCCACTTGCGGTCCGAGTCGAGGTCGGGGTCGTAGGAGTAGGTGCCCGAGGTCATCGGGGCACCGCTCGCCCCGATCTCAGGAGTGCCGGTGAGCGAGGCGTTGTTGCTCTGCCAGATGACCGCAGCCTTCGCCGGCGGCAGGTTGGTCAGGCCCGTGTTGTTGGGCGAGTCGTTGACCGGCGCGCTGCAGTTGAACGTCGCCCCCGCCGTGCTGCTGGCGAAGTTGTAGTCGTTGTAGGGCGTGTTGTTGCCCACGCAGTAGGGCCAGCCGTAGTTGCCCGGCTCGTCCAGGACGTTCCACTCCACGCGGCCGTTGGGCCCACGGGTGGCGCTGACGGAGCCGGCGTCGGGACCGTAGTCGGCGACGAGCAGGTTGTTGTTCTGCTCGTCGAGCCCGATGCGGAACGGGTTGCGGAAGCCCATGGCGTAGATCTCGGGGCGGGTCTTCTGCTGGGTGTCGGCCGCCTCGTCGAAGAGGTTGCCCGCGGGGACCGTGTAGCCACCGTCGGCCTTCGGGGTGATCCGGAGGACCTTGCCGTTGAGGCTGTTGGTGTTGGCGGAGGTGCGCTGGGCGTCCCACGCGCTGCGGTCGGGACGCTCGTCGATCGGCGCGTAGCCACCGGAGTCGAACGGGTTCGTGTTGTCACCCGTGGCGAGGTAGAGGTGGCCGTCGTTGTCGAACTCCATCGACCCACCCGCGTGGCAGCACTCGTTGCGCTGCGTCGGGACGTCGAGGATGGTCGTCGCCGTGTTGAGCTGCAGCGTGTCGCCCGACATCGTGAAGCGCGAGATGCGGTCGATGGACTCCGAGCCGGTCGGCGAGTAGTAGAGGTAGACCCAGTTGTTCGTGGCGAAGTCGGGGTCCAACGCGATGCCGAGCAGGCCGAACTCCTGGCCCGTGTAGACCGGGACCGTGCCCGCGGTCAGCACGCTGCCGTTCTCCTTGATGATGCGCACGGCGCCGTTGCGGTCGATGTAGAACACCCGACCGTCATCGGCGATGGTGAGCTCCATCGGGTTGGAGGTGTTCTCGTCGAGGGCCACCTTCTCGAAGCTGGGCGTCAGGGTGGCCTTGCAGTCCGAGTCCACGACACCGGCAGCGGTCTGGATGCCACCGAGGATGTGGCCCAGGAAGGCCGGGTCGACGAAGGACGCCTCGGTGTGACCCATGCCGGTGTACCAGCTGCGGCCGCCGTCGTAGTCCTGGCACCAGGCGATCGGGTGCTCGTTGCCCATCGAGCCGTTGCCCGGGGTGTAGGTGGTCTCGTCCAGCGACGCCAGCACGTGGAGCTTGGTGCGGGGGTTGGCCGCCGGGTTGGTCCGGAAGTTGTACCACTCGTCGGTGCGCTGCCAGCGGCGCTGGATGCCGGCGGTGGACGGGTGCGCAGGGTCCTCGACCTTGACCGTCGCGGTCGGGGTGCCCGCCGGGTGGTTGTTGAAGTAGGCGCCGACGAGATTGCCGTACCAGGGCCAGTCGTACTCGGTGTCGGACGCCGCGTGGATGCCGGCGTAGCCGCCGCCGGCCTGGATGTAGCGCTCGAACGCGGCCTGCTCGGACGGGTTGAGCACGTCACCGGTGGTGGAGAGGAAGATGACGACCTCGTACTGCTCGAGGTTGGCGTCGTTGAACGCGCTGCTGTCCTCGGTCGCCGTCACCGTGAAGTTGTTGTCGGCCGCGAGCGCCTGGATGGCGGTGGTGGCCTCGTCGATGTTGGAGTGGCGGAACGCAGCCGTCTTGGAGAAGAGGAGCGCGTCGAACGACTCCTCCGCGGCTGCGGCGGCGGATGCCTTCGGGTCGGCGGTCCACGGGACCGCGTCGCCCAGGGTGCTCGCGGTCTCGGCCTTGCCGGCCTTCCCGGTCCCCTGGGGGGCCTTCTTCGCCTGGATGTCAGTGGCGGCGGCGGGCTCGGGGCTCGGTGCTGCGGTGGCCGTGGAGGCCAGCCCGATGGTCGCGCCCAGCGGCAGCGACACGATCAAGGCCATGGTGGAGCCGACCGCGACGCGGGAGCGCCTCTGCAGTCGCGTGATGAGTCTGTTCATCACGATCCCTTCTCTGGTGACGGATGTGCGCTCCATCAGTTCCGGGGCGGGTCCCCGGGCGTTCGGCCCTCGTCATGCGGTCGAGCTGTGCTGCGGTCGTGCGGGTGGGACAGGTGTGTGCCCGGCGGGTTCGGCGCCCGCCGGGCCCACGGTGGTCGGTCAGCGGACTCCCAGCAGGTGCTCGAGCGCGAGCTGGTCGAGCGCCTCCTGGCCGACGCTGCGGGTGGCGAGGCCCTCGACGTCGTACGACGCCGCGCGGAGGTCGGCGAGCGACTCACCCTCGCCGAGGGTCGGGGTGCGCAGGGTGCCGATCTCGGCGGCCTCGAGGGCCGCGACGACGTCGGGGTCGGCGCGGAAGGCCTGGACCTTGTCGCGCAGGATCAGGTAGTTGCGCATGCACCCGCGGGCGGACTCCCAGACACCGTCCATGGCCTCGGCGCGCGGCGGCTTGAAGTCGAAGTGGACGTAGCCGTCGTAGGCCTTGCCGGTGCCCGCGCCCAGGAGTGCGTCGACGGTCCAGAAGGCGCCGCGCACGTTGCCGGCCCCGAAGCGCAGGTCCTGGTCGAACCGGGGACCGTGCTGGCCGTTGAGGTCGACGTGGAAGAGCTTGTCGTGCCACAGCGCCTGGCTGATGCCGTGGGCGAAGTTGAGGCCGGCCATCTCCTCGTGGCCCACCTCGGGGTTGAGGCCGACCATGTCGGGGTCGTCGAGCTCGGAGATGAGCGCGAGGGCGTGGCCGATGGTCGGCAGCAGGATGTCGCCGCGCGGCTCGTTGGGCTTGGGCTCGAGCGCGAACCGCATGTCGTAGCCCTGGTCCTTGACGTAGGCGCAGAGCAGGTTCAGCGACTCGCTGTAGCGGTCGAGCGCGGCCTGGACGTCCTTCGCAGCACCGTGCTCGGCGCCCTCGCGGCCACCCCACAGCACGAACGTCTTGGCGCCCAGGGACGCCGCCAGGTCGATGTTGCGCAGCGCCTTGGTGAGCGCGTAGCGCCGCACCTCGCGGTTGTTGGCGGTGAGCGCGCCCTCCTTGAACACCGGGTGCCCGAACAGGTTGGTGGTCACCATCTCGACGGCGAGGCCGGTGTCGGCCAGCGCCTTCTCGAAGCGCTCGAGCACGGCGTCGCGCTTGTCGTCGTCGGGGACGAGGTCGTCGTCGTGGAAGGTGACGGCGGCTGCGCCGAGCTCGGCGAGCTGGTAGGTCGCGTCGACCGGATCGAGGAGGTCACGGGAGCTGGGTCCGAACACGTCGGTGCCCTGCCATCCCACCGTCCAGAGGCCGAACGAGAACTTGTCCTCAGGGGTCGGGGTGTAGTCGGTCATGCGGGGATCTCCTGCCACGAATCGTTGTCAGAGCTGGTCTCGACCGCGGCCAGGACGCGTTGCACCTGGAGTCCGTCGGCAAAGGTTGGGGTGGGATCGGTGCCGTCCGCGATCGCGCGGACGAGGTCGACGGCCTGGTGGATGAACCCGTGCTCGTAGCCGATGACGTGGCCGGGCGGCCACCACGCACCCACGTAGGGGTGCACGGCCTCGGTGACGAGGATCCGGCGGAACCCGGCGGTGCCGGCGTCCTCCGTGCCGTCGAAGAAGTGGAGGACGTTCATGTCCTCGAAGTCGAACGCGATGCTGCCGCGCGAGCCGTTGATCTCGATGCGGATCGCGTTCTTGCGCCCCGAGGCGAAGCGCGTCGCCTCGAAGACGCCCATCGCTCCCCCGCGGAAGTCCGCGAGGAAGGTCGCTGCGTCGTCCACGGTGACCTTGCCGGTGCCCGTGCCGGCCGTGCCGGAGAGGCCGGCGTGCTCGCTGGGGAGCGGCCGCTCGTCGACGAAGGTGCGCAGCCGGCCGGAGACGCGGGTGATGGTGTCGCCGGTGATGAACTGGGTGATGTCGATGATGTGGGCGCCGATGTCGCCGAGCGCGCCGGAGCCGGCCTTGTCCTTCTCCAGGCGCCACGACAGCGGAGCCTGCGGGTCGACGATCCAGTCCTGCAGGTACTGGGCGCGCACGTGGTGCAGCGTGCCGAGGCGTCCCTCGGCGACGAGCTGCCGGGCGAGGGAGATGGCCGGCACGCGCCGGTAGGTGAAGCCGACCATGGCGCGTACGCCGTCGGCGGCCGCGCGCTCGGCGGCGCGGGTCATCGCCTCGGCCTCCTCGACGCTGTTGGCCAGCGGCTTCTCGCACAGGACGTGCTTGCCGGCCTCGAGGGCGGCGATGACGATCTCGGCGTGGGTGTGGCCGGGGGTGCACACGTCGACGAGGTCGATGTCGTCGCGCTCGACCAGGGCCTGCCACGAGGTCTCGGTGGACTCCCAGCCGAGGCGGTCGGCGGCGGCGCGAACACCCTCGGCGTCACGACCGGCGACGGCGGCCATCCGGGGACGGAGCGGCAGGTCGAAGAACCGGGGGGCGGTGCGCCAGGCGTGGGAGTGCGCGGCGCCCATGAAGGCGTAGCCCACCATGCCGACCGACAGGTCGCGTCGGCCATCAGTGGTGTCGGGAGTGGTGGTCATCGGACCTCCTCGGGGGCAGGGTGCGGGATCAAGGGCCGCGCCAGGGCGCAGTCCGGAGACGTCCTGTCGGGTCGACCGGGCGGCTGCTGACGTGCTGTGGGTGGTGCTGGGTGCCCTTCGGGGCGGGTGGTGCCGCGGCGGCTCCCGGTGGGGAGCCGCCGCGGACCGATCAGGACTCGAAGGCCGAGTCGATGAAGTCGTCGACGTTGTCGGACGTGACGACCGGGGCGTAGAGCTGGACGGTGCGGGGCACCTCGACCTCGACGAGGTCGCTCATCGCCTTGCCCTGCACCAGCAGGCGGGCCAGCTTCACGCCGTCGGCGCCCTGGGTGGAGGGGTAGATGACCGTCGCCTTGAGCACGCTGTTGTCGTCCTGGATCGCACGCATGGCGTTGGCCGAGCCGGCGCCGCCGATCATGGTGAACTCGTCACGGCCGGCGTTCTCGATGGCGGCGAGGACGCCGACACCCTGGTCGTCGTCGTGGTTCCAGAGGAAGTCGATCTTCGGCTCTGCCTGGAGCAGGTTCGCCGCGACCTCCTCACCGCTCTCGACGGTGAACTCCGCCGCCTGGCGGGCGTCGACGTCGAGGCCGCACTCGGACAGCGCGTCCTCGAAGCCCTGGCTGCGGTCCTGGGTCAGCGGCAGGGAGTCGATGCCCGCGATCTCGGCGACGATGGCGTCCTTGTTGCCACCGGCCTGCTCACAGACGTACTGGCCGGCCGAGACGCCCATGCCGTAGTTGTCGCCGAGCACGGTGACGCGGGCAGCGTTGGGGTCGTCGAACTCGCGGTCGACGTTGATGACCGGGATCCCGGCCTCCATCGCCTTGAGCGCGACGGGCGTCATCGCGGCGCCGTCGAAGGGCAGCAGGACGATGGCGTCGACCTTGTCGTTGATGAAGGTCTCGACCTGGCTGATCTGCAGGTTGACGTCGTTGGTGCCCTCGGCGACCTGGAGGTCGATGTCGGGGTACTCCTCCGCGAGGTCGCGGACGTTGTTGGTGATGGCGGCCATCCAGCCGTGGTCGGCTGCGGGCGCCGAGAAGCCGATGGTGACCTGGTCGCCCTCCTCGTCGTTGCTGCCGGCGGCAGCGGCCGGTGCGGAGTCGGAGCCGCCGTTGTCGTCTTCGGCAGCGTCATCGGCGCTGCCGGTGCAGGCGGCCAGGGACAGGACGGCGACCGCGCCGACCACGATGCCGGTGTAGCGGCGGCTCTGGTGCCGTCGAAGGGGAGTGCGCAGTCGCATGTGTCGTGCTCCTTGTTCATCTCGATGGTTGTGGTGCAGCCGGCGTTCCTGGGGGTGCCGGCATGGTGGTGCGGTGGTCCGAGCTGGTGGGGACCCGGCGTTCGCTAGGTCGACGTCGCGTTGCGGGCCAGGCGCTGCTGGAGCAGCACGGCGACGATGATGATGACGCCCTTGGCGACCGCCTGGGTCGAGGTGTCCTGGTTGTTGAGGGTGAACACGTTGCCCAGGGTGGCGAAGATGAGGACCCCGACGACCGTGCCGACGATGGTCCCGCGCCCTCCGGTGAGCAGCGTGCCGCCGATGACGACGGCCGCGATGGCGTCGAGCTCCCACAGCGTGCCGTGGGTGGAGCTCCCGGTGGTGGTGCGGCTGACGAGCATGAGCGCGGCGAGCCCGCAGCACAGGCCGACGAGGACGTAGAGCATCACGGTGTGGCGGTTGACGTTGATGCCCGCCAGGCGTGCCGCCTCGGGGTTGCCGCCGACGGCGAGCGTGCGCCGTCCGAACGTCGTGCGGTTGAGCAGGACCCAGCCGGCGACCGAGACCAGCGCGAAGATGACCACGAGGAGCGGCACTCCGAGGACGTCGGCGGAGAAGAAGTCCTTGAACCCCTGGACCGTCACGATCTGCGTGCGCCGCTCGGAGATGATCTCGGCGAGACCACGCGCGGCGGCCAGCATCGCCAGCGTCGTGATGAACGGAACGACCTTGCCGTAGGCGATCAACACACCGTTGACCAGCCCGCATCCTGCTCCCACGGCCAGTGCCGTGAAGACCATGAGGATCCAGTGGGTGTCGCCGGCCATCGTCTGGGTGGCGAACGTCGTCGCCCACACCGAGCAGAGCGCCGCGATGGCGCCGACGGAGAGGTCGATGCCGCCACCGGTGATGACGAAGGTCATCCCGATGCTGACCACGCCGATGGTCGAGGCGAAGCGCAGGATCGTGAGGACGTTGTCGATGCTGGCGAACCGGTCGCCCACGGTGATGACGCCGGCTGCACAGATCAGCAGGAGCGCCACGATCAGGCCGAGGTTGCGGCCGAAGGGGCCGCTCATCAGTCCTCCCCCGCCACCTGCCGACTCTGCGGCGGCGCGCTCCACCGTGACTGTGTCCGTCGAGGGGGTGACGGTGTTCTCGACCGCGCCCCCGGGCGGGTTCGTGCTCTGCTCGCTCATGCGACCTTTCCTTCCATGACCAGGTCCAGGACGCGGGACTCGTCGATCTCGCCCGCGGGACCTTCGTGCACGACACGGCCCTCACGGACCACGAGGACCCGGTCCGCGAGACCGAGCACCTCCTCTACCTCGCTCGACACGACCACCACGGCGACGCCGGAGTCGGCCAGCGAGCGGACGAGGGCGTAGATCTCGGCGCGAGCGCCGACGTCCACCCCTCGGGTCGGCTCGTCCAGGAGCAGCACCCGGCAGCCGCGGAGCAGCCACCGGGCGAGGACGACCTTCTGCTGGTTGCCGCCCGACAGGAGGCGCACGAGGCGTTCCACCCCCGCCGGGCGGACGTCGAGGGACTCCGCGACCTCGGCGGAGCGCTTGCGCTCGGCGCGGCCGTCGAGCAGCCCGAACCGGCTGAAGCGCCCCATCGTGGACACGGTGATGTTGGCGTAGATGGCCTGGTCGAGCAGGAGCCCCTGGCTCTTGCGCTCCTCCGGGGCGAGCCCGACGCCGGCCTTCACCGCGGCGGGCACGGAGCCGCGACGCAGCTCCTTGCCCGCGACCCGCACGGTGCCGGCCGACGGACGCCGCGCGCCGTAGAGGGTCTCGAGGATCTCCGAGCGTCCGGCGCCGACGAGGCCGGCGAGACCGACGATCTCTCCCGCCCGCACGCTCAGGTCCACACCGGTGAAGACGCCCGGCAGCTCGAGGCCGATCACCTCGAGGATCGGGTCGCCGGTCACGGGCGGGGCGTCGCCGCGGGGCGGGAAGACGTACTCGATGGACCGGCCCGTCATCAGCTTGATCAGCTCGCTCGTCGGCGTCTGGTCGACGGCGAGGCCGGTGGCGACGGTGCTGCCGTCCTTGAGGACCGTGATCCGGTCGCCGATCTGCCTGATCTCCTCGAGCCGGTGCGAGATGTAGACGACGGCGACGCCCTCGGACGTGAGGTCGCGGATGACGCGGAAGAGGTTGTTGACCTCGCCCTGGTCGAGGACGGCGGACGGCTCGTCGAGGATGAGCAGCCGGGTGTCCTGGGAGAGGGCGCGCGCCATGCTGACGATCTGCTGCGCGGCGGGCGAGAGCCGGCCCACCGAGCGGGTGGCCGGGATCTCGGAGTGCCCGAGCCGGGCGAGCAGGTCGCGCGTACGACGGATCGTCTCCCCGCGCTGGCTGAAGCCGCCCTTGCTGAGCTCGTGGCCGAGGAAGATGTTCTCGGCGACGCTCAGGTCGGGGACCAGGTCGAGCTCCTGGTAGATCGTGGAGATGCCGAGGTCCATCGCGGTCTGCGGCGTGGACAGCGAGACCGGCTCGCCCTCCCACAGGATCTGGCCCTCGTCGGGCTGGTAGCTCGCGGACAGGATCTTGATCAGCGTCGACTTGCCGGCGCCGTTCTGGCCGAGCAGGCAGTGCACCTCCCCTGCGCGCACCTCGAGCTCGACGCCTCCGAGCGCGAGCACTCCGGGGAACCGCTTGACGATGCCGCGCATGGTCAGCAGCGGGGAGTCGTTCATGACATCACCTCCAGCGTGGGGACCGCCCGGGGCACGAGCGTGGGGTCGTCGTAGACGTGGTCGATGGCGACGGCGGCGGCACCGTGCACCGCTGCCGAGAAGCCGAGGCTCGAGAGCGCGATGCGCGTGCCGCCGGCGTCGGGGGCGAGCACCCCGGCGGCGAGCTCGGACTCGACCTCGGGGCGGATCCGCTCACCGATCTCGCCGAGGTAGCCCGAGAGCACGATCATCCCGGGGTTGAGCACGTTGGTGAGGATCGCGGCGCCGATGCCGACCCAGCGGCCCACCTCGCTCAGCGCGGCCAGGGTCCGCTCGTCGCCGGCGGCGGCCCGGCGGCTGATCTCCTCGACCTTGCCCTCGAGGTCGATGAGGGGCGATCGCAGCAGGTCGTCCTCGCCCGCAGCGGCCAGCTCGATGAGGTGGCTGAGCCCGATGACCGTCTCCCAGCACCCCGTGCGACCGCAGCCGCACCGGTTGCCGTCGCGGTCGACGACCATGTGGCCGAACTCGCCGGCGTAGCCGCGCCGTCCGGCGAACGGGCGGCCGTCGGCGACGATGCCGCCACCGATGCCGACCTCGCCGTGGATGACGAGGATGTCGCGGCGCTCGGGGTCGCCGGGGATGGCCTCGGCGACGGCGGCGAGGTTGGCCTCGTTGTCCACCTCGAGGAGGTAGTCGGGGTCACCCAGCCGGGCGCGCAGCAGGCTGGCCAGCGCGACGTCCTGCCACCCGAGGTTGGCCGCGACCGAGACGGTGCCGCGGTCGTGGTCGACCAGGCCCGCCACTCCCACGACCGCCGAGACCGGGGCCGCGCCGAGCGCGGCCAGGTCGGCCAGCGTGCCGTGGACCAGCTCGACGAGGCGGTCGACCACCTCGTCGGGCTCGAGGCCGCGGGTGTCCACCGACGTACGCCGCTCGCTGACGACGACGCCCGCCAGGTCGACCGCGCGGGTCGAGACGTGGTGGACGTTGATCTCGGCACCGAGGCCGTAGGCGCCGGCACCGTCGATCTCGACGATCGTGCCGGGGCGCCCGACGGCGCCGCGCTCGGCGCTGCCCTCGCGGACCAGGCCGCGCTCGCGCAGCTCGGTGACGAGGCTGGAGACGGTGGCCTTGTTGAGCCCGAGGTCGGCGGCGAGACGGGCCCGGGACCGGGCGCCGCCCTCGCGGAGGCTGCGGAGGACGAGCGACAGGTTCGCGCGGCGCACGGTGCCCTGGTCGGCACCGCCGGTGCCGGTCGTCGACCAGCCATCCCGCACCTGCGACATCGGCGTCCTCGATCCTGCGTGTGACCTCGGTCACCCATTAGTTTGACGGACCGCCAAACTAAGTGCGTGACGGCCATCACGTCAAGGGTGGCACAGAGAAAGTTCAGCTGGTCTTGTCCAGGTGCCGCGAACGACCCTCGGCGTAGCGCTCGCGCACGCTCGGCACGGGGTCCGAGGCATAGCGTCGGGTGCCCTCGCGGACCCACTCCGGCGGTGCGTCCGCGCCCGACACCGCCCAGGCCGCCTGGCGTGCGGCGCCGTCCGCGACGTACTCCCCCGGCGGCGGGACGTCGACCGGGACGCCGAGCACCTCCGCGGCGACCGTGCGGACGGCCTCCGACGCGGCTGCGCCCCCGACGAGCAGGACGCGCGAGGGGGTGACCCCGGTGGCCACGATGGCGTCGAGTCCGTCCGCGAGGCTGCACACCAGTCCCTCGACGCTGGCCCTGGCGAGAGCCGGCCGGGTGGCGGTGGCGAGGGTGAGGCCGTGCAGCGAGCCGGTGGCGTCGGGCAGGTTGGGCGTGCGCTCGCCCTCGAGGTACGGCACCAGCACCAGCCCGCCGGCGCCGGCGGGGGCCTCCAGCGCGAGGCGCGACAGCGTCTCGTGGTCGACGTCGAGGAGGCGGGCCGCGGCGTCGAGGACCCGCGCACCGTTGAGGGTCGCGACGAGCGGGAGGAACAGCCCGGTGGCGTCGGCGAAGCCCGCGACGGAGCCGGTCGGGTCGACGGCGGGCGTGCTGGTGACGGCCGTGACGACACCTGAGGTGCCGATCGAGACGACCACGTCGCCCTCCCCCGCCCCCAGGCCCAGTGCAGCGGCGGCGTTGTCCCCGGCGCCCGCACCGAGTGCGGTGCCGTCGACCATCGCCGCGACCTCGCCTGGCCCCACGACGCGCGGCAGGTGCGGCACGGCGCCGAAGGCACGCTCGAGGAGGTCGGTGCGGTAGTCACCCGTCGGCGCCGACCAGTAGCCCGTGCCGCTGGCGTCACTGCGGTCGGTCGTCAGGTCGCGCAGGTCGGTGCTCCCGGACAGCTTCCAGGTGAGCCAGTCGTGCGGCAGGCACACCGCGGCCGTACGACGGGCGTGCTCGGGCTCGTGCTCGGCGAGCCAGCGCAGCTTGGTCACGGTGAACGACGCGACCGGCACGACACCGACCGCCTCGGCCCAGGCGCGACCGCCCTCCTCGGGACCGCCGAGCTCGTCGACGAGGTCGCGGGCGGCGCCGGCCGAGCGGGTGTCGTTCCAGAGCAGCGCGGGGCGCACGACGGCGCCGTCCTCGTCGAGGCAGACCATGCCGTGCTGCTGGCCGCCGACGCTGACGGCAGCCACGTCGTCCAGTCCCCCGGCCTCGGCGATCGCCGCCTGCAGCGCCGCCCACCAGTGGTCCGGGTGCACCTCCGTGCCGTCCGGATGTCCGGCGCGGCCCTGCCGCACGAGCGCGCCTGTCCCGGCGTCGCGGACGACGACCTTGCAGGACTGGGTGGAGGAGTCGATGCCGGCAACCAGCCGGGGCCCGTCAGTCATGGGCGCGGATGCTAGCCCACCGTGCGCAGTGCCCGACGACGACGAAGGGCCCGGTCCGAGGACCGGGCCCTTCCATGCGTTGGTACCCCCGACCGGATTTGAACCGGCGTTACCGCCGTGAGAGGGCGACGTCCTAGGCCGCTAGACGACGGGGGCTTGCATGTTGCTGCCCTGGAGCAGCGGAGCGAAACTCTACCGAAGTTGGAGTGCCGCACCAAATCCGGCCCTGGTGGGGCGGATCCGCTGGGGTACTAGGACTCGAACCTAGAACAACTGGACCAGAACCAGCCGTGTTGCCAATTACACCATACCCCATGGGGGTATCAGTTCGACCGGCCTGCGATCGCCCTGACCACCACGTGATTCCTTGCGGAACCGATCCCGAACGTTACACGCGGGGTGGCGGCACGGCCAAAACGGGGTCCCCGCCGGCGGGCGGCAACGCTCCCCCGACGGGCGGTCCTGTGGTGACCAGGCCCATCGCCCGCGCCACCCACGTCGCAAGGCCCAGGTAGACCAGGGACTGCGTCAGCGTCGAGAGGATCGTCCACCAGCTGCTGCCCCCCTCCGCGTTGAGCGCCGTGGTCAGGTCGCCGAAGGTGAGCGCCAGCCCGAAGGCCAGGAAGTTGTTCAGCACGTGCATCGCGATGGGCGCCTCCAGGCCCCCGGTGCGGATCACGAGGATGCCGGCGACGACGCCGAAGGCGAAGCGGTCGAAGAAGACCGGCCAGTCCTGCGACAGGCCGTGGAAGAGCGCGAAGATCAGCGCCGGTCCCAGCACTGCCAGCGCCTGCGACAGCTGCCTGCCCCACACGAGCGACCCGAAGGCCTGGGTGAGGTAGCCGCGGAACAGGTACTCCTCCCCCGCCGCCTGGAGCGGGGTCAGGAGCAGGATGACGAGGATGAAGTCGCGCGTCTGCGAGGTGAAGTCGTTGACCGTGCTCGCCGGCATGTCGCCGGTCTGCACGGGCAGCAGCATCGCCACGCCGAGCGAGGCGAGGAGCGCCACCACCGACAGTCCGAGGCAGACGAAGAGGTAGCCCCACCGCAGGCGGGGCGCCACCGAGGAGACCCAGCGCGGCTTGAGCCGGTGCAGCCACCAGGTGACCAGGAAGGTCAGCGGGATCGCCGCGGCGATGATCACGTTGAGCAGGGCGAGCCCGGCGGGCGTCGCCTCCGCCGTCACGTCGAGGACGGTCGAGGCCTCGCTCGCGCTGCTCCCCGTGGCGAGCAGCAGCACGAAGGCGATGCCCCCGACCACGAGCGGCACGACGGCGAAGACCAGGACGAGGAGCAGCACGACGCCCACGACCGAGCGCCACCAGCCGGGCCTGCCCACCCGGTGCAGCTCGTGGTAGCGCGGCCGGAAGTCGGGGGCCAGCGGTGCGGGCACGGCGTCAGGCCAGGGCCGACTGCAGGCGCGCGAGGCTGCGCTCGCGGCCCAGCAGCTCCAGCGACTCGAACAGCGGCGGGCTGATCCGCTTGCCGGTCACGGCGACCCGCACCGGACCGAAGGCCACACGGGGCTTGAGCTCCATGCCCTCGATCAGCGCCACGCGCAGCGCCTCCTCGATGGCGGCGGTCGACCACTCGTGCAGCCCCGAGAGGGCGTCGTACGACGCCTGGACGACGCCGCGGCCCGTCTCGTCGAGCAGCTTGGCGACGTCGGCGGGGTCGCGCTCGAAGTCGGCCTCGTCGACGAACAGGAAGCCGAGCATCGGCGCGGCCTCGGTGAGCTTGTTGATCCGTTCGGCCACCAGCGGCATCGCGAGCTCGAGCATCTGGGCATCGGGGTCGGTCACCGGGTCGCCCACGACGCCTGCGTCCTTGAGGAAGGGCAGCACGCGGTGGGTGATCTCGTCGATCGACAGCAGCCGCATGTGCGAGGCGTTGATGGCCTCGGCCTTCTTGAGGTCGAAGCGCGCCGGGTTGGGGTTGACGTCCTTGATGTCGAACTTCTCGACCATCTCGTCCAGGGAGAAGACGTCACGGTCCGCCGCGATCGCCCAGCCGAGGAGGGCGAGGTAGTTGAGCAGCCCCTCGGGCAGGAAGCCCTGCTCGCGGTAGAGCGCCATGTGGGCCTGCGGGTCGCGCTTGGAGAGCTTCTTGTTGCCCTCGCCCATGACGTAGGGCAGGTGGCCGAACGCGGGCGTCTCCTTCGCGACGCCGAGCTCCTTGAGCGCGTCGAAGAGGGCGACCTGGCGGGGCGTGCTGGAGAGCAGGTCCTCGCCGCGCAGCACGTGGGTGATCTCCATCGTGGCGTCGTCGACCGGTGCGGTCAGCGTGTAGAGCGGGTCGCCGTTGGCGCGGCACAGCGCGAAGTCGGGGACGAACTCGGTCTCGAAGGTGATGTCGCCGCGGACCAGGTCGTTCCAGGTGATCGACCCGTCGGGCATCCGGAACCGGACGATCGAGGAGCGGCCCTCGGCCTCGAAGGCCGACCGCTGCTCGTCGCTGAGCTCGCGGCAGAAGCCGTCGTAGCCCATCACCTTGGAGCCGCTCGCCTTGCGGCGCGCCTCGACCTCGTCGTTCGTGCAGAAGCAGTCATAGGTGTAGGACGACTCGCGCAGCCGGGTGAGCACGTCGGCGTAGATCTCGGTGCGCTCGGACTGGCGGTAGGGACCGTGGGCACCGCCGACCACGACGCCCTCGTCCCAGCTGAGGCCGAGCCACTGCATGAGGTCGATGAGCGAGTCGTAGGACTCCTCGGTGTTGCGCGCCTTGTCGGTGTCCTCGATGCGGAAGACGAAGGTGCCGCCGTGGTGGCGGGCGAACGCCCAGTTGTAGAGGGCGGTGCGGGCCAGGCCGACGTGGGGCGACCCCGTCGGGGACGGGGCCATGCGGACGCGGACGGGGGTGCTCCCGGGGGTGCTCATGCTGGTGCTCACGCTCTCTGGGCGACGGGGTTGGTCAGGGAACCGATGCCGGCGACCGAGATCTCCACCTCGTCGCCCACCTCCATCGGCCCGACACCCTCTGGGGTGCCGGTCAGGATCAGGTCGCCGGGCAGCAGCGTCATCACCGACGACACGTGGGCGACGAGCGTCGGGACGTCGAAGATCATGTCGGCGGTCGAGCCGTCCTGGACGACGTCGCCGTTGAGGAACGTCTGCACCTGGCGGCCGTCGATGAAGTCCTGCGGGTCGAGGTCGGTCTCGATCCACGGGCCGACCGGGCAGAAGGAGTCGAACCCCTTGGCGCGGGTGAACTGGACGTCGGATCGCTGCAGGTCGCGCGCGGTCACGTCGTTGGCGATGGTGTAGCCGAAGATCACGTCGGTCGCCTGCTCGGCGGGCACGTCGCGGCAGATCCGACCGATCACCACGGCCAGCTCGCCCTCGAAGTGGAGGTTGCTGGTCTGCGAGGGGTAGAAGATCGGGTCGCCCGGGCCCACCACCGAGGTGTTGGGCTTGAGGAACATCAGCGGCTCGCTCGGCAGGTCGTTGCCCATCTCGGCGGCGTGGGCGGCGTAGTTGCGACCGATCCCGACGACCTTGCTGCGCGGGATGATCGGCGCGAGGAGGCGTACGTCGCTGAGCCGGTGCTCCTCCTCGAGCAGCTTGATCCCGGCGTACAGCGGGTCGCCCGCGAGGGCCACCACCACCGAGTCGTCGGCCGGCTGGCCGAACTCGTCGACCTCACCGGTGACGACGCCGAACCGAGGCTCCTCGCCCGTGCTGAACCGACAGATGCGCATGCGCCGAGGCTATCCAACCGTGCGGAGCCGGGACGACGTCGGGAGTCCGTACCCGGCGGGCGGACGCCCTCAGTGGCCGGCGGCGCGGTGCAGCGCGGCGAGGCTGGAGGCGACGTCGTCGACGGTCGTCGACCAGTTGCTCACGCTGACCCGCAGCACGGCCTGCCCGTGCCAGCGCGACCCGGTCGTCCAGGCCGTCCCCTCGCTGAGCATCGCCTCGACCACGGCCCGGGTGCGGTCGTCGTCGCCGAAGGAGGCGCACACCTGGGTGAAGTCGACGTCGTTGAGCACCTGCGCGCCCTCGATCGCGGTGATCCCCTCCGCGAACGCCGCCGCGTGGTCGCAGAAGCCGTCGACCAGGTCGGCGACGCCGTCGCGTCCCAGCGCGCGGAGCACGGCCCACACGGGGAAGGCGCGGCCGCGGCGGCTGATCTCCGGCACCTTGTCGAACGGCTCGCCGGCGACGTCGTGGATGAGGTAGTCGCCGTGCATGCCCATGGCGGCCCGCAGGGCGGCCCGGTCGCGCACGATCGCCAGCCCGCAGTCGTACGGCACGTTGAGGGTCTTGTGGGCGTCGGTCGCCCAGGAGTCGGCGCGGTCGGCGCCCGCCATGAGGTGCCGTCGGCGCGGCGAGGCGCCGGCGAAGAGCCCGAATGCGCCGTCGACGTGCACCCACGCCCCCGCGTCGTGTGCGGCGGCGATGGTCGCGTCGAACGGGTCGAAGGCCCCGGAGTGGACGTTGCCGGCCTGCAGGCAGACCACCGTGGGACGGCCGTCGCCCGCGTCGAGGGCTGCCGCCAGCGCGGCCGGCTCGACGCGTCCCTGGTCGTCGACGGCCACCGGCTCGGGCGCACCGAGGCCGAGGTAGCGCAGGCTGAGGTCGATGGTGTCGTGGCGCTCCGCCCCCACCAGGACGCGTACGCCCGGCGAGCCCACCAGCCCGCGCTCGGCGACGTCCCAGCCGGCTCGGCGCAGCACCTCGTCGCGACCGGCGGCGAGGCAGGTGAAGTTGGCCATGGTGCCGCCGGTGACGAACCCGACGGCGCTGCCCGCGGGGAGGCCGAGCAGGTCGACCACCCACGCCTCCGCCACGTCCTCGATCGCGGAGTGGGCGGGGGTCAGCACCCGCAGCCCGGAGTTCTGGTCCCACGCGCTGACCAGCCAGTCCGCGGCCAGCGCAGCCGGGTGGGTGCCGCCGATGACGAAGCCGAAGAACCGTCCGCCCGGCATCGCGGTCAGCCCGGGCTCGCACGCCTCGGCCAGCTCGTCGACGACCGCGACGGGATCGGTCGGGCCGTCCTGGAGGCGCCGGTCGAGCCGCTCCAGCATCTCCTCGGCCGTCATGGCCGGCGGCACCGGCCGCGCCGCGAGGGAGTCGAGCCACCCGAGGGCGTGAGCGTGCGCACGGTCCAGCCCGGCGGTGCGGTCCATCTCGGCAGTGTGCTCCAGGCACGAGCCCACGTCGAGTGCCGTCGAAGCAGCCCGGGCCGCTCCCCCGCACTAGCCTTGGCGCAGTGCGCGTGCTGTCGACCTCCGAGTGGCGTCCCCTCGCCGAGGCCCACGCCGCACGCGTCGACGACTTCGTCCGGCCGCACCTCGCCCGTCGCGCCGACCAGGTGAAGCACCCGGTCCACGACTTCCTCTTCACGTACTACTCCCAGCGCCCCGCGCACCTGCGCCGCTGGCACCCCGGTTTCGGGGTCGCGCTCGAGGACGCGGATGAGCACGCGAGCCTCAAGGGCTACGCCGGTGACCCGGTCGCCGTCACCGCGGCGTACGTCGCCTCGCAGCGCCCGCTGCTCACCCAGCTGCACTCATTGCTGACGGCGACGGCCGCCCGCCCGCCGCAGCTCGGCTGCTTCGGCCTGCACGAGTGGGCGATGGTGCACCGCTCGGCGGAGCACGGGACCCGGCACGACTGGCCCCTCCGCCTCGGTCCCGAGGGCACCGACGCGGTCGTCGAGTCGCACCGCATCGCCTGCTCGCACTTCGACGCCTTCCGCTTCTTCACCCCCACCTCCCGCCCGCTCAACACCCTGCAGCCGGGGCGCGACGACCGGCCGGCGTTCGAGCAGCCCGGTTGCCTGCACGCGGGCATGGACCTCTACAAGCACGCCTTCCGGCTCACGCCGATGGTCCCCAGCGAGCTGGTGGCCGACTGCTTCGAGCTCGCGCGCGACATCCGGGTGCTCGACATGCGCGCGGCGCCCTACGACCTCGCCGACCTCGGCTTCGAGCCGGTGCGGATCGAGACGACGGAGGGCAAGGCGGCGTACGTCGAGGCGCAGCGAGGGTTCGCGGAGCGCGGGGCTCCCCTGCGGGCCCGGCTCGTCGCCGAGTGCGAGCGGCTGCTGGACGCCACGCCTTAGCCGAGGTCGGGGTCGGGGTTGTCGGGATCGGGGTCGACCGGCGGCTTGTCGGGGTCGAGGCAGACCCACTCCGAGACGTCACCGTGCTCGTCGTGCACGCGGACGCAGGGCAGCTTCGGCCGGTCCGCACGCACCTCCACGGTGACTCCCGGGGACGCCGTGAAGCTCTCGCCGGCCACCTCCACCGACTCGCCGGGCGACAGCTCGACGGGGACGGACTGCCCCGTCACCTGCACGTTCTGGCTCTGCAGCCACAGCATCTCGGCGCGGTCGGCGTACATCGGCTTGACGCGGTCGAGGACCGAGTCCAGCGCCACCGCGACCGGGAAGGCCAGGGCGAACAGCAGCGCGGTCGCGATCCAGACCGCGACGCTCGCCGTGAGCCAGGCCGGGCGGGTCAGGGCCATCAGAACTCGTAGCCGAAGGCCTCGACGGTGTCGGCGAACACCGTCGCGACCCGTTCCTTGGACGCGGGGGTGTAGAGCTCGCGGTAGTGGCCGGCCGGGCGCGCGTTGCCCTTGGCGCGCGGCAGGTCGGGCTCGCCCGGCAGCCCGAGGTGCTCCCACACCTCGCGGAGCTCGTCGTCGAGGTTCTCGTAGCGCAGCACCCGGTCGAGCGCCATCTTGCCGCGGATGCGGTAGAGCCGGCGGTTGTTGGCGAGCTGCTCGATCCAGATCTCCTGGACGTAGGTCTCGAAGTCGGGCAGCGCGGGCCGGTCCTTGTACTTCCAGTAGTAGAGGGACACGACGGCGTCCCACGGGTTCCGCTCGATCGCGAAGGTGAAGTAGTCGGCGAACACGTCGGCCCCGACGAGGTCGCGCGTCGCCTTGGCACCCATGTGGTTGTAGGCCTTGCGGGGCTGCGGCGGCGACTCGAAGTTCTGCGGGGCACGACCACCGGCGGCCTGCCGCAGCTTCTCGTCCTCGGGGCTGATCTCGGTGATGACGTCGTCGGGCCCGCACACCTTGGACAACGCGATCTCCACGCTCGTGCCCGCTGTCTTGCGGGTCTTGAGGAAGATGAAGCGGTGCTGGTGGGACGCGATCACGGGGACGACCCTATCCGTCCCGCCCTCTCCCGTGGCACGACTACGGTGGGCGCCGTGACCGAGGCCCAGGTAGCGAACGGCAGGCACTTCCGCGGCGACGACTGGTACGGCGACGACCTCGGCGCCGCGCACTTCGTCGAGTGCACCTTCACCGACGTCGACCTGTCGGAGACCACGACGTCCGGCGCCACCTTCGAGCGGTGCACCTTCCACGGCGGTCGCTTCAACGCCTCGGTGCACACCGCGACGGCCTTCGTCGGGTGCGACTTCCGGCGCACGTCGTTCTTCGACGCCACGCTCGACGGCTGCAAGCTCGTCGGGTCGGTCTTCGCCGAGTGCACCCTGCGCCCCCTCACAGTGGCGGGCGGGTCCTGGCTCGGCGTCACGATGCGTGGCGCCAACCTCTCGCGCCTCGACCTCACCGGCGTCGACCTGCGCGAGGCCGACCTGTCGATGTCGGACCTGACGCTGACCACGCTGGCCCGTGCCCGCCTCGACCACGCCGTGCTGCGGCAGGCCAAGCTCGACCGCACCGACCTGCGGGGCGCGAGCCTCGACGGCGTGGACCTGCTCACCGCCGAGCTCAGGCGGACCCGGCTCGACCTGGCCGGCGCCGTGCTGCTCGCGGAGCTGCAGGGCGCGGACGTCGACACCTCGGCCTAGGCGAGCCGCGCCCGCAGGCCGTCGATGACGAGGTCGAGGCCCAGGTCGAAGTCGGGCAGCGAGTCGAGCGAGCGCTCGACGGCACCGAGGCCCACGGCCTGGCGGGCGGTCTGCTCCTCGAAGGCGTGGCCGAAGACGTAGTGGACCAGGGTGCGCGACGCGACGGCGACGAGCTCGTCGGGGACGTCGGCATCGGCGAGGACCTTCTCGATCTCCGCCACCGGCGCCGCGGCGCCGAGGCCGAAGGCCCACACCGTCGCGACCACGTCGGCGCCGTCGGTGCAGGCGAGCATCGCGTGCCGGAGCTCCGAGCACACCTCGCGCAGCTGGTCGGGCCACTCCGACGCCGTACGCGGTCGCGCACCGCGGGCGAGGATCTCGTCGGCGACCGCCGCCAGCAGGGCCTGCTTGCTCGGGAAGTGGTGGTAGATCGCGCTCGGCTGGACCCCGAGCTCGGCCCCGAGCCGGCGCATCGTCAGCGCCGAGAGGCCGTGCGCGTCGAGCAGGGTGACGGCGTGGGCGAGCACGTCCGCGCGGCGGTGCGGCACGACGTACCCCCTCCCTCTCCGACGATCGCGACGCCTGCCACCGCGGTTGACGCGGCGTCCCCACGACCCTAACCTGAACGCCGTTCAACTGATCACCGTTCAGGTAGAGGAAACACCCCATGAGCACTCGCCGCAACCCCGGCACCGACGTCGCCCTGATCGCCGCCTTCGCGGCCCTCGTCGCGGTGTGCGCGCTGCTGCCTGCCATCAAGGTCGCCGGTCCCGTGCCGATCACCCTGCAGACCTTCGCGGTGCTGCTCTCGGGTGCGGTGCTCGGCATGCGACGCGGCTTCCTCGCCGTCCTGCTCTACGTCGTCGCGGGCGCCGCCGGGCTGCCGATCTTCTCCGGCGGCGCCGCCGGCCTCGCCGTCCTCACCGGCCCCACGGCCGGCTACCTCATCGGCTTCCCCCTGGCGGCCGGGCTCTGCGGCGCGATCGTCGAGCGGCTCCCCCGCCGCACCCTCGTCAGCCCGGTCGCGATCTTCTGCGCCGGGCTGATCAGCTCGGCGCTCTGCATCCACACCCTCGGCATGGCCGGCCTCGTCCTGCGCGCCGACCTGACGTGGGCCCAGGCCTGGGACATCGACAAGATCTTCTGGATCGGCGACGTCCTCAAGAACGTCGCCATGGCGCTCGTCGCGACCGCGGTGCACCGCGCCTTCCCGGGCATCCTCGACCGCCCGGTTGCGCCGGCGCCCGCCGGGCAGGGACAGCCCGAGGGCACGCCCACCGCGTGAGCGGGATCCTCCTCGAGCAGGTCACCGTCTCGGTCCCGACCCAGGACGGCGAGCGCCGCATCCTCCACGAGACGTCCCTCGAGCTGACCGAGCGCCGGGTCGCGCTCGTCGGCCCCAACGGCTCCGGCAAGTCCACCCTCGCCCGGCTCCTCAACGGTCTCGTCCCGGCCACCACCGGCCGGGTCGTGGTCGACGGCCTCGACGTGGCGCGCGAGGGCCGGGAGGTACGCCGCCGGGTCGGCTTCGTGTTCACCGACCCGGCCGCCCAGCTCGTGATGCCGACCGCCCGCGAGGACGTCGCCCTGTCGCTGCGGCGCACGCACCGCGACAAAGCCGAGAGGCTCGTCGCCGCCGACCGGGTCCTGGCCGACTTCGGGCTCGCTGGCTTCGGCGACCGCAGCGTGCACGGGCTGTCCGGGGGCGAGGGGCAGCTGCTCGCACTGGCGGGGGTGCTCGCCACGGGGCCGTCGATCCTGGTGGCCGACGAGCCGACGACGCTGCTCGACCTCGGCAACAGCCGCCGCATCGGCGAGCTGCTGCTCGGCCTGGAGCAGCAGCTCGTCGTGGTCACGCACGACCTCGACCTGGCCGAGCGATGCGACCGGGTGCTCCTGGTCCGCGACGGCAGGGTGGAGCGCGACGGCTCCCCGGCCGACGTCATCGGGCACTACCGGGCGACCGCATGACCGGGTCGTCCACCAGATGAGCGCCCAGCTCCTCGGCCTCCACCAGCCCGGCACGACGTGGCTCCACCGGCTGCCCGCCGGCGCGAAGCTGCTCGGCCTGATGGTTGCCAGCCTCGTCGTGGTCCTGGTCCACGGCCCCGCGTCGGCCGTGGTGTTCGTCCTCGTCGCCGCCGGCCTGGTGGTGTGGTCGGGCGCGCGCCTGGGGTTCACCCTGCGCGCGATGCGCTGGCTGCTGGTGACCGCGGCGATCCTCGGCGGTTGGACCGTCTGGCAGAACGGCTGGCCGCGCGCGGTCGAGGTCGTCGGCGACCTGGTCGCCCTCATCCTGCTCGCCACCACGCTGACCGTCACGACGCCGGTCGACGAGGTGATGGACGCGGTCGCCCGCGGGCTGCGTCCGCTGCGCCGCGTCGGTGTCGACCCCGAGGCGGTGGCGCTGGCGTTCTCGCTGATGCTGCGGGCGATCCCGACGACCATCGGGCTCGCCGAGGAGTCGCGGGACGCGGCCGTCGCCCGCGGGCTCGAGCGGTCGCCGCGGGCGCGGCTCATCCCGTTCGTGGTCCGCGTCGTCGCCCGGGCGCACGACACGGGGGACGCGCTCCACGCGCGCGGGATCGGCGACGACTGAGCCCCGACGTCAGCCCAGCCGCTGGTTGAGGAACCAGCGGTGCCCGAACGGGTCGCGGAACACCGCCACCCGGCCGGCCGGCGGGCTGTCCTCGGGTCCGCGGTCGAGGGTCACGCCGGCCGCGACCACCCGCTCGCACAGGGCGTCGACGTCGGTGACCTCGAGGTGCAGCGAGACAGCGGCACCGCGCGAGGGGTCCGGCGCGGCGACACCGGCCGACCCGAACTCCGCCGACATCATCCAACGGCCACCATCCACCGCGAGCTCCACGTGGCCGATCCGGCCGTCGTCCATCACGATCGGGTCGAGGACCACCTCGGCGCCCAGCACGTCGACGTACCAGTCGATCGCCCTGCGGGCGTCGGCGACGCAGAGGTAGGGCGTCAGCTCACCCATGCCGTCCACCTCACCAGCCGGGCGGCCGGTTGTCCACCCACGCCGCCCCGCGGTCGACGTACGCCTGCTCGACCTGGGCGGCGACGGAGAGCAGGAGCTCCTCCTCGGCCGGTCGCGCCGCGACCATCACGCCGATCGGGAGACCCTCGTCGGTCCAGTGGAGTGGCAGCGACATCGCCGGCATGCCGGTGACGTTCCACGCGCTGGTCCACGGCGTGAACGCCTTCTGGGCGGCGAAGTCCCCCGCCGGGTCGGCGTCGTCGCGCAGCGCGCCGACCTCGACCGGCGGGCTGGCGAGGGTCGGCGTGAGGACGACGTCGTACGGTGCCAGCGCGGCGAGGGCCGCCGCGGCGTGCTGCCGGAGCCGCCCGATCGCGAGCCCGAACTCCGGCCCGCTGACGGCGTGGCCGAGGCCGCCGAGCCAGCGGGTGAGCGGGCGGAGCCGGTCCTCCCGGCCCGGGGGTGCGGGCGAGAGCGCGGTCAGCACCGCCCAGCAGGTCTCGAAGTCGGCGACCGCCTCGCGCGGGATCGGCACCGGCACGTCCTCGACCTCGTGGCCGAGGGCCTCCAGCAGCCGCGAGGCGTCGTCCCACGCGGTCACGGAGGACGGGTGGACGTCGACGTCGGCGATGACCGGGGTGATGAAGCGCGCGACCCGCAGCCGTCCCGGCTCGCGGTCGCAGGCGTCGAGGAAGCTGCCCGACGGCTCGGGCGCCCAGAACGGGTCGCCGACGCGCCGGCCGGCGAGCACGTCGAGCAGCGCGGCGGCGTCGCGCACGCTGCGGGCCAGGGTGCCGGCGGTCGCGAGCCCGACCGGGTCGCCGTAGCGGGGCGCGCCGCTGATCCGTCCGCGGGTGGGCTTGAGCCCGACGAGGCCGCAGCACGACGCCGGGATCCGGATCGAGCCGCCGCCGTCGGAGC
>NZ_JBFUMR010000046.1:0-25566 GCF_054049275.1 Nocardioides sp. P5_E3
GGTGGGTCCGCAGGGCCCCGTCGGTGCGACCGGCCCGAAGGGTGACGCCGGCGCCGCGGGCAGCAAGTGGCTGCGCGGCGACGGCGCGCCGGCCGCCGGCACCGGCGCCGTCGGCGACTGGTACCTCGACACCACCTCGTGGGACGCCTACGAGAAGGGTGCGAACGGCTGGACCCCGGTCGTCAACCTCCGCGGTCCGATCGGTCCCAAGGGCGACCAGGGCGACCAGGGCGACCAGGGCGAGACGGGTGCGACCGGAGCGACGGGTTCGGCGGGTGCCTCCGGAGCCACGGGATCCGTCGGTGAGACCGGCGCCCTGGGCCCGGTCGGGCCAGTCGGCCCGATCGGTCCGGTCGGCCCGGTGGGTCCGCAGGGCCCCGTCGGTGCGACCGGCCCGAAGGGTGACGCCGGCGCGACGGGTCCGCAGGGCCCGGCTGGTGCGGCCGGCGGCGGAGCCGTCCTCAAGGACGGCAATGGCGTCACCCTCGGCACGATCGTGTCCGCGGGCGCCCCGGCCGGTAGCGGCGGCATCGCCGCCCAGAGTGCCGGTGTGCTGATCAAGACGTCCACCGGCTACCTCCTCAACGTGGGCTGGGACGGCCTCGCCGCGAAGGGGCAGATCTACTACACGGGCGTCGGCTGCACGGGTGAGGCATTCTGGAACGCAGGCAACGTGGCCCCTGCCACGATGTACGGCAACAGCGCGGTCTACTCGCACTCGCTCAACCAGTGGCTGGTGACCGAGTCGCCGTCCAACGGTTTCGTCACCTCGGCAGCGATGCCCGCCGGCATGGCCGGGCAGGACAACTCCGGCGCGAGTGGGTGGAACTGTCGCACCCTGACCACCCAGCCCTCGCAGTCGGCGTGGAAGCTGCGCGCGACCAACCTGTCCGAGCTGGGGCTGCCCTCGATGTCGGGCAACCAGTTCGCCCTGCCGCTGTCGATCGGCTGACCAGCAGCAGGCACGCACCAGCACGACCAGCAGGGCCTCCGCCTCCGGCGGGGGCCCTGCTGCATGTCCGGACGCGCCGCACCGCGTCCTGGTATGGACCAGTGGCCCCGTTTTCCCGCGCCGAATCGTGACCCGTTGATGATGTTCAGTGCGGGATCGGAGGTCCTACTCTGATTTTCGCGACGCATTCCGTCGTCCCGCGCGTGGGGGAGGAATCTGCATGAGCACTCCGGCCGTCGAGCTGGTCGGCCTCACCAAGTCCTTCGGCAGCGTCACGGCCGTGGACGACCTCGACCTGCGCATCGAGGACGGCGAGTTCTTCTCGATGCTGGGGCCGAGCGGATCCGGCAAGACCACCGTGCTGCGGATGATCGCCGGCTTCGAGCAGCCGAGTGCCGGGAGGGTGCTGCTCGACGGCGACGACGTCACCGCACGTCCGCCGTTCGCCCGTGACGTCAACACGGTCTTCCAGGACTACGCCCTGTTCCCCCACATGGACGTCCTCGACAACGTCGAGTACGGCCTGCGGGCGAAGAAGGTGCCCGCGTCGCAGCGTCGGGACCGCGCGATGGCTGCTCTCGAGTCCGTGCAGCTGGGACAGCTCGCCCGCCGCCGGCCGACCCAGCTGTCGGGCGGCCAGCGCCAGCGCGTGGCCCTCGCGCGAGCGCTGGTCAACCGGCCGAAGGTGCTGCTGCTCGACGAGCCCCTCGGCGCCCTGGACCTCAAGCTGCGCCGGGCGATGCAGCTCGAGCTCAAGCAGCTGCAGCGAGAGGTCGGCATCACCTTCGTGTTCGTGACGCACGACCAGGAGGAGGCGCTGACGATGAGCGACCGGATCGCCGTCTTCAGCGACGGCCGCATCGAGCAGGTCGCGACCCCCGCGGAGCTCTACGAGAACCCCAGCACCGCCTTCGTCGCCGGCTTCGTGGGCACCTCCAACCTGCTCACCGGCGAGGCGGCGCCGGCCGTGCTCGGACGGGAGGGCACGTTCAGCATCCGCCCCGAGAAGATCCACCTCGACTCCGACGTCGAGTCGGGCAACACGACCGCCAGGGGCACCGTGGCCGACGTCGTCTACCTCGGCTCGGTCAACCACTACCTCGTCGAGCTCGACGCCGGCCCGACCCTCACGGTGCTGAAGCAGAACCTCCGGGACAGCACGGACCAGGCGATGAGCCGTCGGGGCCAGCAGGTCACCGTCGGCTGGGCGGAGGAGCACGTCATCGACGTCTCGGACCACACAGAGCAGGCGCGCCAGCCTGAGAAGAAGGAGAAGTCATGAAGCAGACCACCAGGCTCGCCGCGACGGTCGCGGCGCTCGCGCTCGCGCTCACCGGCTGTGGCACGTCCTCCGGCGACGACAGCGACAACGACGGCAGCAGCAGCTCGGAGGAGCAGGGCGGCTTCACCGCTCCGGACGTGCCGATGGCCGACCAGGTCGGGGAGTTCGAGGACAGCCTCAGCGTGCTGGCCTGGCCCGGCTACGCGGAAGACGGCTCGACGGACAAGTCCGTCGACTGGGTGACCCCCTTCGAGAAGGAGACGGGCTGCCAGGTCGACGTCAAGTACTTCGGCACCTCCGACGAGGCGGTGAACCTGATGAAGACGGGTCAGTACGACGTGGTGTCCGCCTCGGGCGACGCGTCCCTGCGACTCATCGCCGGCGGTGACGTGGCCCCGGTCAACACCGACCTCATCCCCAACTACGCCGACGTCTGGTCGTTCCTGAAGGATCGCGAGTGGAACTCCGTCGGCGGCCAGATGTACGGCGTCCCGCACGGCTACGGCGCCAACCTGCTGATGTACAACACCGACGTCGTCGCTCCCGCGCCCACGAGCTGGAGCGCGGTCTTCGACGACGCGTCGTCGTACTCCGGCAAGGTCACGGCCTACGACTCGCCGATCTACATCGCCGACGCCGCCCTCTACCTGATGGAGACGCAGCCCGACCTCGGCATCGAGAACCCGTACTCCCTCGACGAGGACCAGCTCGCTGCCGCCGTGGACCTGCTCAAGAAGCAGCGCGAGAACGTCGGGGAGTACTGGTCGGACTACCTGAAGGAGATCCAGTCCTTCAAGACCGGTGACTCCGTCGTCGGCACCACGTGGCAGGTGATCGCGAACCTGGCCAAGGACGAGGATGCCCCCGTCGAGGCGATCCTCCCCGACGAGGGAGCGACCGGCTGGTCGGACACCTGGATGGTGCAGGCATCGACCGAGAGCCCGAACTGCGCGTACGGCTGGATGAACCACATCATCAGCCCCGAGGCCAACGCGGCTGTCGCCGAGTGGTTCGGTGAGGCCCCGGCCAACGAGAAGGCGTGCGACCTGACGAGCAAGGGCTTCTGCGAGACCTACCACGCGGGCGACGAGGCCTACGCCGAGCAGATCCACTACTGGACCACGCCCATCGAGCAGTGCCTGGACGGCCGCACGGACGTCACGTGCACGACGTACCAGGACTGGACCCAGGCCTGGACCGAGATCAAGGGCTGACGCATGACGTCACAGCCGCTGCCGGGGGGAGGTGCGGCATCCCCCCGGTGGGGCGTGCTGCACCGCCGCCCCCGGCTGCGGCTGGGGCTGCTGCTGGGCCCGCCGATGCTCTGGCTCGGCGTGCTCTACCTCGGCTCGCTGGCGGCGTTGTTCATCACGTCGCTGTGGACCGTCGACGCCTTCGGCGGCAACATCGAGCGGGTCTGGAACCTCGACAACTACCGCGACCTGTTCACCATCGACGTCTACCGCACCATCACCATCCGCACCCTGCTGATCGCGGTGACGGTGACGGTGATCGACGCGCTGCTGGCCTTCCCGATCGCGCTCTACATGGCCAAGGTCGCCTCGCCCCGGCTCCAGCGCGCGCTCGTCATCGCCGTGCTGACCCCGCTGTGGGCGTCGTACCTCGTCAAGGCGTACGCCTGGCGCGGCATGTTCGCCACCGGCGGTCCCCTGGACGACCTCGGGCTCTCGCCGGGCTACGGTCTCGTCGCGACGGTGGTGACGCTGTCCTACCTGTGGCTGCCCTACATGATCCTGCCGATGTACGCCGGTCTCGAGCGGTTGCCGAACTCGTTGATCGAGGCCTCCGCCGACCTCGGCGCGACCACCCGCACCACCATGCGCCGCGTCGTGCTGCCGGTGCTCTTCCCGGCAGCGGTCGCCGGCTCCATCTTCACGTTCTCGTTGACCCTCGGCGACTACATCGCGGTCAAGATCGTCGGCGGGGCCAACCAGATGCTCGGCAACGTCGTCTACGACTCGTTCCTCACCGGCAACAACCTGCCGTTCGCGGCGGCCGTCGCGACCATCCCGGTGGTCACGATGGTGATCTACCTGGGAGCGGTACGCCGGACTGGGGCGCTGGACTCGCTATGAGCAGACGAGGCGGGCGAGGCGGACGATGAGCTTCTCGAGGGCGACCCGGGGCGTGCTGCTGGTCTTCACCGGCTTCGTACTGCTCTTCATCCACGTGCCGCTGGCGCTCGTCGTGCTGAACTCGTTCAACATCTCGCGGACCTTCGAGTGGCCGCCGCCGGGCTACACCACGCAGTGGTGGTCGGCGGCATGGGACAGCGAGGGCGCACGGAACGCCATCGTGGTCTCGGTCGAGGTGGCGCTCGTGGCCACCGCGATCGCGCTCGTGCTGGGCACGATGGCGGGGCTGGCGCTGCAGCGGTTCCGCTTCTTCGGCCGCGACACCGTCTCCCTGCTGATCATCCTGCCCATCGCCCTGCCCGGCGTGGTGACGGGCATCGCCCTGGCCAACGCGTTCCTGACGATGTTCGGCATCGAGCTGGGCATGCTGACCCTGGTGGTCTCCCACGCGACGTTCTGCATCGTCACGGTCTTCAACAACGCCATCGCCCGGCTCCGACGGCTCGGCGGCAACCTCGAGGAGGCCTCGATGGACCTCGGTGCCGGGACGTTCAGGACGTTCTGGTCGATCACGCTGCCGATGATGCGCTCCGCCCTGCTGGCGGGTGCGCTGCTGTCCTTCGCGCTGTCGTTCGACGAGATCATCGTGACGACCTTCACCGCTGGGCAGGGCATCCAGACGCTGCCGCTCTGGATCTACCAGAACCTGTTCCGGCCCAACCAGGCGCCGGTCGTCAACGTGGTCGCGGCGGCGCTCATCGTGCTGTCGATCATCCCGATCTGGCTGTCGCAGAAGCTCGCCGGGACCGACGAGTCGGTCGCCGCCGCCCGCTAGGCCGCGCGGGCCCCGCTGGTAGGAATGGGCCATGCGCCTGCCCGTGCCCGGACCCCGTGACCTGATGTCCGCCCTCGAGCGGGGGAGCGAGCAGGTCGAGGCGCTCCTCGGAGCCGTCCCGCGTGCGCTGGCGCTGCTCGACCGCGCGGAGGTGCTGGTCGAGCGCGCCTCGGCGACGGTGGACCGGGTCGGAGGGGTCGTCGACGCGGCGACCGCCGAGGTCGCCCGGGTCGGCGCGGTGGTGGACGCCGCCACCGTGCAGGTCGAGCGGGTGGGCACGGTCGTGGACGCGGCGACCAGCGAGGTCGCGAAGGTGGGCGCCGTCGTGGACGCGGCCACCGGTGAGGTCACCCGGGTCGGCACTGTCGTCGCCGCAGCGGCCACCGAGATCGACCGCGTGACCACCGTGGTGGACGGCGCGGCCGTGCAGGCGGGCCGGGCCGGCGGTCTGCTCGACGCCCTCGAGCCGTCGCTGACCAAGCTCCAGCCGACCCTCGAGACCCTGGCCGACACCACCCACCCCGACGAGGTGGCCGCGCTCGTGAGGCTCGTCGACCACCTCCCCGCGTTGACGGACCAGGTCGAGCGCGACGTGCTCCCGGTCCTCACGACCCTCGGCTCCGTGGCGCCGGACCTGCACGACCTGCTCAACGTCTCGCGCGAGCTCAACGAGATCCTCGGCAAGATCCCGGGCATCGGCCGGCTGAAGAAGCGCGTCGAGGAGGACGACGACATCGAGACTCCGCGGTGACGCCGCCGCGGAACCCGAGCACACCCCGCCCCGTCTGACCCGATGAGGGGGCGGAGGACTCCGCCCGTTTCCATGAGAGGGATGCCCGCCATGAGCCGACACACCACCCCGCGCCGTACGGCCCGCCTGCTTCCCGTCGTTGCGGCGGCACTCGCCGTCGTGCTGTCCGGCTGCGGGTCCGAGGACGACCCTGCCGCCACCTCCGACCCGACCACCAGCGAGAGCCCGAGCGCGTCCGCCTCCGACGAGCCCGTCGTCCTGACCGCCGACGGCTCCAACGCGGGCAAGTGCGCGATGCCGTCCGCAGAGGTCCTGTCGACGTTCGACACGGCCTTCGAGGGCACCGTCACCTCCGTCGACGGCGGCGCCGCCACGCTCGAGGTGGACCAGTGGTACRCCGGCGGCGACGCGTCGACCGTCACGGTCGAGGCGCCGAGCAAGGCCCTCGAGGACCTCCTGATGGCGGTCGACTTCCAGGAGGGGCAGACCTACCTCGTGAGCGCCGACGGCGACCGCGTCACCCTGTGCGGCTTCACCGCGGAGACCACCCCGGAGCTCCAGGCGCTCTACACCGAGGCGTTCCCCGCCGAGGGCTGAGCGGCGACGCCAGCACCACGCCGTGAGCCCCTACGGTGGGGCCATGACCGTCGGACTGCTGCTCGCCGCCGGCGAGGGGCGCCGGTTCGGCGGACCCAAGGCGCTGGCCCGCGACGACGACGGCACCTCGTGGCTGCTGCGCGCGGTCCAATCGCTGCGGCCGTGCTCCGAGATCGTCGTCGTCCTCGGCGCCGAGGCCGAGCGCGCCGCCGCGCTGCTGCCGATGTCGGTCTCGCGCATCCGCGCGGCCGACTGGGCCGAGGGGATGGGTGCCTCGCTCCGGGCAGGGCTGGAGGCGCTGGCCCCCACCGACCACGATGCGGCGCTCGTCTCGCTCGTGGACCTGCCCGACGTCGACGCCGCGGTCGTCGCCCGGCTCGTCGCCGCCTCGCAGGGACGCGGCGACCTCGCGCGGGCGGCGTACGACGGCGTGCCGGGGCACCCCGTGCTGCTCGGCCGCGACCACTGGGCGGGCGTCGTGGCCTCCGCGGCGGGCGACCGCGGGGCGCGGGACTACCTCGCCGCGCACGACGTCGACCTGGTCGAGTGCGGCGACCTGGCGACCGGTGTCGACGTCGACCAGCGGTGACCCAACGTCCCGCCAACGTGGGGGGTCGTAGCCTGACCGCATGCTGCACGGGATGGACTCCGCCGCCGACGTCGCGACCCGGCTGGGCGCGACCGGCTACCTCTCCGACGACGAGCTGGCGACGGTCGTGTTCCTCGCCGCGCGGATGCAGCGCCCGCTGCTGCTCGAGGGGGAGCCCGGCACCGGCAAGACGGCCCTGGCCGAGGCGCTCGCCCAGAGCCTGGAGGTGCCGCTCGTCCGGCTGCAGTGCTACGAGGGCATCGATGCCAGCCAGGCCCTCTACGACTGGGACTTCCCGCGTCAGATCCTGCACCTGAGGGCGCTCGAGGCCGGTGGCGAGGTGGACCCCGATGAAGCCGAGAAGAGCCTGTACGACGAGCGCTTCCTGCTCGCGCGACCCGTCCTCGCCGCGCTGCGGCAGGCCCCCGCCGTGCTGCTCGTCGACGAGGTCGACCGTGCCGACGACGAGTTCGAGGCGTTCCTGCTGGAGGTCCTGTCGACCTGGCAGGTGACCATCCCCGAGTTCGGCACGGTCACCGCCCCGGAGCCCCCGCTGGTGGTGCTGACGTCCAACCGCACCCGTGAGCTGCACGACGCGCTCAAGCGGCGGTGCCTCTACCACTGGATCGACCACCCGGGCCTCGAGCGTGAGGTGGAGATCGTCCGCTCGCGGGCACCCGAGGTCAGCGACGCGCTCGCCCGCCAGGTCGTCGGGGTCGTGCAGCAGCTCCGGCAGCGCGACGACCTGCTCAAGCCGCCCGGCGTCGCCGAGACCCTCGACTGGGCCCGCGCCCTCACCTACCTCGGCACGGCCGACCTCGACCTGGCGTCGGCGGCCATGACCCTCGGCGCCCTGCTGAAGTACCGCGAGGACGCCGACCGGGTGCGGGCCGCGCTCGACCGGATGCTCGCCCGATGAGCACCACCCTCCACGACGCCGACGAGGTGTTCCTCGGCTTCACCCGCGCGCTCCGGGCCGCCGGCGTGCCGGTCACCCAGGACCGGGCCCACGGCTTCCTGGCGGCGGTGGCGACCGTCGGTGCCGACGACCGGCAGGCGACCTACTGGGCCGGCCGGGCCACGCTCTGCGGGTCGCCCGACGACCTCGCCCGCCACGACCAGGTCTTCGCGGCGTGGTTCGACCCGCGCGACGGGCTGCCGCGCGCCCAGCAGCGCGAGTCGTCGCGTGCCGCGACCGCGCACCTGCTGCCCGAGGCCGAGGGCGCCGGCGGGGCGGGCGAGACCGAGGAGGAGGAGGACGTGGTCCGCGCGATGGCGTCGGAGGCGGAGGTCCTCCAGCACCGCGACGTGGCCACCCTCGACGCGGCGGAGAAGCGGCGACTCGCGGCGATGTTCGTGCGGCTGTCGCTGCACCCGCCGGTGCGTCGTACGGCCCGGCACCGCCGCTGGCACCGCGGCGAGCTCGACGCGTCGCGCACCCTGCGCAACTCGCTGCGCCACCTCGGCGAGCCCGGCCAGATCGCCTGGCGTCGGCGCGGCACCCGGCCGCGCCGCGTGGTGCTGCTGGTCGACGTCAGCGGCTCCATGACGCCGTACGCCGACGCGCTGCTGCGCCTGGCCCACCGCCTGACCCGGTCCGCCCGCGCGTCGGGCGGCACCGTCGAGACCTTCACCGTCGGCACCCGGCTGACGCACGTGACCCGGGCCTTCGCGACCCCGGACGCCGACCGCGCGATCGTCGCCGCCGGCGAGGTGGTGCCGGACTGGTCGGGCGGCACCCGGCTCGGCGAGACGCTCCGGGTGTTCCTCGACCGGTGGGGCCAGCGCGGGATGGCGCGCGGTGCCGTGGTCGTCGTCTTCAGCGATGGCTGGGAACGTGGGGACGCCGGGCTCCTGGGGGAGCAGATGGCGCGCCTGCGGCGGGTCGCCCACCGGGTCGTGTGGGTGAACCCGCACCGCGGCAAGGCGGGCTACGAGCCCCTGCAGGGCGGAGTGGTGGCCGCCCTGCCCCACTGCGACGACTTCCTCGCCGGGCACTCCCTGGCGACCTTCGCCGACCTCACGGAGGTGATCGCGCGTGCGTGACGTGCTGCCCGAGCTGATGCAGTGGTGGGAGGCCGGCGAGACGATCGGCGTCGGCACCGTCGTGGCGACCTTCCGCTCCGCCCCGCGCCCTGCCGGCGCGTCGATGCTGGTGGGCCCCGACGAGTCGGCGGTGGGCTCGGTGTCGGGAGGCTGCGTCGAGGGCGCGGTCTACGACCTCGCGCAGACCGTGGTCGCGTCGGGCGAGCCGGTGCTGGAGCGCTACGGGGTCTCCGACGACGACGCCTTCGCGGTCGGGCTCACCTGCGGCGGCATCCTCGACGTCTTCGTCGAGCGGGTGTCGCGCGAGACGTTCCCGCAGCTCGGGGAGGTGGCCGCCGACATCGAGGCCGGCCGGCCGGTGGCGCTGGCGACGGTGATCGAGCACCCCGACCCCGCGTGGGTCGGACGCCGACTGGTGGTGCGGCCGCACGAGGCCGCGGCCGGGAGCCTCGGCTCCCCGCGGGCCGACGCCGCGGTCCACGACGACGCCCTCGGCGTGCTCGCGGCGGGCACCAACGCCACCCTGACCTACGGCCCGGACGGCGAGCGGCGCGGCGAGGGGATGCGCATCTTCGTCTGGGGCTTCGCCCCCAAGCCGCGGATGCTGGTCTTCGGGGCGATCGACTTCGCGGCCGCGGTCGCCAAGGTCGGCTCCTTCCTGGGCTACCACGTCACGGTGTGCGACGCCCGTCCCGTCTTCGCCACGACGTCACGCTTCCCGGGAGCCGACGAGGTGGTCGTCGACTGGCCGCACCGCTACCTGCAGGCCGAGCTCGACGCCGGACGCATCGACCGACGGACGGTCCTGGCGGTCCTGACCCACGACCCCAAGTTCGACGTGCCGCTGCTCGAGGTCGCGCTGCGCCTCGACGAGGACGTGCGGCCCGGCTACATCGGCGCCATGGGCTCGCGTCGTACGCACGACGAACGGCTGGCCCGGCTCGTCGACGCAGGGCTGGGCGAAGACGAGCTGTCCCTGCTGTCCTCGCCGATCGGGCTCGACCTCGGCGCGCGCACCCCCGAGGAGACCGCCGTGTCCATCGCGGCGGAGATCGTGGCCCGCCAGTGGGGCGGCTCGGGGGAGCGGCTGGCCGCGACGGAGGGTCGCATCCACCACGACGACTGACGCGAGGGCAGCGCCGTACCACGACGACGAATTGGCCCGTCGTGTGGGGCTCACTTATGGTCTTCGGGATGTTTTTGCTCCCCGCGCCGCCCCGTGTCCTCGTCCGCCCCACCGCCGCTCTCGTCGCGGTCGTCCTGCTGCTCACCGGCCTCGCGGTCGGCGGCTCGCCGGCACAGGCACGCCAGCAGGATCGGACTCCCAAGGCGTTCGCCTCCGGTGAGAAGTTCGGCGTCGCGACGCTCAACCTCAAGAAGGGGATGCGCGTCGCGGGCATGCGTCACGACATCGCGCAGGTGCTGGACGGCGACGCCTCGGTCATCGGCTTCCAGGAGCGGCTCTTCAGCCGCCCGGCGCTGCGCGCGGCCCTGCCGAAGTCGTGGACCTTGCTGATGCCGAAGGGCCCGACCGGCACCGACGACAACCCGATCGCCTTCGACAAGAAGGTCTGGGAGGTCGAGAAGACCTGGGCGCCCCTCCTGACCGGCACGACGTGGCGGCGCTACTCCGGTCGGATCGCCCACGACCAGTACGGCGTGGCGGCCGTGCTCCGGCACCGGAAGACCGGCCACACGATCCGCGCCCTGAGCTTCCACCTGCCCAACCACCTCCACAACCGCCACTCCGGTGGCCCCAACTACGCCAACCGTCGCGGCGTGGAGGCGATGTGGCGGATGGCCAGCCGGATCCGCTCGATCAAGGAGGACACGCCCGACGCGCACCAGTTCGTCGCGATGTGCGACTGCAACGTCACGGCGAACCGGGACACGACCGACAACCTCGTGAAGGGCCGGATCACCAAGCCGCTGCGGCTGGAGACCAACTACTCCGCCGACAGGCACCGTCGGGGATCGGGGATCGACTACGTGATGGGCGAGCGTGACTCCGACTTCCGGATCCACTCCTTCCACTCCTACCGGAACCTGGTCACCGACCACCCCGGCGTCGTCGCCACCTTCCAGCGCGTGGGCTGAAGCCCTCGGGCGATCCCTTCGAGTGACCTCCGGGCGGATTCCCTGTTGCGCCCATCACACTCGGGCTAGGTTTGCGGCGACCACCGGGAGAGCCGCCATGACCAGCGAGGACCTGCACGCCCGACGCGTGGACGCCGTCCGCGCCTGGACGCGCTTCGTCGAGGCCGGTGACGCCGACGCGGTCCGACCGGAGATCCTGCGCAGCTGGGAGCTGTCGGGCGTGGTGTCGCCCGCGGTGACCCACGCGCCGCTCGACGACGAGGGCGACACGGCCGACTTCTGGAAGGCCTCGCCCCTGCAGACCGCGGTGTCCCGGGTGCAGGACGAGCTCCGGCGCACGGCCGAGGACGGCGACCTCGTGGTCGCGGTCACCGACGAACAGACGCGGATCCTCTGGACCTATGGCGGCCGCGTGATGCGCCGCAAGGCCGAGACGGTGAACTTCGTCCCCGGCGGTCGGTGGGACGAGGCGAGCGTCGGCACCAACGCGCTGGCCATCGCCGGCCGCACGGGCGCCCCGTCGATGGTCTTCAGCGCCGAGCACTACGCCGAGGTCGTGCACAACTGGGTCTGCTGGGCGGCCCCGGTCTTCGACCCGGTGACCGGCCGTTCGCTCGGCGTGATCGACCTGTCGACGACCTGGGACCGCTCGCACCCCATCGGCCTCGCCACCGCGCGCGTGATGGCGCGGCTGATCGAGGGCGCCCTCCCCACCGACCGTCGTACGACGCTGGCGGGCGACGTCGCGCCGACCGACCCCGGCCTCACCCTGACCCTCCTCGGCACGGCGCAGGTGTGGCTCGACGGCCAACGGCTGCTCCTCAACCGGCGGCAGACCGAGATCCTCGCCCTCCTCGCGCTCCACCCCTCGGGGCTCTCGGTCGAGCACCTCCACGCGCTGCTCTACGGCGATGCGTCCGTGACCACCTCGACGCTCAAGGCCGAGGTGTCGCACCTGCGGGCGGCCCTGTCGGGCCAGCTCTCGTCGCGTCCGTACCGCCTCACCATGCCCGTGGTCACCGACGTCGAGGAGGTGCAGCGGCTGCTGCGCCGCGGTGACGTGCGCGCCGCCGTGCGCGCCTACGGAGGCGACCTGCTCCCCGGCACCGACTCGCCCGCCCTGGTGCAGATGGGCGACTACCTCGCCGTCAGCGTGCGGGAGGCCCTGCTGGCGCAGCCCGACCCCGACGCCGTGCTGCGCTACAGCGAGCTGGCCCCGTACGACACCGCCGTGGTCGAGGCCTGCCTGGCCGCGCTGCCCGTGCACCACCCGGTCGTGCCGCTGCTGAAGGGCCGGCTCGCCAGCCTGGAGTGACCCCTCCCATTTCGGGTAGATCTACAAAATGTAGTGGACCGCTCGGGTTGCGGTGCACGATCCTGCGTCGAGGCGCCGCACGGGGGTGCGGCCACGTACGAGGGAGAAAGCATGGCCGCAACACGACGAGCGATGGCGTCAGGAGCCGTCGTCCTGCTCACGGGGAGCCTCGTGGGCAGCCCCGCCGCGACTGCCTCCACGGCACCCGAAGCGACGACGGTGGCGAAGAAGCTCGTCTCGCCACTCAGCATGGTCGTCGCCGGCGACGGCACCGCCTACGTCGCCCAGAACTTCGCCGGGCTGCTGACCGCGGTCGCCCCGGGCGCCAAGGCCGAGGTGGTCTTCGCCGCCAAGAAGGGCACCGAGGTCGGCGCGGTCTCCGAGGACCGTGGGACCGTCCAGTTCGCGACGACCAAGGGCGCCAAGACCGCGCTCTGGTCGATGCGCCCGGGCGCCAAGCCGAAGAAGGTCGCCGACCTGTCGGCCTACGAGGCCGACCACAACCCCGACGCCGACGTCTCGTACGGCATCGAGGGCGGGCTCGACGCCGCCTGTGCGGCGCAGATGCCGCCGGAGGTGCCCGCGTCCTACACGGGCATCGTGGAGTCGCACCCCTACGGCTCGACCGTGCACAAGGGCACGACGTACGTCGCCGACGCCGCCGGCAACACGATCCTGTCGGTCAAGCCCAACGGCAAGGTCAAGACCGTCGCGGTCCTGCCCCCGGTGCCCGTGGTGATCACGGCGGAGGCGGCAGCGGCCAACCAGCTCCCGGCCTGCACCGTCGGCAAGACCTTCAACTTCGAGCCGGTCCCGACCGACGTCGAGGTGGGCAAGGGCGGCTGGCTCTACGTCACGCTGCTCCCCGGTGGTCCCGAGGACGGCAGCACCGGTGCGCAGGGTCGCCTGGTCAAGGTGAAGGCCACGACCGGCAAGGTCCGTGAGGTCGCCTCCGGCTTCGCCGGCGCGACGGGTGTCGCGGTGGCGGACAACGGTGACATCTACGTCGCCCAGCTCTTCGGTGGCCAGGTCTCGCGCATCAAGGCCGGCCGCACGACCGCCAAGCCGTACGCCGAGGTGATGATGCCCGCCGCGGTCGAGTGGGCCGACGGTGACCTCTACGTCAGCGCGCAGGTGCTGTCGGAGAAGCCGAAGGGCGTCGTGCTGCGCTACTGAGCAACGACCTCCGTGCGTGTGGGGTGCCGAGGTCCGGTGTGGACCGACCAACCGGCTGCCAACCGGCCGGGCCTAGCGTCGGCCGCGAGTGATCCACCTCACACGCACGGAGGAGTCGCATGACCAAGATCCAACTCACCGTCGACGGAGCGTCGGTGTCCGACGACGTCGAGCCCCGGATGCTGCTGGTGCAGTACCTGCGGGAGAAGCTCGGCAAGACTGGGACCGTGATCGGGTGCGACACCTCCAACTGCGGGGCGTGCACCGTCCACCTCGACGGCACGAGCGTGAAGTCGTGCAACGTGCTCGCGGTGCAGGCCAACGGCCGCACCGTCACCACGATCGAGGGCCTCGCCGACACCGCCGAGGGTGACCTGCACCCGGTGCAGGCGTCCTTCCGCGAGTGCCACGGCCTCCAGTGCGGCTTCTGCACGCCGGGGATGATCATGCAGGCCGTCGACTTCCTGGGCGAGAACCCGAACCCCACGGAGCAGGAGGTGCGGCTCGGCATGGAGGGCAACCTCTGCCGCTGCACCGGCTACCACAACATCGTCAGGAGCGTCCTCCACGCCGCCGGCTCCACCGAGGGGGCGAAGGCATGACCGCCACCCAGGACCGCCCGGTCGCCGAGATCGGCCGGGACCGGCGCCGCAAGGAGGACCAGCGGCTGATCACCGGGCGAACCCGGTGGACCGACAACATCACCCTCCCCGGGATGCTCCACCTCGCCATGGTGCGCAGCCCCTTCGCCCACGCGACCATCACCTCGATCGACGTCGAGGCCGCCAAGGCCTCGCCCAACGTGGTCACCGTGCTGACCGGCAAGGACTTCGGCGACGAGCTCGGCGTCTGCATCAACGCCTGGCCGATCACGCCCGACCAGAAGACGCCGACCCACTCGCCGATGCCCGCCGACCGGGTCGCCTTCGCCGGCGAGGTGGTGGCCGTCGTCGTGGCCCGCAGCGCCGCCGAGGCGCGCGACGCCGCGGAGCTCGTGGACGTCGAGTACGACGAGCTGCCCGCCGTGGTCGGGATCAAGAAGGCGCTCGAGGACGAGGTGCTCGCCCACCCCGACCTCGGCACCAACAAGTCCGCGTTGTGGGTCTTCGACTCCAACGAGGCCGGCACCGGTGGCGACGTCGAGGCCGCCATCGAGGACGCCCGCGCCAACGGGATCCTCATCGAGCGGGAGTACCGCCAGCAGCGGCTGATCCCGGCGTTCATGGAGCCGCGAAGCGTGGTCGTGGACCCGACCGGTGAGCAGATCACCATGTGGTCGGCGACGCAGATCCCGCACATCCTGAGGTTCGCCCTGGCGGCCACCACCGGCGTACCCGAGTCGAAGATCCGGGTCATCGCCCCCGACGTCGGTGGTGGTTTCGGCGGCAAGCTGCAGACCACGCCCGAGGAGTGGATCGCCTGGGCCGTGGCACGCCGGCTCACCAAGCCGGTGAAGTACACCGAGACCCGCAGCGAGAGCCTGATGGCGGCCCACCACGGCCGCGACCAGGTGCAGACGCTGAGCCTCGCGGCCGACAAGGACGGCAAGGTCACCGCCCTCAAGGTGCACCTCGACGCCGACCTCGGCGCCTACATCGCGATCGTCGGCGGCGGTGTGCCCGTCCTCGGCGCCTTCATGTTCAACGCGATCTACAAGTTCCCGGCCTACCGCTTCGAGTGCCAGACCGTGCTGACCAACACCACGTTCACCGACGCCTACCGCGGCGCCGGCCGGCCCGAGGCGACGTACGCCATCGAGCGGTTGATGGACGAGCTGGCCGCCGAGGTCGGCGTGGACCCGCTGGAGATCCGCGAGCGCAACTGGATCACCCACGAGGAGTTCCCGTTCACCACGGTCGCGGGCCTGGAGTACGACTCCGGGAACTACGAAGCGGCCACGGCGAAGGCGAAGGAGTCCTTCGGCTACGACGCGCTGCGCGCGGAGCAGAAGGAGCGGCGCGAGCGCGGTGACCGGGTCCAGCTCGGCATCGGCGTGTCCACCTTCACCGAGATGTGCGGCCTCGCGCCCAGCCGGGTGCTCGGCAGCCTCGACTACGGCGCCGGCGGCTGGGAGCACGCGAGCGTGCGGATGCTGGCCACTGGCAAGGTCGAGATCGTCACCGGTGCGAGCGCGCACGGCCAGGGGCACGAGACGGCGTTCAGCCAGATCGTCGCCGACCGGCTCGGCGTGCCGTTCGAGGACGTCGAGGTGCTGCACGGCGACACGCAGGTCGCGCACCGCGGGCTGGACACCTACGGCTCACGCTCGCTCGTGGTCGGCGGCGAGGCGCTGGTGCAGGCGGTCGACAAGGTCATCGACAAGGCCAGGCACCTCGCCTCGCACCTGCTCGAGGCCAACCAGGACGACCTCGACTACGCCGGCGGCCGGTTCACCGTCCGCGGCACCGACCAGGGCGTCGCCATCCAGGAGCTCGCCACGGCGACGTTCACGGGGCACAACTACCCCGAGGACATGGAGCTCAGCATCGACGCCGAGGCGACGTACGACCCCGTCAACTTCAACTACCCGCACGGCACGCACCTGTGCGCCATGGAGGTCGACACCGAGACGGGCGCGGTGAAGATGCGGAAGTACACCTGCTGCGACGACATCGGCACGATCATCAACCCGCTCATCGTGGCCGGTCAGGTGCACGGCGGGCTGGTGCAGGGCATCGCCCAGGCGCTGTGGGAGGAGGCCGTCCACGACGAGGCCGGCACGCTGGTGAGCGGGTCGTTCGTCGACTACCTCCTGCCGACGTCGGCCGACACGATCTCGTTCGACGTCCAGCACACCCAGGAGCCGAGCGTCTGCACGACGAACTCGCTCGGCGCGAAGGGCGTCGGCGAGGCCGGCACGATCGCCTCGACCCCGGCTGTCGTCAACGCGGTCGTGGACGCCGTACGACACCTGGGCGTCCGCGACATCCAGATGCCGTGCACCCCGGAGCGGGTGTGGCGCGCGATCCACGCCAACGACGGTGACGCACCGACACCCCAGGCGGCGATGCCGCACTTCGAAGAAGGCGCCCTCAACCAGGACGAAGGAGCGGGCCAGTGATCCCGGTGGAGTTCGACTACCTCGCCCCGACGTCGGTCGAGGAGGCGCTCGCCGCGCTCGGCCAGCACGGCGACGACGCGAAGATCTTGGCCGGCGGGCAGAGCCTGCTGCCGGTCCTGCGGATGCGGCTCAACGCACCGGAGGTGGTGATCGACCTCGGCGGCATCTCCTCGCTGCGCGGCATCCGCGACGACGGCGACGCCCTCGTGATCGGTGCGATGACCACCCACCACGACGTGCGCGACGACAGCCTGGTCAAGGAGCACGCGCTCCTGCTGTCCAAGGCAGCCGCGGAGGTCGCGGACTCGCAGATCCGGCACCGCGGCACCTTCGGCGGCGCGCTGGCACACGCCGATCCCGCCGGTGACCTCGGTGCGCCGGCACTCGCGCTCGGCGCGCAGTTCGTCATCGCCGGTCCCGGTGGCACCCGCACGGTCGACGCCGCGGACTTCTTCGTCGACCTCTTCGAGACCGCCATCGGTGACGACGAGATCCTCACCGAGGTGCGCATCCCCAAGCACACCGGCTGGGGCGCCCACTACGAGAAGTTCGTGCGGGTGGCCCACCAGTGGCCGATCGTCGCCATCGCCGCGACGGTCAGGGGCTCGATCGACGAGGCCCGCGTGGGGCTGACCAACATGGGCTCGACCCCGCTGCGCGCGACCGCCACCGAGCAGGCCCTCGCCGGTGCCAGCGCGACGGAGGACGGCGTACGCGAGGCGTCGCAGCTCGCGGCCGAGGGGACCAACCCGCCCTCGGACCTCAACGGCGCCGCCGACTACCGCCAGCACCTCGCGCGGGTGCTGACCGGCCGGGCCGTGCTCAAGGCCGCGGGGGCGCTGTAGTGGAGCTGAGCCACCGGTTCACCGTCCCGATCGGGGTCGAGGAGACCTGGGCGCACTTCAACGACATCGCCTCGGTCGCCGAGTGCTTCCCCGGCGCCCAGGTGACGGAGGCCGACGAGGAGTCGTTCTCCGGGTCGGTGAAGGTCAAGCTCGGCCCGATCGCGCTGCTGTACAACGGCAGCGGCACGTTCGTCGAGAAGGACGAAGAGGCCCACCGCTTCGTCGTCGACGCCAAGGGCAAGGACAAGCGCGGCAACGGCACGGCGGGTGCGAAGGTCACGGTCTCGATGGCCGAGGCCGACGGCTCGACCGACGTGTCGGTGGAGACCGACCTGGCCATCACCGGCAAGCCGGCGCAGTTCGGGCGCGGGGTGATGCARGACGTCTYCGACAAGCTGCTCGGGCAGTTCGTCGCCTGCCTCGAGCAGCGGCTGGCCGGGCCCGCCGAGTCGAGCGACGCGACCGACTCGTCGCCGGGCGCCGCGTCCCTGGTGGGCGGCGAGCCTGCAGAGCCGCCGGTCGCCGCCGCGGGGAGTGCTGCGCAGCCATCGCCGCCCGTGCCTCCCGCGCCGCCGGCACCGCCGAGGCCGCCGCCGCGGGAGCCCGAGGCGCTCGACCTCGGCAGCGCGGTGCTCCCCGTGCTCGCCAAGTCGTACTGGAAGCAGGCGCTGGCCGCCCTCGTCGTGCTGGTGCTGCTGCGACGGCTGCTGCGGAGGTCGTGATCAGAAGACGTTGAGCGGGCGGAACTGGACCGACAGCCTCGGTCCGGAGTGGGCGACCTTGGGCACGGCATGCTCCCAGGTGCGCTGGCACGACCCGCCCATCACGACCAGGTCGCCGTGGCCCATGGTCAGCGCGATCGACGCACCCCCGCCCCGCGGGCGCAGCAGCAGCCGGCGGGGGTCGCCGACGCTCACGATGGCGACCATGGTGTCGGCGGTGCGGCCGCGGCCGATCGTGTCGCCGTGCCACGCGACGGAGTCGCGACCGTCGCGGTAGTAGCAGCACCCGGCCGTCACGAACGGCTCACCGAGCTCGGGGAGGTAGTGCTCGCTGAGCGCCGTGCGCGCCTGGGTGAGCGCGGGATGGGGGAGCGGGTCGGCGGCGAGGTAGGTGTGCACCAGCCGCGGCACGTCGACCACGGCGTCGTACATCTCGCGCCGTTCGGCCCGCCAGGGCACGCGATCGACGAGTGCGGAAAACACGGTGTCGGGGTCGTGGAGCCAGTTGCGCTGGACATCGACCCACGCTCCGTGGGACAGCAGGCGACGCTCAGGAGACAGCACCGCGGAATCCGCGGCGGCGTCGGCGAACAGGGACGACTGGAAGTCCACGAGGCCCATGGTACGCGATGAGTCGAACATCCGTTCGAACATCAAGAAATTGTCAAGGGTTTGCCACAGGCTTGGTCAATTTGCAGACTGCCGGTCCAGCCCAGTCATAGCCTGAGTGTCATGGAACCCGTGGACCTCGTCGTCCCGCGTCAGCGGGCACTGAAGCACGTCCAGGTCCGCGAGCACGTGAGGGGCCTCATCGAGACCCAGCCGCCCGGTTCCGCAGCCCCGTCCGAGCGCGAGCTCGTGGCCCGCTTCGGTGTCGCGCGGATGACCGTACGCCAGGCGCTCGACGCCCTCGTCGCCGAGGGCCTCCTCGAGCGGATCCCCGGCCGCGGCACCTTCGTCGCCCAGCCACCCCGGACCTCAGGCCGGCTCACCTCGTTCACCGAGGAGATCCGCCGACGCGGGATGCTGCCCGAGTCGCAGACGCTCCTCGCCCGCGTGGAGCAGGCCGGCCCCGGCGTCGCGAGGGCGCTCGACATCTCGCCCGGTGACCCCGTTCTCCACTGGCGCCGCCTGCGCCGCGCCGACCAGGCGATCGTGTGCGTCGAGGACGCCTACCTCAACGAGGTCCTGCTGCCCGGCTTCCTCCAGCACGGCACCCCCACCAGTCTCTACGAGGCGCTCGGCGCCCGGGGCCTGCGCCCGACCGAGGTCGAGGACTCCATCAGCGCCGACCGCGCGAGCGCCGACGAGGCCGCGATCCTCGAGGTCGAGGAGGGTGACCCGGTGCTGCGCCACGCCCGCCGTGCCGTGTCCGACGGCCGCATCGTCGAGGTCTCGCGCACCTGCTACCGGCACGACCGCTTCACGGTCTACCTCCAGCTCAACGACCGCTGAGGTCCGCGAGCTCGCGCTGGAGGTTCGCCCGCGCGGCGTCCTCCCACAGCTCGCGCGCGTGCGAGGTGCTGAAGAGGTGCGCCCGGGCGACCAGGTCGCGCAGCACGGCTGCCCGGCCGGCCCGGAAGTCGGCGTCGCCGACGTGCGCGAAGTCCGCGCGCACCCCGGCCACGTAGGCGTCGTACCGCCCCCGGGGTGCGGCCAGGATGCCCAGGTCCGCGTCGCTGAGCGCGGCGCCCGCCGGGTCGTCGTCGGCGGGGCGGTGCTCGACGGTCATCCGCACCAGCCGCGCCACCTCGTCCGCCCAGGTCGCCGGCAGCGCGCCCTCGGCCCAGCGGGCGGAGCGCTCCTCGTCGTCGTCGGCCCCGTCGTAGACGGCGTCGTGGAACCACGCTGCGAGGTCAACGACGGTGCGGTCGAAGGGCGCGCCCGCCGCGGCCAGCACCTCGAGCCGGTCGAGCACCTCCTCGAGGTGGCGCAGGTCGTGGTAGCCGGACCGGTCCCAGGCCGCCAGCAGGTCGTCGCGGAGCGCGTGGTGGTCGGGCAGGGGCCAGCGGTCGGCGAGGCTCACCGCTGGGTCGCCTCGTGCAGCTCGCGCGCCTCGGCGTGGCCGGAGGCCATCGCCCATCGGATGGTCCGGGTGGCTGCGGCGCCCAGCACGCGGTTGGTCACCCGGGGCACGGGCGGCAGCCGCAGCTCGCGGCGCGCGTCGGCCGGCAGCAGGCCGATGGCGGCCGAGGCGAGCGCGAGGTAGCCCGGACGCGCCGCCACGGGGAGGTCGGGGTGCAGCAGCAGGAAGCGGATCGCCTCGTGGGCGGCCGGGGTCCCGCGGAGCTCCGGGGCGTACGCCGCCAGCGTGGCGCGCAGGTCCTCCTCGGACCGCGGGGGGTCGAGCACGCCGAGGTGCCCGGCCGCGACGGCGGCCTGGGCGACGTACTCGTCCCGCTCCGCCCCGACGAGCGGCCGGTGGCCGTAGCGGTCGTGCGCGACGAGGAAGCTGTGGATCTCGGCGGCGTGGACCCACCCGAGCAGGTGCGGGTCGGAGGCGGCGTACGGCGTGCCGTCGGGCATCGTGCCGGTCACCGACTCGTGCGCGCGCTGGACGGCGCGGATCATCTGCAGGGCGTCCTTCTCGGCGCCGAACGTGGTCATCGCGATGTAGGTCGAGACCTGCGCGAGCCGTCCCCACATGTCGCCGCGGTAGCCGGAGTGGTCGGCCACGCCCTGCATCGCGGCCGGGTGCAGGGACTGGAGCATGATCGCGCGGATGCCGCCGACGAACATCGAGGCGTCGCCGTGGACCCGGCCGATGGGGGAGTCGGGGGTGAACCAGCGCGGGCCCGGCGTGCCGTGGACACGTTGCCGGTTGCGCGGGCCGTCGGGGCCGGCGACCTTGCTGAACAGCTCGGCGCCGAGGCGGTCACGGAGGGTCACGCGGTCGAGGCTAGCCAAGCGTCCGAAGTGGCCCGCTGGTGGCGCCCGCTGCCTTTTGACTTCGAGTACTCGAAGTTCCTACCGTCGATGACGTGACCAGCCACGCCCTGCCCCGCAGCTACTCCATCAAGGAGGCGGCAGCCCTCACCGGCCTGCCGGCCAGCACGCTGCGCTACTACGAGCAGATCGGGGTCATCGCCCCGATCAGCCGTGGCGCCAGCAGTGGGCACCGCGTCTACGACGACGAGGACCTGGACCAGCTCATGTGGGTCTCCTGCCTCGCCGCCACCGGGATGTCGGTGGGCGACATGCGCCTCTACATGGCCAACAACCGGCTCGGTGCGGACGTCGCCGCGGACCAGGAGCGGCTGCTGCGCGAGCAGCAGGAACGCCTCGCGACCGAGGCCAGGGCACTGGTGCTCCGCCAGCGCTACGTGGACCTCAAGATCGCCTACTGGCAGGCGGTCCAGGAGGGTGACGCGGCGCGCAGCGAGCAGGTCTCCGACCAGGCGCGGGCGCTCGCCGACGAGCTCCGCGCGGTCACGCACGACCCGATCCACTGACCGGCCACACCCCGGTCAGCACCCCCACAGAAGGACGGACCAACCCCCATGCGCGTGAACGCCTACGCAGCCCCCTCGGCCGGTGAGCCGCTGGCCCCCACCACCATCGAGCGTCGTGAGGTCGGCGCCCACGACGTGCTCATCGCGATCGAGTACGCCGGCATCTGCCACTCCGACATCCACACCGTCAACGGCGACTGGGGCCCGCAGCCCTTCCCCGTCGTGCCGGGCCACGAGATCGTCGGCACCGTCCAGCAGGTCGGCGGCGACGTCACCAGCCACCGCGTCGGCGACCGCGTCGGCGTCGGCTGCATGGTCAACTCGTGCGGCGAGTGCGACAACTGCCGCAACGGCGACGAGCAGTACTGCGTCAAGGGCATGATCGGCACCTATGCCGTCACCGACGTCGACGGCACCACCACCCAGGGTGGCTACTCCACGCACGTCGTCGTGGACGCAGGTTTCGTGCTCTCCGTGCCGGAGGGCCTCGACCCGGCAGCTGCCGCGCCGCTGCTGTGCGCCGGCATCACGACGTACTCCCCGCTCCGTCGCTGGAAGGCCGGCCCGGGCCGTCGCGTCGCCGTCGTCGGTCTCGGCGGGCTCGGCCACATGGCCGTGCAGATCGCCCACGCGATGGGTGCCGAGGTCACGGTGCTCTCGCAGTCGCTGAAGAAGCAGGAGGACGGCCTGCGGCTGGGGGCCGACCACTACTTCGCGACCTCGGACCCCGACACGTTCGAGGCCCTGGCCGGTCGCTTCGACCTCATCGTCAACACGGTGAGCGCCTCGATCGACGTGAACGCCCACCTCGGCCTGCTGGCCGTCGACGGCACCCTCGTCAACGTCGGCGCCCCGCCGGCGCCGCTGCCCGTCAACGCGATGTCGCTCATCGGCGGCCGGCGCTCCTTCGCCGGGTCGATGATCGGCGGCATTGCCGAGACCCAGGAGATGCTCGACTTCTGCGCCGAGCACGGCATCGCCGCCGAGGTCGAGGTGATCGGTGCCGACCAGGTCAACGAGGCGTACGAGCGGGTGCTGGCCTCCGACGTGCGCTACCGCTTCGTCATCGACACCAGCACGCTGGGCTGACGTCCCTGCTCGAAGGTCGCTCGTGCCCGCCGCGAGCGATCTTCGGGCCGGGCCCCGCGGCGGACCTCGGCCCGACGGCTAGGCGGGGGACGGCAGGTCGCCGGCGTCGACGATCCGGTAGGCGTAGCCCTGCTCGGCGAGGAAGCGCTGCCGGTTCTGTGCGAAGTCGGCGTCCACGGTGTCGCGCGAGACGATCGTGTAGAAGTGCGCGCTGCGGCCCTCGGTCTTGGGGCGCAGCAGCCGCCCGAGCCGCTGGGCCTCCTCCTGGCGCGAGCCGAACGACCCGCTGACCTGGATCGCCACCTCGGCCGACGGCAGGTCGATCGAGAAGTTGGCGACCTTGCTCACCACGAGCAGGCCGACCTCGCCGGAGCGGAAGGCGTTGAACAGCCGCTGCCGCTCCTTGACCGGGGTCTCGCCCTTGATCACGGGGGCGTCGAGCATCTCGGCGATCTCGTCGAGCTGGTCGATGTACTGCCCGATCACCAGGGTCGGCTGGCCTGCGTGCTGCTGCACGAGGCGTCGTACGACATCGATCTTGGCGTGGGTGCACGAGGCGAGGCGGTAGCGGGTGTCGGGGTCGCTGGTCGCGTAGGCCAGCCGCTCGCCGTCGGGCAGGCTCACGCGCACCTCGACGCAGTCGGCGGGCGCGATGTAGCCCTGCGCCTCGATGTCCTTCCACGGGGCGTCGTAGCGCTTGGGTCCGATGAGCGAGAAGACCTCGCCCTCCCGGCCGTCCTCGCGCACGAGGGTGGCGGTGAGGCCGAGCCGGCGACGCGCCTGCAGGTCGGCCGTCATCCGGAAGATCGGCGCCGGCAGCAGGTGCACCTCGTCGTAGACGATGAGGCCCCAGTCGCGGGCGTCGAGCAGCTCGAGGTGCGGGTAGACGCCCTTCCGCTTGGTCGTCAGCACCTGGTAGGTCGCGATCGTGACCGGACGGACCTCCTTGACGGCTCCGGAGTACTCGCCGATCTCGTCCTCGGTCAGTGAGGTGCGGGCGACCAGCTCGTCCTTCCACTGGCGGGCGCTGACCGTGTTGGTCACGAGGATGAGCGTGGTGGCGCCGACGTGGGCCATCGAGGCAGCTCCGACGATCGTCTTGCCGGCACCACAGGGGAGCACCACGACGCCGGAGCCGCCGTCCCAGAAGGACTCGGCGGCCTCGCGCTGGTAGGGGCGCAGCGTCCAGCCGTCCTCGGCGAGGTCGATGGCGTGGGCCTCGCCGTCGACGTAGCCCGCGAAGTCCTCGGCGGGCCAGCCGAGCTTGAGCAGCGCCTGCTTGAGGTTGCCGCGCTCACTGGGGTGGACCGCGACGGTGTCGTCGTCGAGCCGCGCGCCGAGCATCCCGGCGACCTTCTTCGCGCGGAGCACCTCCTCGAGCACCGGGCGGTCGATGGAGGACAGCACCAGGCCGTGGACGGGGTGCTTCTCCAGGCGCAGGCGCCCGTAGCGGCCCATCGTCTCGGCGACGTCGACGAGCAGGGCGTGCGGCACGGCGTAGCGCGACCAGGACAGCAGGGCGTCGACGACCTGCTCGGCGTCGTGCCCGGCGGCTCGCGCGTTCCAGAGCCCCAGCGGCGTCAAGCGGTAGGTGTGGATGTGCTCGGGCGAGCGCTCGAGCTCCGCGAACGGGGCGATCGCCTTGCGGGCCTCGGCGGCCGCGGGGTGGTCGACCTCGAGCAGCAGCGTCTTGTCCGACTGGACGATGAGTGGTCCGTCGTTCATCCGGTGGCCCTCACGAGGACGCCGCCGTGGCTCGGTCGGTGGCCGGTGCGTCCACCTGCTCGGCACGACGCCGCGCGCGGAAGGCCGCGACGTTGGCGCGCGAGGAGCACCGGTCCGAGCAGTAGCGGCGCGACTGGTTGGGGGAGGTGTCGACGAAGACCTGGTCGCAGCGAGTCTCCGAGCAGATCCCGAGGCGGGTGGCGCCGAGGTCGCACACGAGGTTGGCTAGTCCCATCAGCGCCTCGCCGACCAGGAGCTCGGCGACGGAGGCCGCGCGGTTGGCCACGTGCATGTGGAGGTTGTCGGGGTCGTGGTCGGAGATCATCGGCGTGACCGGGTGCTCGGCGAGCAGGTCGTTGAGCGAGCTCACCACCAGTGCGACGTCGTCGACGTCGGAGGCCTCGAACACGGGCCGCAGCTCGGACTGGAAGGCCCGCACGGACTCGACGTCCCCCGCGACCACGGAGCGGTGCAGCCACGAGCGGTCGGCGAGGTGCTCGCGCAGCGCCTCCTCGTCGGCGAGGTCGGCGTTGACGAGCGATGCTGCGCGCTCGGCGTACCGGATGAAGTCCATCGTCCAAGTCTACGGAGGAGCCCACGCGGGCGTCAGGCGTGTCGGGGTGATCAGGCGCGGCGCACACCGGTGATGCGGTGCACGGCGAACTCCCGGACGTCGTCGGCGCGGTGGTCGTAGGCCGACAGCCGGCCGCCGTCGAGGCGGCGCGGGTCGACGACCCGCTCGCCGTTCGCGCCGTGGCCGTCGACGTAGCCGATGACCACGGTGCTGCCCGCCTCGATCGCCTCCCGCAGGGCGGCCAGGGCATCCGACGGGGTCGTCGTCGCCTCGGCGCTCGCGGGCCGTGAGGACTCGGCGCGGTCGCCGGCGCGGATCGCCGTCGCCACCGCCTGGACCTGCGCCGCCTGCCGCGCCTCGAC
>NZ_JBFUMR010000047.1:0-25562 GCF_054049275.1 Nocardioides sp. P5_E3
GTGTCCGCGGCGCCGGGTGCGAGCGCGACCCGGGTGCCGCGGCCCGCGACTGCGACGGTGGGCCGCGACGGCGACGTGGCCGCGGTCCTCTCCCTGCTCGAGGACCACCGGCTGGTGACGTTGCTCGGCATCGGTGGGGTCGGCAAGACCCGGCTGGCGGCCGAGGTGGCGCACGCCTGGGGCGAGGCCACCTCGCGACGGACCTGCTACGTCGACCTCACGAAGGTCGCGGACGCGGGGCTCGTCGCCGAGCTGGCCGTGAGCGAGCTCGGCATCCGCTCCGGCGACAACTCCAACGTGGTGCAGATGCTCGAGGAGGCGCTCCAGCGCCAGGACCTGCTGCTGGTCCTCGACAACTTCGAGCACGTGGTCGAGGCCGCCGACCTCGTGGCGGACATGCTGCAGTGGTCCACCGACCTGAGGGTGTTGGTGACCAGCCGGGCGCGGCTGCGCGTCGCCGGTGAGCACGTCCACGAGGTGCACCCCCTCGCCGTCGAGAGCAGCGAGGGATCCGGTGGCCTTGCGGACGCCGTCGCCCTCTTCGACCAGGTCGCCACCGCCGTCGACCCGCACTTCGAGCTGGCGCACCACACCGCGGACGTCGTGGCGATCTGCCGCGCAGTGGACGGCCTGCCGCTCGCGATCGAGATCGCCGGGGGACACCTGCGCACGCTCTCCCCGTCGCTGCTGCGCGAGCGGCTGACCAGCCGCCTGGGATCGGCGGCCGGCGCGGGGCGCGACCTGCCGGACCGGCAACAGACCATCCCGGCGACGATCGACTGGAGCCTGCAGCTGCTCGGCCCGGCGGAGCAGCGCCTGTTCGGGCTGTTCACGGTGTTCCACGGGGCCGTGCCGCTGGAGGCCGTGGAGGCGGTGTGGGCCGAGGGCGACGTGGTCGACCCGCTCAGCGTCCTGGTGGACCACAGCCTGGTGCGGCGTACGACCGGCTACCGCAACGAGCCGCGCTTCGGGATGCTCGCGCTCGTGCGGGACCACGCCGCCCGGTTGGTCGACGGGGACCGTGAGGCCGCCCGGGCCGGCCACGCGGCGTACTTCTCGTCCTGGCTCGACGACCTCTACGAGCGCCGCTGGACCGACGCGACCTACCGCTGGCTCGACGACATCAGCGAGATGCTGCAGGAGGTGCGGGCGGCGCACGCGTGGGCGGCGCGCACCGGCGACCTGCCGCTGACCGCGCGCATCACCGCGGCGCTGGGCGCCTACTGGTTCCTCGAGGGCAACCATGCCGAGGGGCTGCGCTGGATCGACGAGATGCTTGCCGTGGAGGACCGGCTCGACCCCTACATCTCGGCACGGATCCACCTGGCGGCCGGGTTCATGGCGTTCCCCTCCAGCCGTCCCGAGGCACGCACCCACTGGGAGCGCGCGACGGTCCTGTTCCGGGAGCTGGGGGAGACCCGGCTCGTGGCGTACGGGCTCGCCGTCACCTCGGCGACGTACATCGCGGACGTCGAGCAGACCGGGCTCGCCATGCGGACGAACGACGAGGCGCTCGCGCTGGGGCGCGGCGTCGGCAGTCCCGCGCTCGTCGCGCAGGTGCTCAACATCCGCGGTGAGCTGACGCGGGTCGCCGGGCGCGACGAGGAGGCCCGCGAGGCCTACGAGGAGGGCCTCCAGATCTCCGGCGACCTGGGCGACGAGATGTACGTCAGCGTGTTCCTCTCCAACCTCAGCTACCTGGCCGACCACCGCGGCGACCACGAGGAGGCCAGGCGGCTCACCCACCAGGCGCTGCGCATCTGCTGGTCGCAGGGCCGGCGGCTGATGGCGGCGTGGACCGTGTCCCAGCTGGCCGGGCCCGAGCACGCGCTGGGTCGCCCGGAGCTGGGGGCGGTGCTCGTCGGCGCGGGCGACGAGGCTCTGCGCGTCCTCGGCGCCCGGCGCCACCCGGGCGACGTGCCCGAGCACGACCGGGTGGTGGCCGCGCTCCGCAGCGCCCTGGGTGACGAGCGGTTCGAGGACCTGCGCGCCGAGGGTGCGCAGCTGACCCTCGACCAGGTCCTCGCCCGTGTCCTCGATGGCGACGGCGGTGTGGAGGAAGCTGTGCACGAACGTGTGGAGAAGTGCTGAGACCTGGGGACGGCGAGGCCCTCGCTGTGCACGACGCGCCGGAACCCGGAGTATGTGGAAAAAGCCTCGCCGAAGGCCTTGCGGACGGTGTGACGCAGGGCATAGAACTCTCCCTACGCAGCCCCGCAAGGGGAGGCGGGATGGCTCTGGAAGACGAGTCCGCACGACGGGAACCGGTACGCCGGGGAACGTCGCAGGCACCAGGTGATGAGGTGGCTGGGACGAGACGGAGAGAGCGATCGACCGGGAGCATCACCACGACCGGTCACCAGAAGGGCCCTTGGCGCTCATACCGGCGAGGGCCCTTCACCTATTTCACCTCTGTCGCCTGTGAGCGCGCCACCGCGCCGTCACCTGTGTCGATGCCCCGCGGTCGACGACCTCGCGCGGCCGCACGAGGTCCAGCCGTCGTCCAAGGTGCTTGCTGTGACGGTGACGCGGTAGGTGCCCGCGCGGTCCGCGACCGAGGCGCGGAAGCGCCCGTTCGGACTGGTCGTGACAGCAGCGACCCGGCGCCACGCCGATGCCGCGCGTCGTTGCAGGACGACTCGCTGGCCGCGGGCGCAGGACGGACTGCCCGTGGCGGACAGCGCTCCCTTGGCGACCAGGTGCTTGCGCATCGTCAGCATCACGGTGCGGTGGTGCACGGGGTCGCAGGCATCGCCGTGGCCGTCACCGTCGACGTCGCTCTGGTCGCGGTTGTTCCGTGCGGGACAGTTGTCCCTGCTGTCGGGCATGCCGTCGCCGTCACCGTCGACGATGGCTGGCGAGGTGGTCGGGGGCGTGGTCGGCGTGGTCGGCGTCGGCGGTGGTGTCGACGTTCCCGGATCGCTGCTGATGAGCGTGTCGAGGCTGCGGACGTCGTTGCCAGGGAGGGCATCGGACGCCGACGTGCCGGCCGTCGCGGTGACGTGCACGGTCGTGGGGACCGTCGGTGCCACGAGATGCAGAGTCACGTTGCGGTCGACCCCACGGCCGAGGGAACCAGCGGAGCAGACGAGCGAGCTGACTCCCAGGGTGCACGGCACCTGTGCCGTCACCGACCGGAAGGTGGCGCCACCGGACCAGTCGAGCCTCAGTGTGGCCGCTGGTGCCGCGTCCGGACCGCTGTTGCTCAGTCGCGCCTCGTAGGACAGGTCTTCCAGTGGAGGGGACGCAGTCGGACCGTCGAGGTCGGTGGAGACGTCGACCGACGTCACCGCCCTGCAGGACGATGTCCCGGTGGTGCACGGCTGCCAGTCGACGGACGAGACGGCTTCAGGCACCTCGGCACACCCCTCGTCGGTGCACACGTCGATGTTGCCCGGCTCGATCACCGTCGTGAACGCCCCGCCTCCAGCGGGCAGCGTGACCACAGCCGGATCGCCCGATGCGCCCACGTTGACGGTGGCGGCAAGCTTCGTGCCGTCCGGCGACCAGGCCACGCTGGTCCATCCTCGACGGTCCTGGGTGATCGCAGTGACGACACCAGTCGCAAGGGTCACGACGTAGAGGTTCGGGTGGTACTCGGGGCCCGGACCGCCGAAGCCGTGCTCGCAGTCCAGCGGCACGGGCCCTGCCACGACCGGGACGAGGGTGCACGGCTGGGCGATGAACGCAACCCTCGTGCCGTCGGGCGACCAGTCGAGCTGGTCCACGTAACCGTTGACATCGACCACCTTGACCCTGTCGGTGCCGTCCGCGTCGATGACCGAGATCCCGCCGGGATAGTCATCCGGGTCCGGTGAGGACGTGTTGTGGGACGAACCGAACGCGATCTTCGCGTCGGTCGGCGACCACCGGGCGATCCACTTGAAGGTGGGGATGCTCGTCAGCTGGGTGCGTCCGGTGCCGTTGGGAGCGATCGTCATGACCTGCTCGAAGCCGCTGAACGGACCCACGGGGCCGATGGGTGTCACGTAGACGAGCTTCGACCCGTCCCGTGACCACGACGCCTTGACCGCTTCGGTCGACACGACGGTGCGCCCCGTGCCGTCGGCGTTCAGCACCACGGTCGTGCCGGATTGCCCGAACTGCTCCTGCTCCCATGCCACGAGGCGGTTGCCGTCGGGCGACCACTCGGGGTGGAAGATCCCATTGCCGCCCACGTTCGTGAGGCGGTGGCGTCCACTGCCGTCGGGGTTGATCACGTACACCTGGTGGTCCGGCGAGTTCCCGCCCAGGCCACCGACGTAGCTGATCATCCCGTTCGGCCCGGGCCAGGTCGCCTCGGCGGGCGTGGTGACAAGTGTTGCGGTCAGGAGCACCCCGATGACTCCGGCTGCGAGATGTCTGCTGCGGTTCATCGGCAAGCCTCCTTTCGCACGGTAGGCCCACCGGTTGTCGGGCGTCATGCCCAAAACTGGTGGACTGATGGGACCGGTCGAAGGTCTCCTTCTCACCGGGTGCGGCGGGTGGTCACTTCTGCCAACGATCTGCCCTTCCGTCGGCAAACTCTGCCGTGGCCACCACGACGGCCGGATCGGTTGAATCGTCCCCATGAGCGCGCGGCGGATCAGGATCGGCATCGACACCGGGGGCACGTTCACCGACGTGGTCGCCTTCGACGAGGACTCGGGTGAGCTGGTCACCACGAAGACACCCAGCACGCCGGGCAACCCGGCAGACGGCTTCATCGCCGGCATCGAGAAGATCCTCGACATCGTCGGTGCCKGGGGCAGCGACATCACGGCCGTCTCGCACGGCACGACGGTGGCGACCAACAAGCTGCTCGAGGGCAAGGTCGAGGCGCTCGGCTTCATCACCACCGAGGGCTACGAGTTCATGCTCGAGATCGCCCGCCAGTCGGTGCCCGACGGCTACGGGAACTCCTACTTCTGGGTCAAGCCCGACCGCATCGTCCCGGCGGACCGCGTGCGCACGGTGGGTGGTCGTCTCGACTTCACCGGTGCGGAGATCCGTCCCTTCGACGAGGAGGCGGCCGTCGCGGCGGCCCGCTGGTTCAAGGACCAGGGCATCACCACCATCGGCGTCTGCCTGATCCACGCCTATGCCAACGACGCCCACGAGCTGCGGATGCGCGACATCCTGCGCCGCGAGCACCCTGACGCGATCGTCTCCATCTCGAGCGAGGTGCTGCGCGAGTACCGCGAGTACGAGCGCTCGATGACCACGCTCGTCGACGCGGCCGTGAAGCCCAACGTCAGCCGCTACGTCACCAACATCTCCGACCGGCTGCTCGGGTTCACCGGCAACGAGATCCCGTTCTACGTGATGAAGTCCAACGGCGGCGTGCTGTCGGCCGACGAGGTCGTCCACCAGCCGATCACCACGGTGCTGTCCGGCCCCGCGGCCGGCGCGCTGGGCGCCGCGCTCATCGCGAAGGTCGCCGGCTTTCCGAAGATCCTCACCTGCGACGGCGGCGGTACGTCGACCGACGTGTCCGTCGTCCTCGACGGCGAGCCGACCCTCACCACCGAGGGCACCGTCGGCGCCTACCCGAGCAAGATCCCGATGATCGACGTCGTGACCGTCGGCGCCGGTGGCGGCTCGATCGCCTGGCTGTCGCCCGAGGGCACCCTCAAGGTCGGCCCGCACTCGGCCGGCGCCGACCCGGGCCCGCTCTGCTACGCCAAGGGCGGCACCCAGCCGACCATCACCGACGCCCACGTCACCCTCGGCCGGATCCCTCCCCACCTGCTCGGCGGCGAGATCCCGCTCGACGTGGAGGCGGCCCGGACGGGCATCGCCGACCTCGCCGAGCAGCTCGGTCTCGACTTCGAGCGCTGCGCCACCGGCATCCTCGAGATCTCGGCCTGGAACCAGGCCAACGCCCTGCGGCAGGTCAGCGTCAAGCGCGGCCTCGACGTCCGCGACTTCATGCTGACCACCTTCGGCGGCTCCGGCTCGCTGCTGGCCTGCCGGCTCGTGGACATCCTCGACCTCGCCGGCGTCGTCGTACCCCCCAACCCGGGCAACGTGAGCGCCTTCGGCCTGCTGACGGTCGACGTGAAGAACGACTATGTCCAGACCCACGTCGCCAAGGAGTCGGCGCTCGACCACGCGGCCGTCCAGTCGATCCTTGACGACCTCACCGACCGGGCCCGGGAGGCGCTCGCCAAGGAGGGCTTCACCGCCGACCAGCACCGCTTCCAGCGCACCATCGACGTGCGCTACGTCGGGCAGGCCTTCGAGGTGCGGGTGGCCGCGCCGGAGGGCGCCGTCGACGAGGCGTACGTCGAGCAGGTGGCCGAGACGTTCCACAGCGAGCACCACCAGCTCTACGGATACGACTTCCGCGGCGACCGCGACCAGCAGGTCGAGTGGGTCAACCTCCGCGTGACCGGCATCGGCCCGATCACCCGTCCCGAGATCCCCACCCTCGACAAGGCCGAGGGCGACGTCCTCGAGCGCGCTGTCCGCAGCCGGCGCGAGGTCTGCTTCGACGCCGAGCAGGGCTACATCGACACCCCGGTCGTCTGGCGCGCCGACCTCGGCGCCGGCGACACCTTCAGCGGACCGGCCATCGTCGAGGAGTTCGGCTCGACCATCCCCGTCCACCCCGGCTTCGAGGTCGTGGTCGACGACTGGGCCAACCTCGTGATCCGGAAGGAGTCGGCCCGATGACCGACGTCAGCACCCGCGCAGTGGACCCGGCCTACGTCACCGCGAAGCCGGTGAACCCGGCCGGCCTGCCGACCGCCTACGAGCACGGCGGCCGCCTGACGGCCGAGGGGTCGAGCGTCGACCCGATCCTGGTCGAGATCGTCCAGGGCACGCTCGCCAGCGTCGAGATGGAGGTGGAGACCGCGATCGGTCGCACCAGCCGCTCGCCGATGATCCGCGACGCCCACGACTTCCGCGCGGGCATCCACGACCGCCAGCTGCGCAAGCTGACCGGCCGCTCCTACAGCGCGCTCGTGCACCCGATCGTGCGCGACTACCCGATCGAGGAGATGCGCGAGGGCGACGTCTTCTTCCACAACGACGTCTACGAGTCCGAGGGCGGCATCGGCCACCTGCCCGACCTGTGCGTCACCGTGCCGGTCTTCCACGAGGGCGAGGTCGTCGCGTTCGTGCAGGCCTTCGGCCACCACGACGACATCGGCGGTGCCGTCCCGGGCTCGATGCCCAGCAACGCGACCACCGTCTACGAAGAGGGGCTGGCCGTCCCGCCGATCAAGCTGTGGGACGCCGGCGTGCCCAACAAGTCGGCGCTGCGGATCATGACCCGCAATTCGCGGATGCCCGACAGCCTCGCCGCCGACCTCGACGCCGAGTGCTCCGCCTGCCTGATGGGCGCGCGCCGGCTCGGCGAGCTGTTCGAGCGCTACGGCCGCGACGCGATCGAGACGTCCTTCGACGCGATCCTCGACACGACGACCGAGACCTACCGCCGCGAGATCCTGTCCAAGATCCCCGACGGCACCTACGTCTGGGAGGACTACGCCGAGCACGACGGCGTCGACGAGCCGCAGCTGCACACCCAGCGGATCACCCTGACCAAGGTCAGCGACGCCCCCGCCGACCCGGAGAACGGCCGGCCCGCCGGGCCGCGGCTGATCATCGACTTCACCGGCACCAGCGCCCAGGCGAAGGGCCCGATCAACCACTGCGGCGACTACGTCGGCGGCAACTTCCTCAAGAAGTGGCTCGCGCCGATCCTGCGCAACCTCGCCGACACCCCGGAGCGGATGGCCGAGCTCGACGTCAACGAGGGCATCGTGCCGCTGATCGAGATGCGCTTCCCCGAGAAGGGCACCCTGCTCACGCCGATCCACCCCGGCCCGACCAACGCCCGCACCTTCGTGATCCTGCGGCTGCTCGGCGTGCTCGCCGGCGTCGTGGCCAAGGCCGTCGACGGCAAGATGCCCGCCGACCAGGAGACGATCCGCTACACCGGCGTCTACGGCAAGGACCTCGACGGCAACGACTACCTCATGCGCGAGGTGCTCGGCGGCGGCTCCGGCGGTCGCTACTACGCCGACGGCGAGGACACCATCCACGTCGTGCCCGACTCCCGCAACCTGCCGACCGAGTTCACCGAGTCGCGCTTCCCGTTCATCGTCGAGCGCCTCGGCCTGGCCCAGGACTCCGGCGGCGCGGGGGAGTTCCGTGGCGGCCTCGGCTACGAGAAGCACATCCGGATGCTCAAGGACGCGCACTTCATGTCCATCGCCGACCGCTCGATCCTGGCCTGCTGGGGCGTGCGCGGCGGCAAGGCCGGCATGCCGTTCCAGGTCGTCATCGACCCCGGCGGCCCCGACGAGCGCGAGGTCGACGCCCTCGCCGACGCCGAGGAGATCAAGGCCGGCCAGCTCGTCCGGATCCGGACGACGGGTGGCGGCGGCTGGGGTGACCCGCTCGCCCGCGACCCGGAGTCCGTCGTTCGCGACGTGGTCTGGCGCAAGGTGTCGGCCGAGGCCGCGCTGCGCGACTACGGCGTGGTGCTGACCGGCTCCCCCGACGACGGGACCCTGGGCTTCGACGACGCGGCCACGTCTGCCGAGCGCGCGGGTCGGGCCGCCTGGAGCAAGGACGACGACGCGTTCTTCGACCGTGGACCGGGCTACGCCTCGCTGGCCGACGGCGCGGCCTTCGCCGAGGTCGACCGGGTCTGACGGGGCTGATGGTGGCGCGCGTCGCGGTCCTCGGCGGGCACGGCAAGACCGGGCGCGCGGTGTGCTCGGCGCTGGCCGACCGCCGCGTCGACGCCCGCCCGTTGGGGCGTGCCGACTGGCCGGACCTCGCGTCGGCGGTGGCCGGCTGCGAGGCGGCGTACGTCATCGCGCCCAACCTGCACCCCGACGAGCCGGCCTACGTCGCCTCCGCGCTGGCCGCGCTGGCCGGCGCCGGGGTCGAGCAGGTGGTCTACCACTCGGTCGCCTCGCCCTACGCGCCCGCGATGCCGCACCACGTCGGCAAGGCGGTCAGCGAGGACCTGGTCCGGCGCAGCGGGCTCGGGTGGACGATCCTCCAGCCCGGCGCCTACCTGCAGAACCTCGACCTCACCGGTCCGGTCGACCTGCCCTACTCGCCCGACGTCCGGTTCGGCTTCCTCGACCTCGCCGACCTCGGTCGCGCCGCGGCCGTCGTCCTGACCGAGCCCGGCCACGGGGGAGCGACGTACGAGCTCGCGACGCGCGTCGCGACCGTCCGTGAGCTCGCCGACGAGGCGGGTGTCCCGGTGCGTCGGGTCGCCGACCCCGGCGCCCACTCCTGGCTGTCGGCGATGTTCGCCTACTACGACGACCACGGGCTGCCCGTGGGCACGCACGTGCTGGACGCGCTGGTGCGGCGGCGCTGACCAGCCGCGCGCAATTGCAGGTGCGGCCGCGCGTCCCGTGCGGTGGAATGCCTGCATGGGTGGAGTGGACGAGCCGGGGCTGCCGACGCTGTACGAGTGGGCGGGCGGCCTCGACCCGCTGCGCCGGATGATCGACTCCTTCTACGACCGCGTCGAGGCAGACGACGCCTTGGCCGGCTTCTTCCCCGGAGGGGTCTCGCAACGGCACCGGGAGCACGTCACCGACTGGTGGGCCGAGGTGCTCGGCGGCCCGACGACCTACACCGATCGGCACGGCGGCTACGAGTCGATGCTCCGCCACCACGTGGGGCTCGACATCACCCCGGCGCAGCGGCACCGCTTCGCCGCCACGATGAGCCTTGCCGCCGACGACGCGGACCTCCCGGCCGACCCGGAGTTCCGCGCGGCGATCATCGGCTACCTCGAGTGGGGCACCCGGCTGGCGATGGAGAACTCCCGGCCGGGAGCGCAGGTCGTGGAGCAGGCGCCCACACCGCGGTGGGGCTGGGGCGTCGCGCCGCCCTACCAGGGATGAACGGGGAGGAGCGCCGGATGGCCTCGCACGACACGTACGCCGACCTCGGTGAGGCGGCCTGGCGGTGGGTGCTGGACCAGGTGCGGTGGGACGACGGGCCCTGGATCCCCGAGTCCGTGCCTCACGACGGCGGCCCGCCCGAGGAGCGCGACGGCATGCACAGCGGCATCGGCGGGCTCGCCCACGTGCTGGCGGAGGTCCGCGAGACCAGGGCGTGGACCGAGGAGGAGCAGGCGCTGGCCGACGGGATCGTCGACCGCGTCCGACGCGGACTCCCGACCACGGAGACGTACTCCTACTTCGACGGCCTGGTCAGCGACCTCGGGGTGCTCAGCGCGCTGGGGGCCGAGGGGCACGGGGAGGCGATCGCCCGGCTGGCCGAGCTCGCCACCGACGACGGCTGGGAGCAGCCGTGGATGGCGCCCCCGCGGTTCCCCCCGCACACCCGCATCAACGACGTCACCCTGGGCACGGCGGGCAACCTCCTCGGCGCGGTGTGGGCGCACCGGCACGGCACCCCGGGCGCGGCCGAGCTGGCCCACCGCACGGCCGACCTCCTGCTGGCGGAGGCGGAGCCGACCGAGGCCGGGACCAACTGGCCCTTCGTGCCGTGGCGCTACACGGAGCAGGTGCGGGCCGAGCGCGGGGACCGGCAGATGCCCAACTGGTCGCACGGGCTCGCCGGGATCGCGGCCTCCCTCGCCGTTGCCGGCGTCGAGCTCGACCGGCCGGTCCTGGTGGACGCGGCGCGCAGCGGCGCGGAGCACCTCGTCACCCTCGGTGACACGAGCGACGGCGGATTCGTGGCACCCCACGTGATCCCGCCGGAACCCGACATGGACGAGGTGACCTACAGCTGGTGCCACGGCCCGACCGGCACCTCGCTGCTGTTCACCGCGCTGGAGCACGCCGGAGTCGCTGCGGTCGCGGGGGAGACGCCGGCGCAGTGGCACCGCCGCTGCCTGCATGCGATCCGCACCTCGGGCATCCCCGAGCGCCGCCACCCGGGCTTCTGGGACAACGACGGCCGCTGCTGCGGCACCGCCGGCGTGGGCGAGGTGTTCCTCGACGCCTGGCAGCGGCTCGGGGTCGACGACGACGTCGCCTTCGCGCAGGTGCTCGGCGACGCCCTCGTGGACCGCGCGGTCGTGGACGGTGACCGCGCCTGCTGGCGCTTCACCGAGCACCGCAACGACGACCCCCTGCTCCCGCCCGGCGTCGGCTGGATGCAGGGTGCGGCCGGCATCGCGGCGTACCTCATGCGGCTCGCCCGCGTCCTGCGCGAGGGACGTACGACGCCCGCGGTCGCGCGCCTCGACACCTGGTGGAACCTGCCGTGAGCTCACGTGCCCTGATCTTCGGGTCCGCGGCGTCGGACTACGAGCGGTTCCGCCCCGCCTACCCCGCCGCGGTGGTCGACGAGGTCCTGGCGTACGCCGGGCGTGCCGTCGCGAGTGCGTTGGAGATCGGTGCGGGGACGGGCAAGGCCACGCGCGTGTTCGCGGCGCGCGACATCGCGGTGACGGCAACCGAGCCCGACGCTGCGATGCTCGCCGTGCTCGGGAGGCACGTCCCCGATTCGGTGCGCACCGTGCGGGCGACGTTCGAGGACGTGCCGATGACCACGCGGTACGACCTCGTCTACGCGGCTGCTTCCCTGCACTGGACCCGGCCCGAGGGCCGCTGGGAGCGCGTCGCCTCGCTGCTCGTGCCGGGCGGGGTGTTCGCATCGTTCGGGGGACCGGTGCGCCTGGCCGATCCGGCCCTGGAGGAGGCGTTGTGCAGCGCACGCGAGCCGTACCTCGCCGACGACGAGGTGCCGCCACCGGACGGCACTCCCGCGGACAGCCTCATGCAGTGGCCCGGATCCGAGCTGGAGGCGTCCGAGTGGTTCGACGACGTCCGTCAGGTCCTCGTCGAGCGCCGGAGCACAGTTCCTGCTGCCGACTTCGTGGGCCTGCTGTCGACGGTGTCGGCCTACCTCGGGCTCGACCCCGCCGTCCGCGGCATCGTGATGCAGCGGATCCACGACGTCCTTCCCGAGCAGGTCGACGTGGTCGGCGACATCACCCTTCACCTCGCCCGGCTCGCCAGCGACGCCTGACCGCCGGTCCTAAGGCTCGATGAGCCCGGCCCGGATCGCGTAGCGCGTCAGCTCGACCCGGTCGCGCATCCCGAGCTTGCCGAGGATGTTGGCGCGGTGCCCCTCGACGGTCTTGAGCGCGATGTGCAGGTCCTTGGCGATCTCGCGCGACGAGCGGCCCTCGGCGATCAGCTTGATCACCTGGTCCTCGCGTGCGGTGAGCACCGACGTCGGCACCCGCTCGCCGCGACGCATCCGGTCGAGGTAGTCGCGCACGAGCGTGCTCTCGGCGCCGGGGTAGAGGAAGGTCTCGCCGCGCATCGCCGCCCGGCAGGCGCCGACGAGGTCCTCGTCGGCGACGGACTTGAGGACGTACCCGCTCGCGCCGGCCTTGAGGGCGCCGAAGAAGTACTGCTCGTTGTCGTGCATCGACAGCATGAGGATCTTGGGAGGCTTGCGGCGCTGCGCGATCTCGGCGGCCGCCTGCAGCCCGGTCATCCGGGGCATCGCGATGTCGAGCACGACGAGGTCGACCTCGGTGTCGCGCACCCGCTCGACGGCCTCGGCGCCGTCGGCCGCCTCGGCGACGACGGACAGGTCGGGCTCCTGCTCGAGGATGAGGCGTACGCCGCGGCGCACGAGCGTGTGGTCGTCTGCCAGCAGGATCCGGATCACGCGTTCGCCTCCGTGGTCGTGTCGACGGGCACCTTGAGCCGCACCGTGGTGCCGTGGCGCGGCTGGCTGATCACCGACAGCTCGGCGCGGACCAGTGCGGCGCGCTCACGCATCCCCATCAGCCCCGACCCCTCGGTGAGGCCGGTGAAGCCGCGGCCGTCGTCGCGCACCTCCARCACGACGTGGGCGCCGAGGCGTTGCATTGAGAGCTCGACGGAGCGGGCGTCGGCGTGCCGGGCGGCGTTGGTGAGCGCCTCCTGGGCCACCCGGTAGACCACCACCTCGGCCTCCGGGCTCAGCGCCGGCAGGCCGGGTGCGAAGGAGCGGCGCACCGACGCGGAGCTGTGGTCGGCGAACTCGGTCGCCAGCGCGGCCAGGGCGCTCGCCAGGCCGAGGTCCTCCAGGACTCCCGGCCGCAGCCGCCGCGCCACCCGGCGTACGTCGTCGAGGCCGGCGCGGGCACTCTCGCGGACCGCCGCCAGCTCGGGCACCAGCGCGGGCGGCGACTGCGACTCCAGCTGCTTGAGGCCCAGCAGGACGACCGTCAGGCTCTGCCCGACCTCGTCGTGCAGCTCCTGGGCGATGCGGTGCCGCTCGGCCTCCTGTGCGGCAAGCGCCCGTGCGTCCCCGGTGCGGCGCTCCTCGGCGAGGCGGGCGAGGAGCCCGTTGACGCTGCGCGCGATGCCGAGGACCGGGCCGGACCCCTCCTCGGGGAGCTCGGTCGGCTCCAGGTGCTCGATGCCCTCGAGCCGTGCGATGAGGCGGTGCAGCGGCGCGAGTGCCCAGCGGATGAGGAGAGCGTTGGTCAGGATCATCACCACCAGCCCGGCGCCGATCACGACGAACTCCGACGGCACGGCGTCGGCCGAGACGCGGGCGGGGGAGAGGAGCAGCAGCAGCGCCGCGACCACGAGCACGACGCCGTTGATCAGACAGATCGTCCAGAACAGCGGGAGGTGGCCGGGCAGACGCATGTCACCAACCCTCCCATCCCCAGCCGTTCCAGATGGGGTCAGGCACCCATGGTCGCGACCACCCGGTCCGCGAAGACTTCGTGGCATGCCGCCACCGGACGAGAACACCGCCGTCGACCCGACCGGCGCGGCGTGGGTGGTCTGGCTGGTGATCGTCGGGCCGGGCCTGCTGTTCGCCACGCTGACGTGCGTACGCCGTGTGGCTCCCGGCGAGCTCGTGCTCGTGGTCCGGCAGGGCGAGGTCGTGCGCGTCCGGCGCAACGGCTTCGTCGCCCGCTGGCCGGGCCTCGAGCGGTTCGAGACCGTGACGACCGACCCGCGGGTGGTGCCGCTGGTGATCCGCTCGCGGACCAGCGACGGCGTCGACGTCGTCGCCCTCGCCGACCTGACGGTGCAGGTGCGCGACGTCGAGCCGGGCACGGCGTACGTCCCGCCGGCGCAGGCCGCGCGGCTCGCCGAGGACACCGTCGCCCGCGCCGTCGAGCAGCTCGAGGTGGAGTCGCTCGTCGACGACCTCGAGGCCCTCGAAACGCGGTGGCCCGGCCAGCTCACCCGGCTGCTGCCGGTCGGCACCGCGGCCACCGCCCTGGCGGTCACCGAGGTCGAGGCCCGGCTCACCGGCGGCGCAGCATGAGCGACACCCCCTACCTCCTCGAGGTGGCGGTGTCCGTCGCCCTCATCGCCTCCGCGATCGGCTTCGCCGTCGGGCTCGCGATCGGGCGCGGACGCCAGCCGCGCTGGCAGGAGAAGGGCAGCTTCGTGCACAAGGTGTCGATCGGCTTCGCCACCCTCGACCGGCTCGACGCGGTCCTGCTGCGCTTCGAGGTCGAGCCCGCCTCGCGGCTGTCCGGCGTCGAGGTCGGCGAGCTGCGGCTTCCGCCCGGGTCGGGCGTCGCCATCCTCGCGCGCGGGAAGGAGGTGCTCGTCCCAGACGCCCGCACCGGCCTGCGCACCGGCGACCAGGTCCTCGTCGTCGCCGCCCTCGGCCAGGTCGCCCAGGTGGAGGAGCGGCTGCGGTCGGTCAGCCGCTACGGCCGGCTCGCCAGCTGGGCCGAGGACACGGACGACCCGGCGCGCTCGGCCCGCTCCTTCGGCGTGCCCAGGCGGGTCGCGTGATCCTGACCTCCGCCGCCCTGGCGGTCTTCATCGTCGCGTACGCCCTCATCGCGACCGAGCGTGTCCACCGCGTCGCTGCCGCCCTCGGCGGCGTGGCCGGCATGGTCGTCATCGGCCTCGTCGACGCCCGGACGGCCTTCTTCGAGGAGCACACGGGCGTCGACTGGAACGTCATCTTCCTGCTCTTCGGGATGATGATCATCGTCGGCGTGCTCAAGCAGACCGGGCTGTTCGAGTTCCTGGCGCTGTGGGCGGCGCAGCGCTCCGGCGGGGAGCCCTACAAGCTGCTCGTGCTGCTGGTGCTGATCACTGCCGCCGTCTCGCCGATCCTCGACAACGTGACGTGCGTGCTGCTCGTCGCGCCGGTCACGCTGTCGGTCTGCCGGAGGCTCGGCCTACCGCCCGCGCCGTACCTCATCTCGCTGATCCTGGCCTCCAACATCGGCGGCATGTCCACCCTCATCGGCGACCCGCCCAACATCATCATCGGCAGCCGGGCCGGGCTGAGCTTCGTCGACTTCCTCGTGCACTCGCTGCCGCTGACGATCATCCTGCTGGCGCTGTTCGTCGTGATGGCGCGCTGGCTCTTCCGCAAGGACCTCGACCACGAGGTCGACGTCCACGGGCTCGACGACCTGCGACCGGCCGAGGCGATCACCAACCTCCGGATGCTGCGCCGGTGCCTGGTTGTGCTGTTCCTGGTGATGATCGCGTTCGGCCTGCACACCGTGCTGCACCTCGACCCGTCGGTCGTGGCGATGATGGGCGCAGGCGCCATGGTGCTGGTCTCGCGGACCGAGCCCGAGGAGTTCCTCGAGGAGGTCGAGTGGGACACCCTCGCCTTCTTCATGGCGCTGTTCGTGCTGGTCGGCGCGCTGGTGCAGGTCGGCGTCATCGGTGCGATCGGCGAGTGGGCGGCGGAGGCGATGGGCGACCGCGAGCTGCTCGGCGCGACGGCCCTGCTCTTCGGTTCGGGCGTGATCGGCGCCTTCGTCGACAACATCCCCTACACGACCGCCACGGTGCCGATCGTCGAGGACATGGTCGCGACGACGGCGACGTCCGGTGCGGACAGCCCGCTGTGGTGGGCCTTCGTCTTCGGCGCGGACCTCGGCGGCAACGCCACCGCGGTCGCGGCCGGCGCCAACGTCGTCGTGCTCGGCATCGCCGCCAAGGCGGGGGAGCCGATCAGCTTCTGGGGCTTCACCAAGTACGGCGTCGTGGTGACCGTCGCGACGCTGCTGGTCGCCTGGGTCTACGTCTACCTCCGCTACTTCGCCTGGGCGTAGCGTCGGCAGCCCCTCGCCAGCCACGGCAGCGCGGCGCACACTGGGTCGATGGACGAGGACGTCGCGCAGATGGGTCGCGAGGAGCTGGTCACCGAGGTGCTCGCGCTCCGGGCGGCGATCCGGACACACCGGGACAGCTCCGGGCACGACCTGTGCTGGCACCACCCCGACCTGTGGGGCACGCTCCCCGAGCGCGTTGCCCCCGAGATCGCCGTCCCGCCGTGGCCGAGGTTCATGCGCGGGTGCGTGGCCTACCGGCAGTCGCTCGACGACCAGGCGCCTGGGGCTGCGACCCACGACGCGGAGTACGACGACCTCATGCGCTGATCGCGGCGGCCGTTGTCAACATCTGCTCAGCAACCCGCGCGCACCTGACATCTGTTGCCGGTGGTGAGGGTGCGCCAGATCACTACGGTTGCCGCATGAGGGTCCTGCTCGCACTCGGTGGCAACGCGATGACGAACGCCGACGGCCGGGCGCGCCCCGAGGACCAGATCGAGGCGGCCCAGGTCGCGATGGCCGCGGTCGCCGGTCTGCTCGAGCACGACCACGACGTCGTCATCACCCACGGCAACGGCCCCCAGGTCGGCAACCTGCTCGTCAAGAACGAGCTCGCCGCGAGCGTCGTGCCCCCGGTCCCGCTGGACTGGTGCGGCGCGCAGACCCAGGCCACGCTCGGCTTCGTGCTGATGGACGCGCTCGACCACGAGCTCGCCGCGCGGGGGATCGACCGACGCAGCGCCGCCCTCGTCACCCGCACGCTGGTGGACGCCGCCGACGAGGGCTTCACCCGTCCGACCAAGCCGATCGGGCGCCACCTGCCCGAGGCCGAGGCCCGGGTGCTCGTCGACCACGGCGAGACATGGGAGGACCGCGGCGAGAAGGGGTGGCGCCGCGTCGTCGCCTCGCCCGAGCCGCAGGAGATCCTCGACGCCCCGGCCGCGGTCGCCCTGATCGAGGCCGGCTACGTCGTCGTCGCCAACGGTGGCGGCGGCATCCCGCACGTACGCCGTCCCGACGGCTCGCTGGCCGGTGTCGAGGCCGTCATCGACAAGGACCTCGGCGCAGCCCTGCTCGCCCGCACCACCGGTGCCGACGTGCTCGTCATCGCCACCGACGTGCCCAACGCCGTGATCCGCTGGGGCGAGCCCGACGCCGAGCCCCTGGGCCGGATCACCGTCGAGCAGCTGCGCGCCCACGCCGCCGACGGCCACTTCGCGTCCGGCTCGATGGGGCCCAAGGTCGACGCGGTCTGCCGCTTCGTCGAGACCACCGGCGGCACCGGCGTCATCACCAGCCTCGACCAGATCACCGCGGCGGTCGCCGGCGACGCCGGCACCGTCGTCGTACCCCGATAACTCCCACCGAGAAGGAAGCAGCTGACATGCCCAGCGCCATCGAAGTCCGCAAGGTCCCCATCCACTCCGTGGCCGACGCCTCCGAGCTGACGAAGCTCGTCGACGACGGCGTCATCGCCGCCGACCGGGTCTTCGCGATCATCGGCAAGACCGAGGGCAACGGCGGCGTCAACGACTACACCCGGATCATCGCCGACCGCGCGTTCCGCGAGGCGCTGGTCGCCAAGGGCGCCGACCCGGAGCAGGTCAAGGGCATCCCGATCGTCTGGTCCGGCGGCACCGACGGTGTGATCAGCCCGCACGCCACGATCTTCGCCACCACCGACGTCCCCGAGGACGACCCGTCGCGCGAGGAGATGCGGCTGACCGCGGGCTTCGCGATGAGCGAGGCGATCCTGCCCGAGGAGATCGGCTACACCGCGATGATCGAGAAGGTCGCGGCCGGCGTGAAGGTCGCCATGGAGCGTGCCGGGATCACCGACCCCGCCGACGTGCACTACGTGCAGACCAAGACCCCGCTGCTGACCATCCACACCATCCGCGACGCCAAGGCCCGCGGCAAGAAGGTGTGGACCGAGCACACTCACGAGTCGATGGACCTCTCCAACGGCGTCACCGGCCTCGGCATCGCCGTCGCCCTCGGCGAGATCGAGATGCCCACCGACGCCGACGTGATGCACAGCCGCGAGCTCTACTCCTCGGTCGCCTCCTGCTCCTCGGGCGTCGAGCTCGACCAGGCGCAGATCGTCGTCGTCGGCAACGCCAAGGGCGTCGGCGGCCGCTACCGCATCGGTCACTCGGTGATGAAGGACGCCCTGGACGCCGATGGCATCTGGGACGCGATCCGGACCGCCGGCCTCGACCTGCCCGAGCGCCCGCGCACCAGCGACCTCGACGGCAAGCTGGTCAACGTCTTCCTCAAGTGCGAGGCCAGCCAGGACGGCATGGTCCGTGGGCGCCGCAACGCGATGCTCGACGACTCCGACGTGCACTGGCACCGCCAGATCAAGGCGTGCGTCGGCGGCGTCACCGCCGCCGTCACCGGCGACCCGGCGGTCTTCGTGTCGGTCTCCGCCGCCCACCAGGGCCCCGAGGGTGGCGGCCCGGTCGCCGCGATCGTCGACCTGGGCTGAGGTTTCGTCCACACCCTCCGCGGGGCCGGCAGGACACTGTCGGTCCCGCGTGATGGGGTGTACTCGTGAACGCCCCGACCACCCGCTACCGGCTCGTCCGGCCCGACCGCGAGGTCGTGGTGCCCGAGCTCGACGAGCACCAGCAGCGCGTGGTCGACCACGAGGGTGGCCCGCTCCTCGTCCTCGCCGGTCCCGGCACCGGCAAGACCACGACGCTCGTCGAGGCGATCGTCGACCGGATCGAGCACCGAGGCGCCACGCCCGACTCCGTCCTCGCCCTCACCTTCTCCCGCAAGGCCGCCGAGCAGCTGCGTGACCGGGTCACCGCTCGCGTGGCGCGCACGACGTCGGCCGCCGCGTGCTCGACGTTCCACTCCTTCGCCTACGCGCTGGTCCGCAAGTACGCCCCGGCCGAGCTCTACGAGGGGGCGATCCGGCTGCTCTCGGCTCCCGAGGCCGACGTGGTGCTGCGCGAGCTGCTCCGCGACAACCCCGAGTCGGTCGTGTGGCCCGAGCAGCTGCGCCGGGCGGCCGGCACCCGCGGCTTCGTGCGCGAGGTGCAGGCGGTGCTTGCCCGGGCGCGCGAGAAGGGGCTCGACCCCGCCGGCCTGCGCGCTCTCGGCATCGAGCACGACCTGCCCGAGCTGATCGCGGCCGGGCTGTTCCTCGAGCAATACCTGACGGTGCTCGACAACCTCGGCGCCACCGACTACGCCGACCTGATCCGGCGCGCGGTCATCGAGGCCGAGGCGCACCGCGACGAGCTCCGGGCACGCTACGCGCACGTCTTCGTGGACGAGTACCAGGACACCGACCCGGGCCAGGTCGCACTGCTGCGCGCCATCGCCGGTGACGGTCGCAACCTCACCGTGGTGGGGGATCCGCACCAGTCGATCTACGGGTTCCGCGGCGCCGACGTGCGCGGCATCCTCGACTTCCCGGGCAGCTTCGCGACCTCGAGCGGCTCGCCCGCCCCGGTCGTCGTGCTCCGGCGCACCCGCCGGTTCGGGCCGCGCATCCTGCTCGGCGCCGGCCGCGTCGCCGGCCGGCTGACCCTCACCGGCAGCATCTCCGCCGAGGCGCGCGAGGCCTTCCTGTCACCCGAGGCCGTGCCGGGGCCGCAGGGCGACGGCCGGGTCGAGGTCGTCACCTACGACACCGAGCGGGCCGAGGCCGAGCGGCTGGCCGACCTGCTGCGCCGGGCGCACCTCGAGGACGGCATCGCCTGGGACCGGATGGCGGTGCTGGTCCGCTCCGGCCGCACCAGCATCCCCCCGCTGCGGCGGGCGCTGGCCGGTGCCGGCGTGCCCGTCGAGGTGGCGTCCGACGACCTGCCACTCGTCCACGACCCGGCCGTGCTGCCGCTCCTCGGCGCGCTGCGCGCGGTGGTCAACCTCGACAACGACGACCCCGACTCGCCCGACTTCCTCGACCCCGGGCGCATCGAGTCGCTCCTCCTCTCGCCGCTCGGCGGGCTCGACGCCTCCGACCTCCGCGCGCTCGTCCGCCGGCTCCGCACCCGCGAGAAGGAGCTGGCAGACGCCACGGCCCGGCGCACGAGCCGCGAGTTCCTGCGGCTCGCCGTGGTCGAGGAGGGCTTCCTCGAGGGCCTCGACGGTCACGACGTCGAGCGCGCCGCTGCCCTGGCCGCGCTGCTGCACGCGGGGGCCCGGATGCTCGCCGACAGGTCGAGCGTCGAGGACGTGCTGTGGCACTTCTGGTCGGAGACGTCCTGGCCACAGCGGTTGCGTCGCCAGGTCGACCTCGGCGGAGCGGGTGCCCGCCGGGCGCACCGCGACCTCGACGCGATCGTCGCGCTCTTCGAGCTCGCCTCACGCGTGGTCGACCAGCGTGAGCACATCGGCGTCAAGGCGTTCTTCGCCAACCTGGTCGAGCAGCAGCTGCCCGCCGACACGCTCGCGGAGCAGGGCGCCCGCGGCAAGGCGGTCCGGCTGCTCACCGCCCACCGATCCAAGGGCCTCGAGTGGGACCTGGTCGTCGTCGCCCACGTCCAGCAGGAGGGCTGGCCCGACCTGCGCCGCCGCACCACGCTGCTCGGCGCCGACCGGATCGGCGTCGACGCGTCCGGCCACCCCGACCTCGTCCCGCCGGTCACCGCACGCGCGCTCCTGATGGAGGAGCGCCGCCTGTTCTACGTCGCGTGCACCCGGGCCCGCCGACGACTGGTGGTGAGCGCAGTGAAGTCGCCCGACGACGACGGCGAGCAGCCCTCGCGCTTCCTGGAGGAGCTCGGCGTGACCATCGAGCACCATGACGGCCGGCCGGCGCGTCCGTTGTCGCTCGGCGGGCTCGTGGCCGAGCTGCGTCGCCACGCCGCCGACCCCTCCGTGTCGCCTGCGCTCCGCGAGGCCGCCGCCCGCCGCCTGGCGGCGCTCGCGGCCGAGGAGGTCGACGGTCGCCAGCTCGTGCCGACCGCCGACCMGTCGACCTGGTGGGGCACCCGCAGCGCGACCCGCTCGATCGAGCCGATCCGCGACCCCGAGCGGCCGGTCCCGGTCTCCGCCAGCATGCTCGACTCGATCCTGCTCTGCCCCGCGCAGTGGTTCTTCGAGCGCGAGGCCGGGGGCGTCTCGGCCGTGCACCAGTCCGCCAACCTCGGCCAGATCCTGCACGCCCTCGCCGAGCGCGTGGCCGTCGGCGAGCTGCCGGCCGAGGTCGACCCGATGATGGCCGAGGTCGAGGCGGTCTGGGACCGGCTCGCCTTCCGCACGCCGTGGTCGCGCCAGCGCGAGCTGGCCCGGATCCGCAAGGCCGTGGGCCGCTTCGTCCAGTGGCACCTCGACAACCCGCGCGAGGTCCTCGGCGCCGAGCAGCGCTTCCAGAGCGTCGTCGACGTCGACGGCCGCCCCGTCATGCTCACCGGCTTCGCCGACCGGCTCGAGATCGACGACTCCGGCCGGGTGGTCGTCGTCGACTTCAAGAGCGCCAAGGCCGCGCCGTCCGGGCCGTCCGTCGCGGGCAACCTCCAGCTCGCGCTCTACCAGTACGCCGTCGACGCGGGCGCCCTCGACGAGGCGGCCGGTCGCGCCATGGCGTCCGGCGGCGCCGAGCTCGTTCAGCTCGGCATCGACGACGACTCCCCGAGCGCCAAGGTCCAGGGCCAGCCGGCCCACGACCCGGACGGTGCCGAGCGCACGGTCCTCCGCCAGGGGCTCGCCCGCGCGGCCGCCCTGGTGCGCGCCGAGAACTTCCCCGCGACGGCCGGCCCGCACTGCCGCGACTGCCCGTTCGTCGCCATCTGCCCGGCCAAGGGCGCAGGGAGCGTGACCGTCCAGTGAGCGAGCCGACGCAGACCGAGCGCGCGTTCACGCCGATCCGTCTCGACACCGCCGAGGACCTCCGGGTCCTGATGAAGGCCGAGCACGCCGCGAGCGACGAGCAGTGGGCCGCGATCACCGCACCGCTGCGACCGACCGTCGTGGTCGCCGGCGCCGGCAGCGGAAAGACCACCCTCATGGCGCAGCGCGTGGTGTGGCTGGTCGCGACCGGCAAGGTCCGTCCCGAGGAGGTGCTCGGCCTGACCTTCACCACCAAGGCCGCCGCCGAGCTGCGGCAGCGCGTCACCGCCGCCCTCGGCGCCGCCGGGCTCCTCGACCGCTCGGTCGTCGTCGAGGGGGAGGACGTCCTCGAGCCGACCGTCGCGACCTACCACGCCTACGCCGCCAACCTCCTCACCGACCACGGCCTCCGCATCGGTCACGAGCCCGACACCCGGGTCGTCTCCGACGCCTCGCGCTACCAGCTCGGCGCCCGCGTCATCGAGCGGTTCACGGGCCACATCGAGCTGCTGACCGATCATCCCGCGACCGCCATCCAGAACCTCCTCGCCCTCGACGGCGCGATGAGCGAGCACCTCGTCGACGAGGACGACGTACGCCGCACGGACGAGGAGGCCCGCCGCGGCTTCGAGCGGGCGATCGCGGAGGAGCAGGCGGGCAAGGCCCGCAAGACCTACCTCGAGCCGCCCGCCAAGGCGGTCAACGCCATCGACCGGCGGGCCGAGCTGCTCCAGCTCGTCCGCGGCTACCGCACCCTCAAGGCCGACCTCGGCCTGATGGACTTCGGCGACCAGATCGCCCTCGCCGCACGACTGGTCGACGACCAGCCCGAGGTGGGCGAGCTCGAGCGGGCGCGGTTCAAGGTGGTGCTGCTCGACGAGTACCAGGACACCTCCGTCGCGCAGGCCACGATGCTGGCCCGGCTGTTCTCCGGCCCCGACGACGACCACGGGCTCGGCCACCCGGTCATGGCCGTCGGCGACCCCAACCAGGCGATCTACGGCTGGCGGGGCGCCTCGGTGTCCAACATCCTGAACTTCGCCGACACCTTCCCCGCCACCGACGGCGAGCCCGGCCGGCTCCCGCTGACCGTCAACCGTCGCTCCGACCGGAGGATCCTCGAGGTCGCCAACCGGCTCGCCGCCCCGCTGCTCGAGGCCTACGGCGACAAGGTCGCCCGGCTGCGCGCGTCCGCGATCGCGGGGGAGGGACTCGTCGAGACCCACGTCCACGAGCGGGCGCTCGACGAGCTCGACTGGCTGGCCGGCGCCGTCAAGCAGGCCCACGGCACCGGGAAGGCCTGGTCCGACATCGGCGTGCTCAGCCGTGACAACGCCCAGGCAGAGGAGGTCTACGACACCCTCACCTCCGCGGGCATCCCGGTCGAGATCGTCGGCCTCTCGGGTCTGGTCCGGCTCCCGGAGGTCGCGGAAGTCGTGGCGACGCTGACCCTGCTGCACGACGTCACCGCCAACACGTCGATGCTCACCCTGCTCACCGGTCCGCGCTGGGCGATCGGCCCCCGCGACCTGCGGCTGCTCGCCCTGCGGGCCGCGGAGATCGCCGGCGTCCGCGGTCGCAAGGAGGCCGCGACGGTCGCCGACCAGCTGCTCCAGATCGCCGACGGCATCGACGCCTCCGAGCTGCCCGCGCTCAGCGACGCCATCGAGGCGCCCGGCGAGGCGTCGTACTCGTCCGAGGCGCTCGGCCGGTTCGCGCTGCTCGCCACCGAGCTGCGCCGGCTGCGCGCCCACGTCGGCGACCCGCTGCTCGACGTGGTGCGCCGGATCATCGACACGACCGGCGTCGACGTCGAGCTCGCCTCGGCCACCTCGCCAGCGGCCTCCGCGCGTCGCGACAACCTCGACCTGTTCGTGAAGGCCGTGGCCGAGTTCCAGTCCGTCGACGGCGACGTGACGTTGCCGGCGCTGCTGGCCTACCTCACCGCGGAGGACGACCAGGGCAACGGCCTCGACGTCGCCACCCCGACCGCGGCCGACTCGGTCAAGCTGCTGACGGTCCACCGCGCCAAGGGCCTCGAGTGGTCGTCGGTCTTCTGCGTCGGGGTGGGGGAGACCCGTTTCCCGAGCAACCGTTCCCGCACCCTCTGGACATCCTCTCCAGCCGTGCTCCCCGCGCCGCTGCGGGGCGACCGCGCCGACCAGCCGCAGCTCGCCGGGCACGACAAGGCCGCGCTCGACGCCTACCGCGCGGCGACCAAGGCCCACGACGCCGAGGAGGAGCTGCGCCTGGGCTACGTCGCCTACACCCGCGCTGCCCACCACCTCGCCGTCACGTCCTACGTCTGGGGCCAGCGCGCGACGCCCTTCGGGCCCTCGGACTACCAGCGCGTGGTCCGCGACCAGCTCGAGGAGTGGGGCGAGCGCGTCGAGCACTGGATCGAGAAGCCCGCCCCCAAGTCGCCCAACCCCAACGACGACGTCGACCCGTCCCGCCCCTGGCCGGTGCCGGGCCCGGGGGAGGAGGCGGCCCGCCGGATCGCGGCCGCCGAGCTGGTCCGCACGATCGATCGCACCGCTCCCGACGAGGGCCTCGACATGGTCGAGGCCGCCCGGGTCGCCGAGTGGGACGACGACCTCGTCCAGCTGATCAGGGAGGCACGCGCGGAGCGGTCGACGTCGATCGACCTGCCGCTGCCGAGCAGCCTGTCCGCCACCTCGATGGCGCGGCTGCGCGACGACCCCGAGACGTTCGCCCGCGAGCTCGCCCGGCCGATGCCGCGACCGCCGGCGCCCGCGGCGCGGTTCGGCACCGCCTTCCACGCGTGGGTCGAGGACCGGTTCGGCCAGCAGGCCCTCATCGAGCCCGACGAGCTGCCCGGCCGCGCCGACGCCGGCATCGACGACGAGGCCGACCTCGGCGAGGTGGTCAAGCGCTTCGAGGACGGTCCCTTCGGCGACCGCGCCCCCCACGCCGTCGAGGCGCCGTTCGCCCTCGTCCTCGCAGGCCAGGTCGTCCGCGGCCGGATCGACGCGGTCTACGCCGAGCCCTCCGACTCGGCCGCCGACTTCCTCGTCGTCGACTGGAAGACCAACCGCAACGAGACCGCCGACCCGCTCCAGCTCGCCCTCTACCGCCTCGCCTGGTCCGAGCTCACCGGCACGCCCCTCGAGCGCGTCCGGGCGGCGTTCCACTACGTCCGCTCCGGTCGCACCATCGAGCCGACCGACCTCCCCGACCGGGGCGCCCTCGAGAAGCTGCTCGCTGAGGTCTGACCCGCCCGATCGGTGCCAGGGCGGGTTTCGCGCGCCGAGAACCCTCCTCACGCACCGCCAGCGGTGTCTCACCCACCTTCCAGCCCGGAGGAAGGTGGCTCACCCACCGCCGTCCGGCGCGGCGTACGCCGACAAGCGGGGGAGCGGTGTCCCACCCATTCCAGCCCGGAGGAAGGTGGCTCACCCACCGCCGCCCGGCGCGTCGTACGCCGACACGCGAACCAGCGGTGTCCCACCCACATTCCAGCCCCTTGGGTTCAAGGTCTGGATGCAACACCTTGTGATGAAGGGGTGTTTGTGATGGCGGCTCGGCGGGTGTTTCCGCAGCAGGTTCGTCGTGAGTTCTGGGGTCTTGTACGCGGGGGGCTGACGGTCGCGGAGGCGGCGCAGAGGGTTGGCGCGTCGCGGTTCGCGGGGATGGATTGGTACCGCGAGCGTGGTGGGGTGATGCCCCCGTGCGATCCGCCGGCGAGACTCAGGCCGCGTCTGAGTTTCGAACAGCGTGAAGAGATCGCGGTGCTCCATGC
>NZ_JBFUMR010000048.1:0-24999 GCF_054049275.1 Nocardioides sp. P5_E3
CAGCCGGCCCGCGCGACCACCGCAGCGGTGGCGACGTTGGCCACGGTCCGCGCCGCGAGCCACGGCCAGCGCGGGGTGGCGCCGAGCAGCCCGGGGGACAGTGCGAGGTCGACGAGCCCGACCGCCCGCGCGGTCCGCGCGTCGGTCATCCCGCCCAGCGGACCCACCCGGCGGGGTGCCACCAGCAGTGCGGAGCCGATCACCAGCGTCGCGAGTCCGGCCGTACGTCCTGCGGCGAGCGCCGCGTCCTCGTCCATCCCACGATCGTAGGGGCGGGCGCTCCGGACCAGGTCAGCCGAAGGGGAGCGGCTCGGGCGCCAGGCTGACCGCCTTGGCGCGAGCGGCCGTGAGGCGGCGGCGGTGGTGCTGGCGGCAGAGGACCTCGTAGGCGACGTCCGCGGGTGGCTCGTCGACCTGGTCGACGTCGCCGACCACGATGACCTCGCCCTCGACGACCATCGCGCCGTTCTCGGTGCGCGCGTTGTGGGTGGCGCGCTTGCCGCACCAGCACAGCGCCTCCACCTGGAGCACGTTCATCCGGTCGGCGAGCTCGACGAGCCGGGCGCTGCCGGGGAAGAGCTGCGTGCGGAAGTCGGTCAGGATGCCGAACGCGAAGACGTCGATCTGCAGCTCGTCGACGACCTTGGCGAGCTGGTCGATCTGCTCGGCGGCGTAGAACTGGGCCTCGTCGCAGATGAGGTAGTCGATCCGACCACCTCGGGTCAGGGTGTCGACGACGTAGGCCCAGAAGTTGAAGCCGGCGTCGACCTCCAGCGCATCGTGGGTCAGCCCCAGCCGGCTGGACAGCACCGCCTGCCCGGACCGGTCGTGCGTGGTGAAGATCCGGCCGACGCGTCCGCGGGCGGCGTGGTTGTGGTTGGTCTGGAGCGCCAGCGTCGACTTGCCGGAGTCCATCGTGCCCGTGAAGAAGTGCAGTTCAGCCATGTCGCGGGAATCCTGTCACAGCCTCGGCCCGGTGCGGCGGCTACCGTGCCGCGCATGGACGAGGACTTTCCCCGTGACCTCTCGCGCGGCCCCCTGACCAGCCCCGACGAGCTCGCTCGCGACCTCGGCCGGGTCACGGTGCTGGACGTGCGCTACCTCCAGGGCGGCCCGCCCGGCCGCGAGCAGCACGAGGCGGGCCACGTCCCCGGAGCGGCGTACGTCGACCTCGACGAGGAGCTCGCCGACCCGCCGGGCGCGGGCGGCAGGCACCCGCTGCCCGACCCGGCACGGTTCGAGGGGGCCATGCGGCGCGCCGGTGTGCGCGGCGACCGGCCCGTGGTGGTGTACGACGACTGGCAGGGGCGGGCGGCCGCCCGCGCGTGGTGGCTGCTGCGGCACCACGGCCACCGCGACGTCCGCGTCCTCGACGGCGGCTGGACCGCGTGGCGGGAGGACGGGCACCCGGTCGAGGCCGGACCGGTGGACGTCGAGCCGGGCGACTTCACCGTCTCCGACACCCCGCACGCCGCTGCCGTCGGGCCGGACGAGGTGCCGCACGTCGACGTGCTCATCGACGCGCGGGCGCCCGAGCGGTTCCGCGGCGACACCGAGCCCGTCGACCCCGTCGCCGGCCACATCCCGGGCGCCGTCAACGTGCCGACGACCGCCAACCTCGACGAGCGCGGCCGCTTCCTCCCGCCGGAGCGGCTCCGGGAGGTGTACGCCGGGGTGGGCGCCGACACGGCGTCCTCGGTGGCTGCCTACTGCGGCTCGGGGGTGACCGCCGCCCACGACCTGCTCGCGATGGAGGTCGCCGGCATCAGCGCGGCGCTCTACCCGGGCAGCTGGAGCGGCTGGATCACCGACCCCGCGCGGCCCGCCGCCACCGGGTGATCAGTCCGCCCGGACCGCGTCGCCGACGCTGATCCGACCGCTCGTCTCCGGGACCAGGTGCACGGCGAAGAACACCTTGCCGTCGACCCGCCGGTGCCGGGCCAGCGTGCGCGTCGGCTCCTTGGCCGTCGTCAGYGTGACCGGGTCGAGGGTCGCCATCACGCACCGGTCGACGGGCTTGCCGATCCGGAAGGGGACGTCGCCCACGACGACCCGGGTCCAGCGGTCCTCGGCGAACGGCTCGTCGCCGTCGACGACGAGGTTGGCCCGGAAGCGCTCGATCGGCACCGGCTCGGGCGGCTCCTCGCCGACTTCGATCGCACGCTGGAGCATCCAGTCGTTGAGCTGTCGCATCGAGGCGAGGGACGCGATCGTCACGGGGAACGAGTCAGGGAAGGCGGCGTGGTCGCCGGGCTGCGAGAACCCCTGCTGGAGCGTGCGCTGCTCCGGCGCGTGGCACCAGACGAGGCTCAGGTCGTCGCGCCCCAGGACCGAGCGCAGCCACGCGTCGGCCTCCGGGCCGGCGGGCCGGGCCCGGAGGTGCAGGGAGAACAGGCGCACGTCGACCGGCGCGGTCTGCGGGACGTCGACGAGCAGGTCGGGGTGGCCGGGGGAGCGCAGCCGCAGCGCGGCCGCCACCGAGGGGTCCGTCGCCGGCGTGTCGGCCACGACGTGGAAGAGGCCGTGGACCTCGCGGGCGGAGACGAGACGGCGGTCGCCGTCGACGAGCATCCACGTCCGGTCGTCGGCCAGGCCGCGCGGCAGGACGGTGGTGGAGGTGATGGGACGGATGGCGCCGGACTTGAGCGGGTGGACGTTGAGCTGGACGAGTCTCAAGCGTCAGTCGCCCTTGCCCCCACCGAACATGATCTCGTCCCAGCTCGGCACCGAGGCGCGCCCGCGCTTCTTGGCGGGCTTCGGCTTCGGCTCGGCGGTGGCCTCGGCCGCCGCCTCACGGTCGGGCTCGGGCGCCCGCTCGTCCCGGTCCTCAGTGCGGTCCTGCTCGCTCCGGTCCTCGTCGAGGTAGGCCTCCACGGGCTGCTCGGCACCGAGTCCAGTGTCGGAGAGCTCCATCGTGGTCTCCTCCGGCGACGCGGAGGGCTCCTCGCCGGTGACCATCTCGATCGCGTCGTCGCCCAGGGGGACGTCCTCGTCCACCGCAGTGAGCCGGCGCTGCCGCGCGGCGGCGAGGTCGTCGGAGGCGGGCGTGGCGTCGGCAGCGTCCCGTGAAGCATCCGGGGTGGCGTCGCCGACCAGCCAGCGAGCGTCCTCGTCGTCGACGGTCACGAAGCTGCCGCGCGGGTCGTAGGAGAAGGTGGCGGTGCCGACACGACCCGCGACGTCGTACAGCGCGGTGAGCGTCCACCGGCCGTCCTCGCGGCGCCAGGCGTCCCACTCGACGCTGCCCGGGTCGACGTTGTGCGCCCGCAGCTGGGCGGCCACGGCCTCGCCGAGGGTGCGGGCACCGGACTCGGACGCACGGCGTCGTACGGACGAGAGCTGGGCCCGGTCGGCGACGTGGGCGCGCTCGGCCATCACGGGCGCGGCGAACGCCATGATCTTCTCCACCGACGTCCCGGCTGCGTGCGCCACCGCCTCGGGTGACTCACCGGCTCGGATGCGCATCTGGATGTCGCGGGGGCGGAGGCTTGATTCCATCGGGATCTCCAACTGGCCGTTGCTGTCGGGCGCGCCGGCAAAGACGCGACGGAGCCGGGCATCGACCGCCAGGGTGTGCTCCTGGCCCGACTCGTCCACCAGCAGCAGGCGCTTGCCGTCCTTGCTGCGTCCGGTGAACGTCAGCTTGGCCATGGACGGCGGGCTCCTGCCTGGCTGTGGTCGGGGTCATCGGGCGGTCGTCGGTTCGTGTGGCAACCGTGTCGCTCGAGCCTACGCCAGCGGCATGCCCGGGAATGGTTGCACCCGCGGCGCGCCCTAGGCTTCCGGTGTGCCCGAGATCGAGTTCGCCACCACGCTGGTCACGCTCGACCTGGTGGGCATCTTCGTCTTCGCGGTGACCGGGGCTCTCGTCGCGGTCCGGAAGAACCTGGACATCTTCGCCGCGCTCGTCCTGGCCGGCGTGACCGGGCTCGGTGGCGGCTTCATCCGCGACGTGCTCATCGACGCCACCCCGCCGGCGGCGCTGACCGACTGGCGCTACCTCCTGGTCCCCGTCGCGGCCGGCCTGCTGACCTTTGCCTTCCACCCCGCCATCGGGCGGCTCGAGCGTCTGGTCACGGTCTTCGACGCCGTCGGCCTCGCGCTCTTCTGCGTCACGGGGGCCCTCAAGGCGGTCGAGTACGGGCTCGGGCCGGTGCCTGCCGCGCTGATGGGGATGGTCACCGCCATCGGTGGCGGGATGATGCGCGACGTGCTCGCCGGTCACGTCCCGGTGGTCTTCGAGGGCAACCTCTACGCCACGCCCGCCCTGTCCGGCGCCGTCGTCGCCGTGCTCCTCGACCGGACCGACCTGCCGGTCATGGTGGTGGCGGCGGCCGGGTTCTCCACCTGCCTGGTCTGGCGGCTCATGGCACTCGTGCGCGGCTGGAGCGCGCCCCTTCCCCGGGGCCCCGCCAACGTCTGAGGGGGCCTCAGGTCTGAGCGGTCCTCAGGCGCCCAGGACGCGGCGCAGGTATGCGTTGGCGAACACACGGTCGGGGTCGAGGCGGTCGCGCAGGGCGAGGAAGTCGTCGAACCGGTCGTAGACCGGGGCCAGGTCCGCGGCCGTGCGGGTGTGCACCTTGCCCCAGTGGGGACGCCCACCGGCAGCGCGCAGGACCGGCTCGAGCCCGCCGAAGTAGGCCGTGTGGTCGGTGTCGGCCGGCACGTGGAAGGCGAGGTAGAGGCTGTCGCGGCCGTGGGCGGTCGACAGGGCGACGTCGTCGGCCCGGGCGGTGCGCACTTCGACGGGGAAGGCGATCCGCCAGTCGCTTGCATCGATCACCCGGCGGCACTCGCGCAGCACGTCGAGCCCGACCTCGCGCGGGACGGCGTACTCCATCTCCCGGAACCGCACCCGTCGCGGCGTCACGAACACGCGGTGGGCGAGGTCGCTGTAGCGGCGCTCGGACAGCGCGCGCCCGGCGACCCGGTTGATCCGCGGGACCAGGGCCGGGGCGCGGGACCCCACCCGGCACAGGGCGCCGAAGACCGAGTTGGACACGAGCTCGTCCTCCCACCACGCCGCGACACGCGACGGGGGCTGCTGCTCGCCGGGCTCGAGGTCGGTGCGGACGTTCTGCTTGACCATGAGGCGGTCGGTGTGGGGGAACCAGTACAGGTCGAGGTGGTGCGAGTCCGCCTCCATCTCGTCGTACGACGCCAGCCCCTCGTCCCACGTCATGGGTTGCTCGTGGGCCTCGACGACGAAGAGCGGCTCGACGTGGAAGGTCAGGCTGGTCAGGATGCCCAGCGCGCCGAGCCCGACCCGGGCGAGGTCGAAGACGTCCGGGTGCTCCGTGGCGGACGCGCGCAGCACCTCGCCGGTGCCGGTGACCACCTCGAGGCCGGCGAGCTGCGCGGCCAGGCCGGCCGCGACGCCGCCGGTGCCGTGGGTGCCGGTGGAGGTGGCGCCCGCCAGGGTCTGCTCGGCGATGTCACCCATGTTGTGCAGCGACAGGCCGAGGCGCTCGAGGGCGAGGTTCAGGTCCTTGAGCGGCGTGCCGGCGCGGGCGGTCACCGTCATCGCGTCGCGGTCGACGGCGAGGATCCCGGTGAGTGCCTCCGGGCGCAGCAGCGTGTGCTCGGGCGCGGCGATCGCGGTGAAGCTGTGCCCGGTGCCGGTCATCTTGACCGTGGTGCCGCCCTCGCGGGCACGGCGCACGGCCTCCACGACCGACTCGACGGACCCGGGGGTCTCGACGTGGCGTGGGACCGCCTCCTCGAGGCCGGACCAGTTGCGCCAGAGGTGACCGTGGACAGCGGAGCTCATGTGCGCAGAATAGGGGCCGGACGGGCCGCCTGCGCGGCAAGCGCACCGAGCAACCCGCCGACCAGCGCCACCGCGTACGCCGCGGACGCACCGCTGTGGTCGACGACGAGCCCGGCGACGCTCGCGCCCGGGGCGACGCCGGCGACGATGCCGGTGTGGAGGATCGCCATGCCCTCGGTGAGGCGGCCGGCCGGGACGCCCTGCTCGACCATCGTCATCGCGGCGATCATGGTGGGCGCGATCGCGAGCCCGCCGACGAGGAGCACGACGGCCATCAGCGGGACGGAGTCGACGAACATCAGCGGCGCCATGGCAAGCGCCATCGCAGCGGAGCCCCACCGCAGCCGGACGTCGGGGCCGCTGCGCCAGGCGATCGCGCCGGTCACCAGCCCGGCGACGAGGCTGCCGAGGGACCAGGCCGCGAGCAGCCACCCGGCGACCCACCGCTGGCCCTGCTCCTCGGCGAACGCGACCGTGGTGACCTCGGCGGCCCCGAAGAGGGCGCCGAGGGTCAGGCAGACCAGGGCCAGCGTGAGGACCAGCCGCCAGGGCATCGCCGGGCGGACCGCGGCGGGAGCGCTGCGTCCAGCGGGCGGTTCGGTGCGCCGTTGCGCCGCGAACGCGAAGGTGCCGACGACGCCGCTGACCAGCGCGGCGGTCAGGCCCGCGACCGGGTGCCAGCTGGTCGCCAGCAGGGTGACCAGCACGGGGCCGACCACGAAGACGACCTCGTCGAGCACCGCCTCGAGGGCGAAGGCCGTCTGCTTCTCGGCCGGGTCGTCGAGGAGGTGGGACCAGCGGGTGCGGACGCTGGCGCCGACCTGGGGGAGCGCCGCGCCGGCGACGGCCGCGAAGACGTAGGTCCAGATCCGCGGCCAGTCCTGCTCGACGGCGAGCATCATCAGCGCGAGGCCCACGCCGAACACCGAGATGGCCAGCGGGAGGACGCGCGACTGGCCGTAGTGGTCGACCCAGCGGCCGTGCAGCACCGCGAAGGCCGCCTCGGCCAGCACGAACACTGCGGAGACCGTCCCGGCCAACCCGTAGGAGCCGGTTCGCTCCTCGACGAGCAGCACGATGCCGAGCCCGACCATGGAGATCGGCAGCCGGGCGACGAGGGCGGCGCTGCTGAAGGCGAACGCTCCCGGTCGTGCCAGCACCCGGCGGTAGGAGTCGAGCACGAGCGGCATGGTAGGCCGCTCTACTCTGGCTGCATGAATCCTGCGGGTCACCCCGACGTGAAGCCGTACGACGCCCTCCTGGTCCTCTCCTTCGGGGGTCCTGAGAAGCCCGAGGACGTGGTGCCGTTCCTGGAGAACGTGACCCGCGGCCGGGGGATCCCGCGCGAACGCCTCGAGCAGGTGGGGGAGCACTACTTCCTGTTCGGCGGGCGGAGTCCGATCAACGACCAGAACCGCGCGCTGATCGCGGCGCTGGAGAAGGACCTCGCCGACCAGGGCATCGACCTGCCGGTCTACTTCGGCAACCGCAACTGGGACCCGTACCTCGCCGACACGCTCGCGCAGATGACCGCCGACGGCGTCCAGCGGGCCGCGGTCTTCGCCACCTCGGCGTACTCCTCATGGTCGTCGTGCCGGCAGTACCGCGAGAACCTGTGGGACGCGGTCGAGCAGACCGAGGGCGCGCCGCGCCTCGACAAGCTGCGGCAGTACTACAACCACCCCGGCTTCCTGGAGCCCGTCGTCGACGCGTGCCTGTCCGCACTCGCCGAGCTGCCCACCAACGGCGAGGCGGCCCACCTGGTCTTCGTGACCCACTCGATCCCGACCGCCATGGCCGAGACCAGCGGCGCGCCGCCGGAGTCCGAGGCACAGCCGCGCAAGGCCTACGTCAAGCAGCACCGCAGCGCCGTCGACGAGGTGGCGGGCCGGGTGCGCGCGGCCACGGGCCGGGCCCACCGGCACGACCTCGTCTACTGCTCCCGCTCGGGGGCACCCTCGACGCCGTGGCTCGAACCCGACGTCAACGACCACCTCGAGGAGCTCGCCAGCGACGGCGTGAGCCAGGTGGTGATGGTGCCGATCGGCTTCGTGTCCGACCACATGGAGGTCATCTACGACCTCGACACCGAGGCGATGGCCACCGCCGAGCGGCTCGGCATGCGCGCGGTGCGTGCCGCGACCTCGGGAACGGACAGGCGCTTCGTGGAGATGATCCGCGACCTGGTGCTGGAGCGCGCCGCTACGGAGCGTGGCGAGACTCCCGTGCGCCCGGCGGTCGGTTCGATGCCGGCTGGTCCAGACGTCTGCGGGGCGGGCTGCTGCCCCAACCCGCGTGGTCCGCGCCCGGCGCTCTGCGGGCTCGACTCGTGACGGTCGCCCCCTCCGACGCGCCGGAGGACCTGCGCGAGCTCGCGCGCGCCCTCGCCCACGAGGGCGCGGGCCTGGCGCGTGAGATGCGTCGCGGCGGGATCGACGTCGCCGACACCAAGACCAGCGCCGTCGACGTGGTCACCGAGGCGGACCGGGCGGTCGAGGAGCTGCTGCGCTCGCGCATCGTCGCGCGGCGTCCCGACGACGCCATCCTGGGGGAGGAGGGCGACGACCGCCCCGGCACCTCGGGCGTGCGGTGGGTCCTCGACCCGATCGACGGGACCGTCAACTACCTCTACGGCCTGCCTGACTGCGCAGTGTCGGTGGCGGCGGAGGTCGACGGCCGGGTCGTCGCGGGCGCCGTGGTCACGATCCCGACGGGTGTGGAGTACGCCGCGGCGCTCGGGCACGGCGCGACGCGCGACGGCCTCCCGATCTCCGTCCGGCCGTCGCCGCCCCTGGCCGAGCGGCTGGTGCTCACGGGCTTCGGCTACCAGCGCGAGGTGCGCGAGCACCAGGCCGGCTGCATCGCAGCGCTGCTGCCCGAGGTCCGCGACATCCGCCGGATGGGCTCCTGCGCCCTCGACCTGTGCCATGTGGCGGACGGGAGCGGCGACGGCTACGTCGAGGCCGGTCCGCAGGCGTGGGACTGGTCCGCGGGCGGCCTCGTGCTGAGCGAGGCCGGCGGCCGCTTCGACCTCCTCGAGGGCACCTTCACGCTGGGTTCGCACCCGACCCGCAACGTGGTGGTGGGCGCCCCGGCCGATGGGTGGGACGAGTTCGTCGCAGCGCTCGCCGCGGCCGGCTTCCTCGCCTGACCGCCCGCCCGTGGGGGTAGGGTGCGGCCGCCTGCCGGCGAGGGAATACAGAGACGTCACCCACTGTTCAGGCGACACGTTGCGGACCGGCTCACCACGGAACCGGTTCATGGTGCACAATCTGGCGCCGACGACGCGCACAAACGGGACGTACCGCCGCGATCCGGCGGAACGGGTCCCAGAGCATGGGGAGAGGTAACCGATGGCCACCGACTACGACGCACCACGCAAGTCCGAGGAGGACCAGAGCGAGGAGAGCATCGAGGAGCTCAAGGCCCGACGTCACGACAAGAACTCCGGCAAGGTCGACGAAGACGAGACCGAGGCCGCTGAGTCCTTTGAGCTCCCGGGTGCCGACCTCTCGCACGAGGAGCTTGCTGTCGAGGTCATGCCTCGACAGGACGACGAGTTCACCTGCATGAGCTGCTTCCTGGTTCACCACCGGTCGCAGCTGGCTGATGAGAAGAAGCTCATCTGCCGCGACTGCATCTGAGCCTGGCACCCGACTTTCCGAACGCGACCGCGCCCGTTCCTCCCTGTGAGGGGCGGGCGCTTCGTCGTGTGCGGCGCCCGGCCCGGGACCTATCTGGTCAGGCGGCGTGCGGCGGTGGCGCCCAGGGTCTCGGCCTTCGCGCCTGCCACTCGTCGTCGAGGTGCTGCGCCTCGGCCCGCAGTTGATGGAACGCCGGGTGGTCGACGGGCGTGCCGAAGAGCATCCGCTCGACCCGCTTCCGGTGCGGGCAGGTCCGGTAGTGGACTGACGGTAGCCCCAGCCGTCGTGAGCGGTCCTTGCTGGTGAAGTAGCCGATGCTCGTCATCCACCGGACAGACCGGGGGACCCACCACCCGGTCACCCGCAGGTCGACGTGGGCGGGGTAGCGGCTTCCGTTGCGCTGGCGCGCGCCGTCGGCCCGCATCGGCTCGACGCTCTCACCCGACTTCTCCTCGTGGAGGGCGACCGCGACGCCGGCCAGGCTCAGCATCTGCTGCAGGACGCTCACCCGCGGGCTCGTGCGCTCGGTCTCCCAGCGCGCCACGGCCGACTGGGACACCCCGAGCAGGTCTGCCAGGCCGCGCTGCGACACATCGAGGATCCGCCTGATCCGACGGATCAACCCGGCCAGGCCACCGTCGAACGGCCCCATGTGGAGCCACAGGAGCTCCTCCTCGGTCAGGTCGGCCGCCCTGACCCCCGCCGTCGTACCACTCATCCGCCGTCCTCCTCCTGCGTCCGCCTGTCGTCGTACGACGAGCAAACCTCTCGGGGGCGACCCCCGCGATCCTTCGTCCACAGCAGGTCCGTCAGGCCGCGTGAGGGCCCGGTTGTGGACGATTCGTGGCCCGTGATCCGCGGGGCCCGACCTCGTGCACACAACCTCCTCCGACACTCGCCAGTGAGTCGGTCAGAGACTCACTGGCCAGTCGCCGGACCGAGGGAGCCCGCGAGGGGTTGAGTCGCCCAGAGACTCACTGGCCAGTCGACGGCGGGCCAGTGGACGGCTGGAGCGGGTTCAGGGGGAATCGAGGCGGTTGCCTCCGGCGTCCAGGGGCGGGACAGCAGCGCGCGCCACAACTCGCCGGCGCGCTACGACGGGAGGGGCACGGTTCGGAGCCTCGGGCGGGCGTGCCTCGAGGCAGATCTCCGGCTGGAGCCCGGTCGGCCCGGGGTCAGGCCTGGCCCGCGGGGGCCTTCGAGGCGTCCTGGCCGTCCTTCTCCAGCTGCGGGGGGAGGTGGCCGGTCGACTTGGCGTAGTAGTGAGCGGCGCGACGGCTGGCGAGCATGCGCGCCACCCCGATCAGGGTGCCGCTGATGGCGGCCCACATGACGGCCTCGCCGATGCTGACGTCGGGGTCGGCAGGGTTCTCGGGCGGGTTCTTGCCGGTGGCTGCCCGCCAGGAGGTGTTGAGGCCCTTCTTGGCCAGGGCGGCCGCGCCGAGGGCAGCAACGAGGGAGAACGCGGAGTAGAGCTTGGAGCTGTCCGTGGATGAAGAGGCCATGGAACTCACCCTACCCAGCAGTTCGTTCGGTCCGCCCCGCCTCCAGGGCTGAGACGAGCGCGTCCGGTCGGCGGGAGCTGACCAGCCAGTACGGCGTCGGGTCGGCCGGGTCGGCGATGTCCACCCGCACGCCGCGCTTGAGGTAGGGGCGGAGCAGGAGGTACGCCCGGGCGTCGGCCTCGACGCCTGCCTGGCGTCGTACGCCGTCCGCGTCGAGGGCCGTCACACGACCCACCAGGTGCAGCGGGATGTGCGCCCGACCGGCCCGGAAGGTCGAGCCGTCCACGGACACCCGGGGACGCCCGTAGCCCACGAGCAGGGCGACAAGGACGGCCATCGCGACGGCGGTCACGGACCAGGCGACGACCTCGGGAGTGGCAGCGAGGACGGCCAGCCACAGGGACGCCACGAACATCGTGCCCTGCACCCACCAGCGCAGCGGAACGGTGAGGCGTTCGGCGTAGTCCACGGCGCAGAGCCTATAGATTCCCTCCTCGTGCCCGACCACGACCCGACCCCTGACCTGGACATCGCCGTCGTCCGCCTCGACCCGGACCTGCCGCTGCCGTCGTACGCGCACCCGGGCGACGCCGGCGCCGACCTGCACACGACCGTCGACGTCCACCTCGCGCCGGGCGAGCGCGCCCTCGTGCCCACCGGCATCGGGATCGCGCTGCCGGACGGCTACGTCGCCCTGGTGCACCCGCGGTCGGGCCTCGCGGCGCGCCACGGCCTGTCGATCGTCAACACCCCGGGCACGGTCGACGCGGGCTACCGCGGCGAGATCAAGGTGCTGCTCATCAACCACGACCCCGTCGAGGCGGTGACCCTCAGCCGCGGCGACCGGATCGCCCAGCTCGTGGTCCAGCGGTTCGAGCGGGCGCGGTTCGTCGAGGTGGGGGTGCTGCCCGAGTCGGTCCGGGGCGCCGGGGGCTACGGTTCTACAGGTACCGGTTCGCGTCCTTGAGCCGGAACGCGTTCGCAGGAGCGCTGATCGAAGGAGTGCTGACGTGAAGTTCCGCCGCAAGGCCGACACGACCCCGACGACCGCGGACGGCTCCGCAGAGGACGCCACCAGCGGCCCGGCTGCCGGCACCGGCCCGTTCGACGTGTCCCAGGTCGAGGGCGACGGCATCGACCGGGCCGACCTCGGCTCGGTCCTCGTGCCCCCGATCGCCGACCGCGAGCTCCGGCTGCAGGTCGACGAGCAGAGCGGCCAGGTCCGGGCGGTCATGCTGGCCGGTTCCGACGGCGCCTGCGAGTTCCAGGCCTTCGCGGCCCCCCGCAACGGTGACCTGTGGTCCGAGGTCCGCCCGCAGATCGCTGCCGACATGGAGCGGCGCGGCGGCCAGGCCACCGAGCGCGAGGGCCGCTGGGGCACCGAGCTGGTCTGCCAGATGCCGGTGCAGCGCCCCGACGGGACGACCGCGACCCAGCCCTCGCGCGTCATCGGCGTCAACGGCGAGCGGTGGATGCTGCGCGCCTCCTTCCTCGGCAAGCCGGCCGTCGACCCCGACTCCACCTCCGACTGGGAGGACGCGCTCGCCCAGATCGTCGTACGACGCGGTGACCAGGCGATGCCAGTGGGCGAGCCGCTGCCGGTCACGCTGCCGGACGACGCCCGCCGGGTCAGGTGACCCCATGGCCGAGAAGAGCCGGTTGCGCCAGGCGCTCTCCCGCTGGGCGGACAGCTCCGAGGCCCACCAGCGCGACCTGCGCCAGTCGCACGCGACCGACGAGGCCCTCGCCATCGCCGACGCTCCCGAACGCGAGCACGTCGTCGTCAACGGCGTGCTGCGCACGGTCACGCTGCGCCCCCGGGGCGGCGTACCGGCCCTCGAGGCCGAGCTCGACGACGGCTCCGGCGTCATCACCGTGGTGTGGCTCGGGCGCCGACGCATCACCGGCGTCGACCCCGGACGGTCGGTGACCGTCGCCGGCTGCATCGGACGTCAGGGCGACGTACCGATCATGTTCAACCCGCGTTACGAGCTGCGCCCGTGACCGAGCCCAGCCAGCCCCCGGGCCAGCCCACCAGCAGGCCCACCAGCAGGCCCGGCGAGCAGCTCGGAGGCGCCCCCTCCACCGACACGGTCGAGGCTGTCGTTCGCGGCCAGCTCGCCAAGGCGCTCGGCGGGCGACGCGGCATGGCGGAGGCGGCCGTGCCGACCATCCTGTTCACCGTCACCTGGCTGACGATGAGCAACCTCAACCTCGCGCTGTCGATCAGCATCGGCGCGGCGCTCGTGCTGCTGGTCGTCCGGCTCGTGCAGCGCTCGACGGTCCAGTTCGTCCTCAACGCGCTCTTCGGCATCGGGATCGGCTGGTACTTCGTCTACCGCGCCGCCCAGGCCGGTGGCTCCGAGCAGGAGCAGGCGCTCGCCTACTTCCTGCCCGGACTGCTCTACAACGGCGGGTACGCCGTCGTGCTGGCGTTCACGTGCCTGATCGGCTGGCCGCTGGTCGGCTTCATGGTCGGCAGCATCACCGGTGACCCGACCGCATGGCACAAGGACAAGCAGATCGTGAAGCTGTGCAGCCGGCTCACCTGGCTGCTCGTCGCACCGTGCCTGCTGCGCGTGGCCGTGCAGGCGCCGATCTGGCTGGCCGGCAACTCGGGCTCGATGGACCCCGACACCGCGGTGGCCGCCCTCGGCGTGCTCAAGATCGCGCTCGGCTGGCCGCTCCAGCTCGCGGCGCTCGCGTCGATGATCTGGCTGCTTTCGCGCAACCGCACGCCCGTCGAGCCGGACGCCGCGCCCGCCTGACCGACGGCCTGGGCGACGACGGACGGGGCTCAGCCCGGGTGGTGGCCGGGGGAGAGCAGGTGCTCGAGCTCGGCTTCCACCTCGGCCGGTACGACGAACAGCAGCTCGTCGCCGGACTCCAGCGGCTGCTGGGCCTCGGGGGTGTAGACCTGCCCGTCGCGCAGGATCGTCACCAGCGCACAGTTGTCGGGGAACGGCACCAGGCCGGCCGGCGTACCGACGTAGGGCGAGTCGGCCGACAGGGTCAGCTCGACCAGGTTGGCGTTGCCCTGCCGGAACGTGAACAGGCGGACGAGGTCGCCGATCGAGACGGCCTCCTCCACGAGCGCGGACATGATGCGCGGGGTGGAGACGTTGACGTCGACGCCCCAGGCCTCGGTGAAGAGCCACTCGTTGTTGGGGTGGTTGACCCGCCCGACGGTGCGCGGCACGCCGAACTCGGTCTTCGCCAGCAGCGAGGTGACCAGGTTGGCCTTGTCATCGCCGGTCGCGGCGATGACCACGTCGCACTTGCCCAGCTGGGCCTCGGCCAGGGAGGACAGCTCGCACGAGTCGGCGAGGAGCCACTCGGCGTTCGGGACCCGCTCGGGGCGGATCGCGGAGGGGCTCTTGTCGATGAGCAGGATCTGGTGACCGTTCTCGATCAGCTCGCGGGCGATCGATCGACCCACGGCTCCGGCTCCGGCGATGGCGACGCGCATGTCTCAGGTGTTCCTTCAGTCGTCTTCGGGGCCGGACTCGAGCACGGCGTAGGCGTGGGCGGCGTTCTCCTCGCGGATCACGATGTGCAGCATGTCGCCCTCCTGGAGCACCGTCTCCCGGGTGGGCAGCATGCCCTCGCCGAGGCGGTCGATCCACGCGATCCGGCTGCGCGACTGCATCTGGAACTCGACCGTGCGGTTGCCGACCCAGACCTCGGGGACGGGGATGTGGTCGACCCGGATGGTGCCGGACGGGTCGCGGAAGTCGGGCTCGGCGCCGGCGGGCAGGATCCGGCGCAGCACCTGGTCGGCTGTCCACTTGACCGTCGCGACGGTGGTGATGCCGAGGCGCTGGTAGACCTCGGCGCGACCGGGGTCGTAGATGCGGGCGACGACCTGCTGGAGACCGAAGGTCTCCCGCGCGACGCGCGCAGCGATGATGTTGGAGTTGTCACCACTGGAGACCGCGGCGAAGGCGTCGGCGCGGCGGATGCCGGCCTTCTCCAGCACCTGCTGGTCGAAGCCGTAGCCCGTGATCTTGTCGCCGTTGAACTCCGGGCCGAGGCGCCGGAACGCATCAGGCTCGCTGTCGATGACGGACACGGTGTGGTTGCGGTCCTCGAGGCTACGGGCAAGCGTCGAACCGACGCGGCCACAACCCATGATCACGACGTGCACGCCAGAACCGTATCCCAGCGGGGATATCGGTAGCTGCGGGTCTAGGCTCGCGCCCGTGAGTGTCGGCGACGTGTCCAAGCGGATCCTGCTGGGTCGCAAGCTCCGCAGCAGCCAGCTGGGGGAGACGCTGCTCCCCAAGCGGATCGCCCTGCCGGTGTTCGCCAGCGACGCGCTGTCCTCGGTGGCGTACGCGCCCGACGAGATCTTCATCATGCTCGCCGTCGCCGGCGCGTCGACCTACGTCTGGTCGTGGAAGATCGGCCTCGCGGTGGCCCTGGTGATGCTCAYGGTCGTCGCGAGCTACCGCCAGACCGTGCACGCCTACCCCTCGGGCGGCGGCGACTACGAGGTGGCCACGGTCAACCTCGGCCGCAACGCCGGAGTGACGGTCGCGAGCGCGCTGCTCGTCGACTACGTGCTCACGGTCGCGGTGTCGATCTCGTCGGCAGCGCAGTACGCCGCCGGGGCCGTCAACGGGCTCATCGGCCACGAGGCGACGGTCGCGGTCGTCGCGGTCGTCCTCCTGACGGCGATGAACCTGCGCGGCGTGCGGGAGTCCGGGGCGTTCTTCGCCGTGCCGACCTACCTGTTCATGTTCGCCATCCTCGGCATGTGCGCCTACGGCCTGATGCGCCTGCTGGCCGGCGACCTCCCCGAGGCGGAGAGCGCCCACCTCCTCATCGTCCCCCAGCCCGGGTGGGAGGAGCCGCTCACCCAGATCGGGTTGATGTTCCTGCTCGCCCGTGCGTTCTCGTCGGGTTGTGCGGCCCTCACCGGCGTCGAGGCCATCAGCAACGGCGTACCCGCCTTCCGCAAGCCCAAGAGCCGCAACGCGGCGAGCACCCTGCTGCTGCTCGGCCTGATCGCGATCTCGATGATGCTCAGCGTCATCGTGCTGGCCAACCAGATGGCGATCCGATTCGTCGACCCGCACGAGCTGGACCGCCTGCGGACGGCGTCCGGCGACGCCCTGCCCGACGGCTACGAGCAGCACCCGGTGATCGCCCAGATCGCCGCGGGGGTCTTCGACCACTTCCCGCCGGGCTTCTACTTCGTCCTCACCGTCACCGGGATCATCCTCGTGCTGGCCGCCAACACGGCCTTCAACGGCTTCCCGGTGCTCGGGTCGATCCTCGCCCAGGACGGGCTGGCTCCCCGCTCGCTCGGCTCCCGCGGCGATCGTCTCGCCTACAGCAACGGCATCGTCTTCCTCGCGGCCATGTCGATCCTGCTGATCTGGATCTTCGACGCCGAGACGACCAAGCTCATCCAGCTCTACATCGTCGGCGTCTTCGTCTCCTTCAACCTCAGCCAGCTCGGCATGATCCGCCACTGGACCAGACACCTGCGCACCGAGCACGACCCGGCGGTGCGCCGTCGGATGATCCGGTCACGGGCCATCAACACCTTCGGCCTCGGGTTGACCGCCGTCGTCCTGGTGATCGTGCTGATCACCAAGTTCCTCGCCGGGGCGTGGATCACGATCCTGGCGATGGGGTTCTTCTTCGTGCTCATGCAGGCCATCGGGCGCCACTACGCGCGCGTCGAGCTCGAGCTCGCGGCGGACGAGCAGGACAAGGTCATGCCGACCCGGGTCCACGCGATCGTGCTGGCCTCCAAGCTGCACAAGCCGACCCTTCGGGCGTTGGCCTTCGCCCGCGCCACCCGGCCCAACGTCCTCGAGGCGATCTACGTCAGCATCGACCCCAAGGCCACCAGCCGGCTGCTGGAGGAGTGGGACGACCGGAACCTCGACATCCCGCTCAAGGTCCTGCACTCGCCCTACCGCGAGGTCGTGCGTCCGGTCGTGGAGTACACCCAGGAGATCCGGCGGGCCAGCCCGCGCGGCGTCGTGGCGGTCTACATCCCGGAGTACGTCGTCGGGCGTTGGTGGGAGCAGCTGCTCCACAACCAGACCGCGCTGCGGCTCAAGGGACGCCTGCTCTTCACCCCGGGTGTCATGGTCATCTCCGTGCCCTACCAGCTCCGGTCCTCCCAGGTCGCCGAGGAGCGTCGCCGCGACGAGGTCCGCGTGCACGCCGGCGACCTGCGCCGCGGCCGCGTCCACTCGCGCACCAATCGACAGATCGACGACGTATGAGCCCTCCAGCGCGCCGCCACAACCGTCCCCGTCGGGCCCGCGGTCGCTCGCGGGTGGGGGAGCGGTTCGAGGTCGAGGTGGGCCCCGTCGCCCACGGCGGGCACTGCGTCGCCCGGCTCCCCGAGCCGGAGTCCCGCGTCGTGTTCGTGCGGCACGCCCTGCCGGGCGAGCAGATCGTCGTCGAGATCACCGAGGGCACCGACGGCGACCGGTTCTGGCGCGGTGACGCCGTCCGCGTCGACGTACCCTCCGCCGACCGTGTCGAGCCTCCGTGCCCCTACGCCGGCCCCGGTCTCTGCGGGGGCTGCGACTTCCAGCACGTCGCGCTCCCCGCGCAGCGCGACCTCAAGACGGCCGTGGTGCGCGAGCAGCTCGTGCGGCTCGGCCGCCTCGACGCGGAGTCGGACCTCGTGACCGGGCTGCACGTCGAGGCCGTGCCCGTCACAGGCCGCGACGACGACGGGCTGCGGTGGCGCACGCGCCAGCGGTACGCCGTCCTGCCGGACGGGCGTCCGGCCATGCGGGCCCACCGCTCGCACGAGCTCATCGCCGTCGACGACTGCCTGATCGCCGCCGAGGGCGCGCGCCCCGCCGACGCCACCAGCGCCGACGGCGAAGAGGTGGTCGAGGAGGGTGCAGAGCGGCCGTCACGAGACCCCGCCTCACACGACGTCACCATCGGCAGCCGCACCCACCCGTTCTCCGTCGCCTCCGACGGCTTCTGGCAGGTGCACCCCGAGGCGCCCCACGTCCTGGTCGGGACGGTGCTCGACCTGCTCGACCCGCAGCCGGGCGAGCGCGCGCTCGACCTCTACRCCGGGGTCGGGGTGTTCGCCCGGTTCGTCGGCGAGGCCACCGGCGCCCGGGTGGTGGCGGTGGAGGCCGACCGCACCGCGTGCCAGCACGCCCGGGCCAACCTGGCGGCGTTGAAGCCGGCGGCCGTCGAGTGCGGCCCGACCGACCGGGTGCTGCGCTCGGGCCTCGACGAGCCGTTCGACCTCGTCGTGCTCGACCCGCCCCGCGAGGGCGCCAAGCGCGTCGTCGTCGAGCAGGTCGTCGACCGCCGGCCGCGCGCGGTGGCGTACGTCGCCTGCGACCCCGCCGCGCTCGGCCGCGACGTCGCGATCTTCGCCGAGCACGGCTACCAGCTCACCGCGATCCGGGCCTTCGACCTCTTCCCGATGACCCACCACGTCGAGTGCGTGGCGCTGCTGGAGAGAGTCGGCCCCGGCTCGCGGTGACGCGGAACTAGGATCGCGCGGTGCGTCTGGTCTCGGCAGTCCTCGGCTTCGTCCTGAGGAAGACGGGCACGCTGCTCGCGGTCGTCCTCTCCCTGTTCCTCGGCTTCCTGCTCGTCCAGGCGGCGGTCCCCGCGATCAAGGAGGCCGTGACGGACCGCGAGCGGCTGCAGCAGGTGGCTGCCGAACGAGAGGCGCTCGAGGGGCACCTCGAACGGCTCACGGACGAGCTCGCCGAGGCGCAGCGCGAGGAGGTCGCGTCGCTGATGGGCACCGTCGACGCCGAGATCGACGAGCTGGACGACCAGGTGTCGGACCAGCGGTCCGAGGTCGAGGAGAAGCTCGAGGAGCGTGACGAGTGCAGTCGCCTCCGCGAGCTGGTCGAGGACCTGCCACTCGTCCCCAACACGTGCGACCTCAAGGAGCGTGCCGCTGAGACGGCACAGGAGGCGCTGGACACCCTGGAGTCGAGCCTCGCCCGAGCAGAGGACAGTGCGGCGTTGCTGCGTGATCCCGACCTGACGCCCCAGGAGAAGCTCGAGCGACTCGGCGAGGGCGGTGGCCAGTCCGTCACGGAGCGGGAGATCGCGATCACGGAGTCGCAGGTCGACCAGAAGCAGGCGGAGGAGCGCAGCCTGGAGGAGGCCCAGGGATCGGGTGTCGGGTGGGTCGTCGACCAGTGGGCCCGGTCGTGGCGGTGGCTGGCCGTGCTCGCCCTGCTCGTGCTCGTCATGCCCGCCACCATCAAGACCCTCGGCTACTTCCTGCTCATGCCGGTGGTCCACCGCGCGCACCGGCCGATCCACCTGGCGGGCGGGTCGGACGCACCGGCGGGTGTCCTCCGCACCTCGCCCGCCGAGCGGACCTTGACGGTCGACCTCGGACCCGGCGAGGTCCTCTCCGCACGCTCGGAGCACGTGCGTCCGGTGCAGGGCCGCATCCGCAGCCACCTGCTCTACGACTGGTCGTCGCCGTTCATCAGCTATGCCGCCGGACTCTTCGGCCTGAGCCGCGTCACGGGCGACGAGCGCGTCACCGCGGCGACGCTCTCCACGCCGGACGACCCGGACTCCTACCTGATGCGCATCGACTTCTCCGACCACCCCGGCCTGGTCATGCGCCCGAGGCACGTCGTGGGCGTGATCGGGACGCCGGAGCTCGAGACGCGATGGCGCTGGGGCATCCAGTCGTTCGCGACGTGGCAGGTGCGCTACATCCTGTTCTCCGGCACCGGCAGCCTGATCGTCCAGGGCAGCGGCGACGTCGTGGCGACGAGCCCCCAGGGCGGGACCACCCGGATGGAGCAGCACCTCGTGATGGGCTTCGACTCCCGGCTCCTGGTGGGCGTCAACCGGACCGAGGTGTTCTGGCCCTACCTGTGGGGTCGGACCCCCTTGGTGGACGACGAGTTCACCGGCTCGCACCCGCTCTTCTGGCAGAAGGCCAGCGCCGGGGGTCCCAGCAACCCGGTCGCCCGGGTCTTCGACGCCTTCTTCTCAGCACTCGGGAAGGTGCTGGGCTTCTGATCGTGGCAGGGTGGCGACATGGCCACGTACGACGTGAACCCGGCGGCGGTCGCTCACGCGCGCAAGCTCATCGACGGCCGGCAGTACGTCCTCGACAGCGACTGGGGCCAGGTGCAGCCGCGGGCGGAGGACGAGAACGCCTACCTCGAGCGCCACTCGTGGGACGACTACGGGGCCTGGCACCTCGGCCTCACCGAGGGCGCCAATGACGGGACCAAGGCCCGCCACGCGTTCGTCTACGGCGACCTCAGGCGTGTCCACCGGTCCGCCCTGATCGCCTGCGTCTACCGAGCATCCGAGTGGCGGCACAAGGCCGTGGAGCTGGCCGCGCACGACCTGCTGCAACGGCTCGACCAGATGGCGGGGATCGACTGACGGGCTGCGTCAGCGGCGGGCAGCCACGAGGTCCGACAGCCCGGCGAGCGTCGCGTCTTGCTCGGTCGCGTCGACCACGGTCCACCCGTGCCGCGGGGCGAGGTCGAGCAGCTGGCACCGCCCCTCCAGCACCAGGTCGTCGCCGCCGCGCTCCTCGATGATGCGCGCGACGACGTCGTTGACCGGGGTCCCGGGGCGGCCATGGAGCCGGGAGAGCAGCGTCTGCGGCGCGACGTCGAGCACCACGGCGACGTACGACGCCCCTGCCGCCGCGGCGGCGGCCTCGAAGCGCTCGGCCTGGGCGGGGGTGACGATCAGCTGGGGCAGGACGACGTCGCGTCCGGTGCCGAGGTAGGCGGTCAGGAGGGCCAAGGCGGTGGCCCGCACCGCCTCGCCGGTGCCGACGAAGTCGTCCTCCCACCCCGACACCCAGGACCGCAGCTCGTCGATGTCGCACACGAGCGTGCCGGGGTGGCGGGCGGCGTACGCGCGGGCGAGGGTCGACTTGCCGACGCCCGAGGGTCCGTTGAGGTGGAGGAGCGTGGGCACCGCCGGAGCCTACGGCCGGACGGGTCCGGACGGGTCCAGACGGGTCCAGACGGGTGAGGACGCACGGACACGCGGCGACGTACGGTTGGTCCACCCCTCGACATCGTGTATCTTGACGTCGAGACAAGTTGACGCCGGAACTAAGGGTCGCCTGCCTTCCCGCACCTCAGGGTGCGACGGCAAGATGGAAGCGAACCCGCGAACTCCCGAGGAGATGTGGCTGATGGCCAGTCAGGACAGCTTCGGTGCCAAGGGCACCTTGGACGTGGACGGACAGTCCTACGAGATCTACCGACTCGACGCGGTCGAGGGCGAGGGCCTCGACGTCGAGAGCCTGCCCTTCTCGCTGAAGGTGCTGCTGGAGAACCTGCTCCGCACTGAGGACGGCGCGGACATCACCGCCGACCACATCAAGGCGATCGCCGGCTGGGACGCGAGCGCCGCGCCCGACCAGGAGATCCAGTTCACGCCCGCCCGCGTGATCATGCAGGACTTCACCGGCGTCCCCTGCGTCGTCGACCTCGCCACCATGCGCGAGGCGATGGCCGAGCTCGGCGGCGACGCCACCAAGATCAACCCGCTCGCGCCCGCCGAGATGGTCATCGACCACTCCGTGATCGCCGACGTCTTCGGCACGCCGCAGGCATTCGAGCGCAACGTCGAGATCGAGTACGAGCGCAACCGCGAGCGCTACCAGTTCCTGCGCTGGGGTCAGGGCGCGTTCGACGACTTCAAGGTCGTCCCGCCCGGCACCGGCATCGTCCACCAGGTCAACATCGAGCACCTCGCCCGCGTGGTCATGGTGCGCGACGGCGTGGCCTACCCCGACACCTGTGTCGGCACCGACTCCCACACCACGATGGTCAACGGCATCGGCGTGGTCGGCTGGGGCGTCGGCGGCATCGAGGCCGAGGCCGCGATGCTGGGCCAGCCGGTCTCCATGCTGATCCCGCGCGTCGTGGGCTTCAAGCTGTCCGGCGAGCTGCCCGAGGGCTCCACTGCGACCGACCTGGTGCTGACCATCACCGAGATGCTGCGCGAGCACGGCGTGGTCGGCAAGTTCGTCGAGTTCTACGGCGAGGGCGTCTCCGCCCTGCCGCTCGCCAACCGCGCCACCATCGGCAACATGAGCCCCGAGTTCGGCTCGACCATCGCGGTCTTCCCGATCGACGACCAGACCGTCGACTACCTGCGCATGACGGGCCGCTCCGAGGAGCAGCTCGCGCTCGTCGAGGCGTACGCCAAGGAGCAGGGCCTCTGGCACGACCCGAGCGCCGAGCCGCGCTACAGCGAGCGCCTCGAGCTCGACGTCTCGACCGTCGTCCCCTCGCTCGCCGGTCCGAAGCGCCCTCAGGACCGCGTCGAGGTCTCCGTGGCCAAGGACTCGTTCCGCGCGGCGCTGAAGGACTACGTCGACGAGGGTGACAGCGACCCGGACGACGCCGCCGAGGCCACGGGCTACGACGAGGCGGTCGAGGAGTCCTTCCCGGCCTCCGACTCCCCGAGCCACGAGGGCGGCAACGGCAAGCCCGTGCACGCCGACGCCCCGCACGACGCCGGTCGTCCGACGAAGAAGACCACGGTCTCGCTCGACGGCCAGGAGGTCGAGATCGACCACGGCGCCGTCGTGATCGCCGCGATCACCTCGTGCACCAACACCTCAAACCCGAGCGTGATGATCGGTGCCGCGCTCCTCGCCAAGAACGCGGTCGAGAAGGGCCTGTCCCGCAAGCCGTGGGTCAAGACGTCGCTCGCCCCGGGCTCCAAGGTCGTCTCCGACTACTACGAGCGCTCGGGCCTCACGCCCTACCTCGACAAGCTCGGCTTCAACCTCGTCGGCTACGGCTGCACCACCTGCATCGGCAACTCCGGCCCGCTCATCCCCGAGGTGTCGGCTGCCGTCAACGAGGCGGACCTCGCGGTCGTCTCGGTGCTGTCGGGCAACCGCAACTTCGAGGGTCGGATCAACCCCGACGTGAAGATGAACTACCTCGCGTCCCCGCCGCTGGTCGTGGCCTACGCCCTCGCCGGCTCGATGGACGTCGACCTGTTCGGCGACCCGCTGGGGCAGGACACCGACGGCAACGACGTCTACCTCAAGGACATCTGGCCGAGCCCGCAGGAGATCGAGGAGACGATCGCCCAGGCGATCACCTCCGACATGTTCACCTCCTCCTACGCCGATGTCTTCAAGGGCGACGAGCGCTGGCAGTCGCTGCCCACCCCGGAGGGCAACACCTTCGAGTGGGACGCCGAGTCCACCTACGTCCGCCGTCCTCCCTACTTCGACGGCATGCCGCAGGAGCCGGAGCCGGTCACCGACATCGTCGGCGCCCGCGTCCTGCTCAAGCTCGGTGACTCGGTCACGACCGACCACATCAGCCCGGCCGGCGCCATCAAGAAGGACAGCCCCGCCGGCAGCTACCTCGCCGAGCACGGCGTCGAGCAGCGCGACTTCAACTCCTACGGCTCGCGCCGCGGCAACCACGAGGTCATGATCCGCGGCACCTTCGCCAACATCCGCCTGCGCAACCAGATCGCGCCGGGCACCGAGGGCGGCGTGACGAAGGACTTCACCAAGGACGGAGAGGTCACCAGCGTCTACGAGGCCAGCCAGAGCTACCAGGAGTCCGGCACCCCGCTGGTCGTCCTGGCCGGCAAGGAGTACGGCTCCGGCTCGTCGCGCGACTGGGCCGCCAAGGGCACCGCGCTGCTGGGCGTGAAGGCCGTCATCGCCGAGTCCTACGAGCGGATCCACCGCTCCAACCTCATCGGCATGGGCGTCATCCCGCTGCAGTTCCCCGACGGCAAGACCGCCGACGACCTGGGCCTCACCGGCGCCGAGATCATCTCGATCAGCGGCATCACCGAGCTCAACGACGGCACCACGCCGAAGACCGTCACGGTCAAGGTGGAGCCCGCGCCCGGCACCGACCAGGCGCACGGCGAGGCCAGCGAGTTCGAGGCCACCGTCCGCATCGACACCCCGGGCGAGGCGAACTACTACCGCAACGGCGGGATCATGCAGTACGTCCTGCGCAACCTGCTGCGCGGCTGACGCGAGGCAGCGCCCGTCGCGAGACACCGACGGCCGTCGACCCCACGAGCGTGGGGCCGGCGGCCGTTCGTCGTTCGTCAGCCACCCGTCGGTAGCCTGACGCGGTGAGCGACGCCGACACCCCGCCCGGTCCTGCGCGCCCGGGAGAGCCCGGGCCGGCCGTCGACGGTCCGTCCGGGGCGGCGCACGACCCGCCCGAGGCGTCGTACGTGCCTGTCGAGGAGCAGCGGTCGAGTCGCCTGCCGCTCGTGCTGGCCGCCGTCGCGTCGGCCATCGTGCTCGGCGCCGCCCTGGTCGCGCCGCTCGTCGACCAGGCGATCCGGGGCGAGGAACGGGCCCAGCGCGCCCTCGACCTGACGCTCGTCGAGACGTGGGAGATCACCGACCGCGCGCACACGATGGACGACGTCACCTATCCGCAGGTCCCGCCTGCCGGCGGGGCGCACGCGCCGATCTGGCTGGCGTGCGGCGTCTACGACGAGCCGGTCCGCGACGAGAACGCCGTCCACGACCTCGAGCACGGCACCGTGTGGATCACCCACGATCCCGACCTCTCCGACGACGACCGGGCGACGCTGGCCGAGCAGCTGCCCGACAACGGCATCATGTCGCCGCGCGAGGGTCTGCCCTCGCCCGTCGTGGTGACGGTCTGGGGTGCGCAGCTCAGGCTCGACAGCGCCGACGACCGTCGGCTCGGACTCTTCCTGGAGGAGTACGGCGACGGGCACACAGCCCCGGAGTTTGGGGTCAGCTGCGAGGGCGGGACGCCGTCCCCGGACGGTGCCCTGCCCGAGCAGGGCACCGACGCCTGATCGGCCCCTCCTCGTACGCCCAGCCCGCGCCGGGAACGCACAACGTGGAAGATCCGAGCCATCAGGTGACCTTGGCGTCAGGGGATTGTTGCAACGCCTGATGTTTGGAGGGTGTTGTGGCTGGACTGAAGTTGGCTGAGTCGCGTCGGTTGGAGGTGATCGGGCTGCTGCGTTCGGGGCTGAACCCGATGCAGGCTGCCCGGGTCAGCGGCGTGTCGAAGTCCTACATCTACGACCTGCATCAGAGCCTCGGTGGCGTGTATCGACCACAGAG
>NZ_JBFUMR010000049.1:0-23902 GCF_054049275.1 Nocardioides sp. P5_E3
GGGTGGTGCCGAGAGGCACCGCCCCCAGCGGCCGGTGCCGGGACACGGCGCTCCGTCCCGGCACCGGTCCGCGCGGCCACCCGGCCCGCCCGACCACCACCCCGATCCACCTGACCAGCACCACCATCACGACCAGAACCAGCCGAAACGCACCACCACACCCTGAGGAGCACACATGCCACGCCCCGTCACCCTGTTCACCGGCCAGTGGGCCGACCTGCCGTTCGAGGAGATGTGCAAGCTCGCGTCGGGCTGGGGCTACGACGGCCTCGAGCTCGCCTGCTGGGGCGACCACTTCGACCCGTGGGCGGCGGTGGAGGACGAGTCCTACGTCCCGGCCAAGCTCGAGATGCTGAAGAAGTACGACCTCCAGGTGTTCGCCATCAGCAACCACCTCAAGGGCCAGGCGGTCTGCGACGACCCGATCGACGCGCGCCACCGCGACATCCTCCCCGACCGCATCTGGGGCGACGGCGACGCCGAGGGCGTGCGCCAGCGCGCTGCGGAGGAGATGAAGATGACCGCCCGGGCCGCGCGCAAGCTCGGCGTCGACGTCGTGGTCGGCTTCACCGGGTCCTCGATCTGGAAGTACGTCGCCATGTTCCCGCCGGCCTCGCAGGCCCTCGTCGACGCGGGCTACCAGGACTTCGCCGACCGCTGGAACCCGATCCTCGACGTCTTCGACAGCGAGGGCGTCCGCTTCGCCCACGAGGTGCACCCGTCCGAGATCGCCTACGACTACTGGACCACCGTCGCGGCGCTCGAGGCCATCGGCCACCGCGAGGCGTTCGGCCTCAACTGGGACCCCTCGCACTTCGTCTGGCAGGACCTCGACCCGGTCGGCTTCCTGTGGGACTTCAAGGACCGGATCTACCACGTCGACTGCAAGGACGCGAAGCGCCAGGTCGGCAACGGCCGCAACGGCCGCATGGGCTCGCACCTGGCCTGGGCCGACCCGCGCCGCGGCTGGGACTTCGTGTCCACCGGTCACGGCGACGTGCCGTGGGAGGCGTCGTTCCGGATGCTCAACACGATCGGCTACGACGGCCCGATCTCCGTGGAGTGGGAGGACGCCGGGATGGACCGTCTCGTCGGGGCCCCCGAGGCGCTGGAGTTCGTGCGCAGGCTCGCCTTCGACGCGCCGACCGCGGCCTTCGACGCGGCGTTCTCGACCTCGTCCTGACCGCCTACGGCCCTGATGGCCCCCTGATGTCCGCTGGGCCCCCGCCCATCCGTCCGAGGAGGACGACATGACCCCCACGCCCGAGGTGACGGCCAGGACAGGCGTGTGGTTCGTGGGTGCGCGGGGCTCGGTGGCCACCACAGCGGTGGTCGGTGCGTACGCCGTGGCGCATGGCCTCGCACCGACCACCGCTCTCGTGACCGAGCTGCCGGAGCTGCAGCCCGACGGCCTGCCGGCCCTCGCAGGGCTGGTCTTCGGCGGCCACGACGTCAGCTCCCACTCGCTGCCCAAGCGGGCCGAGGAGCTGGCCGCGGGCGGCGTGGTGCCAGCCGCCCTGGTGGACGTCGCCCGCACCCACCTCGAGGCCGTCGACGCCGAGGTGCGCCCGGGCCACGTCGTGGGCTCGGCCACCGCCGCCGAGGCGGTCGAGCGGCTCGCGGGCGACATCGCGGACTTCCGCGACCGGCACCACCTCGACCGGGTGGTCGTCGTCGACGTCGCCAGCACCCAGCCTCCGGTTCCGGACCCCGACTCGATGACGGAGGTCGACGACGCGCTGCCGGTCGGGGCGGTCTACGCGCTGGCGGCCTTCCGCGCCGGCGCCTCCTTCGTGTCGTTCACGCCCAGCCCGTGCCTGCGGCTCCCGGTCGTCGTCGAGGCTGCGCGTGAGAGCGGCCTGCCCTGGGCGGGCTGCGACGGCAAGACCGGGGAGACGCTGCTCAAGTCGGCGCTCGCCCCCATGTTCGTGATGCGGGCCCTCGAGCTGCGGTCGTGGACCTCGGTCAACCTCCTCGGGGGTGGCGACGGGGCGACCCTGGCCGACCCCGAGGCCGCTCGGAGCAAGACCGTCGCGAAGCGCAGCGGGCTCGACGCCATCGTCGGCCGCCCCGTCCCGGGGCCCATGCACATCGACCAGGTCGAGGACCTGGGGGAGTGGAAGACGGCATGGGACCACGTGCGCTTCGACGGCTTCCTCGGCACCCGCATGACGCTGCAGCTCACCTGGGAGGGGTGTGACTCCGCGCTGGCCGCGCCGCTCGTCCTCGACCTGGCGCGCCTGGTGTCCGCCGCGCACGCAGCCGGGCGGACGGGTCCGCTCACCGCTCTCGCCTTCTTCTTCAAGGACCCCGTCGGCGCCACCGAGCACCGTCTGTCCCAGCAGTGGGACGACCTGGTGTCGTGGCGCGCGGAGCTCGGCTCGTGACCGGCCTCGCTGCGCGGCGAGGTGCCGCCCGGCTCGTCCTGGCGGCCGTGGCGGCCGTCCTCTGCTGGGCCACGGTGCCTCCGGCCGCCGCCCACGACGAGCTCCTCTTCTCCGACCCGTCCGATTCGGGGGTGCTGCGTGAGATGCCGTCGCGGGCGATCCTCACCTTCAGCGGTCCGGTCGCAGAGGTGCACGAGGTGACCGTCACGGGGCCTGACGGGAGCGTCGCCAACGGCACTGCCACGGCGACGGGGCCAGAGGTCCGGCAGAACCTCTGGGCGGGTCCCGACGGTGCCTACACCCTGACCTACGACGTCGTGTCCTCCGACGGCCACGAGATGGCCGGCGAGATCCGCTTCGAAGTGGGCGACGGCACGCCCGACGCGGTGGGAGCGGCGGCGTCCTCGTCGTCCGGGGACGACGATGATCCCGACGGAGTGCTCCGCGGGATCGTCGTGCCGGCCGGCGTGGTGCTGCTGTCCGGGGCCTGCGCGCTGGTCATCCGCCACCGGCGCCGCGCTGCCCCGAGCGGGACCTAGGCCGACCTAGCCAGGGGGCTTCACCGCCAGCACGGCGCAGTCCGCACCGAGCAGGATGCGCTGCGCGACGCTGCCCATGAGCAGCTTGCCCACGGGGGAGCGCCGGCGCAGGCCGATCACGACGAGGTCGGCGGAGACGTCCTGGGCCACCGCGAGGACCTGGTCGCCGACGTCGGCGCCCATCGAGCGTCGTACGTCGACCTCGATGCCGCTGGCGGCCAGCTCCGCGGTCAGGCGGCCCAGCTGCTCGTCGTCGGCGAAGCGGTCGTCCACCAGCGCGTCGCCGCGGGTGGCGTTGACCACCACGACGCGACCTGCGCGGAGCCTCGCCTCCTCGACGCCGCGGTGCAACGCGACCTCGCCGAACTCGTCGGGCGTCCAGCCCACCACGATCACGCTCGCACCGTCGTTCATCGCACCTTCTCCTCTGTGTGGGTGTCGTCGGTCGTCAGGCTCTGGTCCGCGGCCACTGCGGCGGGCGTCGGGCGCAGCCGGCGCACCGCGAACGGTGCGACCACGGCGATCGACACCACCACGTAGATCACGATGGCGAGCGGCTCGCTCCACAGCGCCGAGACGTCACCACCCGAGATGGCCATCGCCTCGCGGAGCCGGAACTCCATGAGCGGCCCGAGGATCACGCCGAGGATCAGCGGCAGGACCGGCAGGGCGAAGCGCCGCATCATCAGGCCGAGGAAGCCTAGCAGGAGCAGCAGGAAGAGGTCGAACGCCTGCAGGTTGGCGGCGTACGCGCCCAGGGCGGCGAAGAACAGGATCCCCGCGTAGAGCTGGGGCCGCGGGATGCGCAGCAACTTCGCCCAGAGCGGCGCAAGCGGCAGGTTGAGCACCAGCAGCAGGACGTTGCCGATGAGCAGGCTGGCCAGCAGGGCCCACACGAGCTCCGGCTGGTCCGTCATCAGCCCGGGACCGGGCTCGATGCCGTAGCCCTGCAGGGCGGCCAGCATGACGGCGGAGGTGGCGGTCACGGGCAGACCCAGTGCGAGCAGCGGGACGAAGGTGCCCGCGGCCGAGGCGTTGTTGGCCGCCTCCGGTCCGGCCACTCCCTCGATCGCGCCCTTGCCGAAGTCGTCGTGGCCCTTGCGGGCGGCGATCCGCTTCTCGGTGATGTAGGACAGGAACGTCGGGATCTCCGCGCCGCCGGCCGGCAGCGCGCCGAACGGGAAGCCGTACGCCGTGCCGCGCAGCCACGGACCCCACGACCGCTTCAGGTCGGAGCGGCTCATCCACGGGCGTCCGACCGGGATGACGTGGGCGGGGCTGCGACGCAGGTGGGCAGCGACCCAGAGTGCCTCGCCCAGGGCGAAGATGCCGACTGCGACGATGACCACGTCGATGCGGTCAGCCAGCAGCGGCTGGTCGAAGCTCAGCCGCGACTGGCCGGTGTTGAGGTCGAGGCCGACCAGGCCGATGGTGAGGCCGAGGAAGAGCGCGATGAAGCCGCGCAGGGGCGATCCGCCGAGCACGCTGGTGACCATGACCATCGCCAGCACCATGAGGGCGAAGTAGGACGGGGCGCCGATCTCGACCGCCACCGATGCCAGTGCCGGGGCGAAGAAGACGACGAGGAGCGTGCCGATCGTGCCGGCGATGAAGGAGCCGATCGCCGCGGTGGCGAGCGCCTGTGCGGCTCGTCCGGCCCGTGCCATGAGGTTGCCCTCGAGGGCCGTCATCACCGACGCGGACTCGCCCGGTGTGTTGAGCAGGATCGCGGTGGTCGAGCCGCCGTACATGCCGCCGTAGTAGATGCCGGCGAACATGATGAAGGCCGAGATCGGCTCGAGGCCGTAGGTCACGGGCAGCAGCAGCGCCACGGCCATGGCCGGGCCGATGCCCGGCAGGACGCCGACGAAGGTGCCGAGGAGCACGCCGATGACGGCGTAGAGCAGGTTCTCCGGGGTGAGGACGGAGCTGAAGCCGTCCATGAGCAGTCCGAGGTTCTCCATCAGAGCACCCCGTCCAGGATCCCGGCCGGGAGGATGACGCCCAGGCCCTCGTGGAAGAAGTACCAGCTGGCCACGGAGAGCACGAAGCCGACGATGACGTCACGCACGAGCGTGCGGCTCCCGAGGGACCACGCCGATCCGACGAACAGCAGCGCACCGCTCACGGCCCAGCCGAGGAAGGTGATCGTCAGGACGGTGAAGAGCAGCACCCCGACCAGCTTGAGGACCGTGGTCCAGTCGGCGGGGTGGCGCAGGTCGACGTCCTCGCCGCCCTCGGCCTGGGGCACGTCGCCGCGCAGGGTGGCGATCACCAGCAGGACGCCGAGCAGCACGGTGACGGCGCCGATGACGTAGGGGAAGATCCGCGGACCGACCGGGTCGCCGAAGCCGACGCGCAGCGTGGTGGCCTCCCAGAAGGTGTAGGCGCCGACGACGACCAGCAGCGCGGCGAGGCCGAGCTGGGCGAGATCACGGTCGGGTGTCTCCTGCGGGGACCCGGGGGGATTGGGGGTGGTGGGGGTGTCGAGTGATGTGCTCACAGCAGGTCCAGCTCCTCGAGGGTGGTGGCGACGCGCTCGTCCTGCTCCTGGAGGAACGTCGTGAACTCGTCGCCGGTCTTGAACTCGTCGATCCAGCCGTTGTCCTCGAGGGCTTGCTTCCACTCGGGGGTGTCGTGCATCTCCTCGAGCATCGCGATCAGCTCGTCACGCCGCTCGTCGCTGATGCCGGGGGGCGCGAAGACGCCGCGCCAGTTGGTGAAGACCAGGTCGATGCCGGCCTCGGTCAGGGTGGGGGACTCGCTGATCCCCTCGCCCTTGAGACGCTCCTCGCCGGACACGGCCAGCAGCCGCAGCTCGCCGGAGGACAGCGGCCCCTCGAACTCGCCGACGCCGGAGAAGCCGACGTCGATCTTGTTGCCGAGCAGGGCGGTGGTCAGCGGGCCGCCGCCGTCGTACACGACGTAGCGCAGCTCGCGGGGGTCGACGCCGACCGCGGTGGCCAGCTGCATCGGGAACAGGTGGTCGGGGCCGCCCGGTGACGACCCGCCGCCGATGACGACCGAGTCGGGGTCCTTCTCCCAGGCCGCGACGAGGTCGTCGATGGTCTTGAAGGGCGAGTCGGCCGGGACCAGCACGCCCTCCTGGTCCTCGATGAGCTGCGCCAGCGGCGTCGCGTCGTCGAGCTTGTAGGGGGCGCCGAAGGAGTAGAGCGACCCGACGACGCCGAGCCCGGCGGTCATCATGGTGCGCTCGTCGCCGTCGGCGTTCATGAGTCGCGTCATGGCGACCGAGCCGCCGGCGCCGATCACGTTGGTGACCTCGAACGAGCCGGGGCTGATGTCGGCGTTCTCCATCACCGCGATGGCGGTGCGACCGGTCTGGTCGTAGCCTCCGCCCGGGCTGTTGGGGATGAGCATCGTGAGGTCGTCGGCGGTCTGGGGCCCACGGGTCACCCCACAACCGGTGGCGAGCAGCACGACGCCGGCGAGGGCCGTCAGCGCGGCCGCAGCCCGCCGGGTCCTCCCGGTCCGCCTGGTCCGTTGGCGCAGCATGTGGTCTCCATCTCTCGGATCGGTTCCGACGTGACGATGGTGGGAGACTCCTGTGGCGGTCGTCACGGTTGGGTAAGCAATGGAGGTTGTGGAACTTGTGGTCACGCTCGCGCTGGTGGCCGGCGACGCTCGCCGGCCAGTTCCTGGTGCTGCAGCTGACGGTGCTCCTCGCCGTCGTGGCGCTGGCGAGCATCGTGTCGGTGCAGCAGAGCGACGCCGACTTCCGTGACACCCGCGGTGCCCGGATGCGAGCCGCGGCGGAGTCGATGGCCAACACCGCCGTCGTGCGCGACGCCTTCGTCGCGGACCGGGTCGAGCGCAGACGCGGGACGCTGACGTCGTACACCCAGCAGGTGCGCACCAGGGTCCAGGCCAGCGGCGTCTACCTCACCGACCCCGAGGGGCGGGTGCTCGTCAGCAGCGACTTCGGCGGTCGCGACCAGCACGTCGACCTCGGCTCGAGCACCGTGCATCAGCTGCGCACGTGGACCGGTGACGTCGACGACTTCGGTACGCCGTCGATCGCGGCCCAGGTGCCGATCATCGACGACCAGGGCGACCTCGTCGGCATCTCGATGGTCGCCGAGGAGTACCCCACGTGGCGTGAACGGGCCCGCAGCGTGGTGCCCGACCTCCTCACCTTCGCCGGCTTCGCCCTGGGCCTCGGCGTGGCCGGGTCGTTCCTGCTCTCGCGGCTGATCCGCCGTCGTACGCGCGGCCTGGAGCCTGCCGCCATCGCGGCCCTGGCCGACCAGCGCGAGGCGCTCCTTCACTCGATCCGCGAGGGCGTCGTCGCCGTGGCCGACGACGGCACCGTCACCGTGCTGAGCGACAGCGCGCGTGAGCTCATCGGCCTCGACGGCGACGTCGAGGGCCGCCGGGTCGACGACCTCGACCTCGACCCGGCCGTGCGCGACCTGCTGTCCGACGACGCGGCGATCCGCGACCACGTCGTCGTGCTGGGCGAGCGGGTCCTGGTGGTCAACCGCAACCCGGTCGTCGAGGGCGGGCGCACCGTCGCGTCGGTGACGACCCTGCGCGACCGCACCGAGCTGCTCGCGCTGCAGAGCGAGCTCAGCGCGCGCGAGTCGATCACGAACACGCTGCGGGCGCAGACCCACGAGTTCCACAACCAGCTGCACACCATCTCCGGCCTCGTGCAGCTCGGGGAGTACGACGAGGTGTCCCGGCTCGTCGGCACGCTGAGCCGGCGCCGCCGGGAGATCTCCGACGCGGTGCTGGCCCACGTCGAGGACCCGGCCGTCGCGGCGCTCCTCATCGCCAAGACCAGCCTCGCGGTCGAGCGGGGCGTCGACCTCAGCATCGCCGCCGACAGCAGCCTGCCCCGGCTCGACCCGGAGGGCTCCACCGACGTCGGCACGGTGCTGGGCAACCTGGTCGACAACGCCGTCGACGCGTCCGTGTCGGTGGGCGGCAGGTCGGTGGAGGTCGCGTTGAGCCTCGACGGCGACGTGGTCCGGCTGGCGGTGGCCGACACCGGGCCCGGTGTCCCGCCGGACGAGGTGGGCCGGATCTTCCGCCGCGGCTGGAGCTCCAAGGGGCCGACCGTCGAGGGACGGGGTGTCGGACTGGCGCTCGTGCAGGTCGTCTGCGAGCGTCGGGGAGGCTCCGTCGGGGTCGGTGCCGGCGAGGACGGCACGGGCGCGGTCTTCGAGGTGCGGTTGCCGGGAGTGGAGGTCGGGTGAGCGGGACGGACGACCTCGGGGTGCTGGTGGTCGACGACGACTTCATGGTCGCGCGCATCCACACCCAGTTCGTGGAGCGCACCGAGGGCTTCGTCGTCGTCGGGGTCGCCAGCAGCGGTCAGGCCGCCCTCGACGACATCGCGCGGCTTCGACCCGACCTGGTGCTGCTCGACGTCCACCTCCCCGACATGACCGGCATCGACGTGCTGCGGCGCCTCCGGGGCGGTGGCGACGACGTCGGGGTGCTGATGGTGACCGCGGCGCGCGAGGCCGACACGGTCCGGGCCGCGGCGTCCGGGGGAGCGGTCCACTACCTCGTCAAGCCGTTCGACTACGAGGACCTCCGCGTCCGGCTGGAGACGTTCCGCGCCGCGCAGCTCGCGCTCTCCGGATCTGGCGCGCCCGGCCAGGACGACATCGACGCGGTGTTCGGCGCCGCTGCGGCGGCCCCGTCGCCGCCGGTGAGCCTGCCCAAGGGACTGAGCCCGGAGACCGCCGAGGCGGTGCAGGACGCGCTGCGCAGCGCCGGCGAGCTCTCCGCTGCTGAGTGCGCGGACCTCGTCGGCATCTCCCGCGTCTCCGCGCGCCGCTACCTCGAGCACTTCGTCGCCCGCGGCGCTGCCGTCGTACGCCTGCAGTACGGCGGAGCCGGACGGCCGGAGCGCCGCTACCGGCCGGCCGGACAGGCCTAGGTCGACCGCGCGCCCGACGCCCACGGCGGTGTCCGATTTCCGCTGGTGTGAGGTGCCTCCGGGTGACAGGCTCGGGTCATGACACCGACCGGGCACCTCGACACCGAGGCCTGCTACCGCGCCGTCAGCAGCCGGGACCGCCGCTTCGACGGGGTGTTCTACACCGCAGTCCGGACCACCGGCATCTACTGCCGGCCCTCGTGCCCGGCGCGGACCCCCGCGCCGGGCAACGTCACGTTCCACCCCACCGCAGCGAGCGCGCACGCCGCCGGCTTCCGCGCCTGCAAGCGCTGCCTGCCCGACGCGACGCCCGGCAGTCCGGAGTGGGACGTCGCCGCCGACGTCGCCGGGCGGGCGATGCGCCTGATCGCCGACGGACTCGTCGACCGCGAGGGTGTCGACGGGCTGGCCCGCCGGGTCGGCTACACCCCGCGCCACCTCGGCCGCCTCCTGACCCAGGAGCTGGGTGCGGGTCCGCTGGCGCTGGCCCGGGCTCGTCGCGCCCAGAGCGCGCGGGTGCTCATCGAGACCACCGACCTGCCGCTGACCGACGTGGCCTTCGCGGCCGGCTTCGCCAGCGTCCGCCAGTTCAACGAGACGCTGCGCGAGATCTACGCGTCCTCGCCCAGCGAGCTGCGCGGTCGTCGTACGGGCGCCCGCAGCGCCGGCGCCGTCACCATGCGGCTGCCCGTCCGCACACCGTTCGCCGGGCGGCGGATGCTCGACTTCCTCGCCTACCACCTCGTGCCGGGCGTCGAGGTCGCCGGACCGGGCTGGTACGCCCGTACGCTCGACCTGCCCCACGGCAGCGGCACCGTGCGCCTCGGGCTGGCCGACCTCCCCGACACCTCCGACCGCGCCGGCGGCGGGACCGGCTTCGTCACCGCCGAGTTCCGGCTCGAGGACCTGCGCGACACGGCGGCCGCCAGCGAGCGCGTACGCCGCCTGCTCGACGCGGACTGCGACCCGCGCGCGGTGGACGACCACCTCGCGGCCGACCCGGTGCTCGGTGACCTCGTCCGCGCCACCCCGGGACTGCGCGTCCCCGGGCAGGTCGACGGCGACGAGACGGCGATCCGCACGGTCATCGGGCAGCAGGTCAGCGTCACCGGCGCCCGCACGGTCGCCGGACGCCTCGTGGTCGAGCACGGACGCCCCGTCGAGTCCGACGTCCCGGGCCTGACGCACCTCTTCCCCGACGCCGCGACGCTCGCGGCGGCCGACCCGACCACCCTGCCGATGCCCCGCGCGCGGGGCCGGGCGCTCGTCGGGCTGGCCGCGGCGCTCGCCGACGGCAGGGTGCTGCTCGACCGGGGCCCCGACCGCGACGACGTACGACGCGCGCTGCTGGAGCTGCCCGGCATCGGCCCCTGGACGGCGGACTACGTCGCGATGCGGGCGCTCGGACATCCGGACGTCTTCCTGCCCACCGACCTCGCGGTGCGCCGGCTGCTCGCCGGCCTGGCCACGCCCGGAGGAGGCGACCCGGACCCCGAGCGTTGGAAGCCGTGGCGCTCCTACGCCCTGATGCACCTCTGGAACACCCTGATGCCCGACACCCCCGCGCCGTCCCGCGCTGATGAGGAGAACTGACATGTGGACCGTGATGCCCTCACCCGTGGGCGACCTGCGCATCGTCGAGCGCGACGGCTCGATCGTGGCGATCGAGTTCTCGCCGTTCCGCCAGCCGGTGGACGGTCGGCCGCTGGGCGCGCGCTCCGACGACGACCCCGTGCTCGCCGAGGCCGTGCGGCAGCTGGCGGCGTACTTCGAGCGCGAGCTGACCGACTTCGACCTGCCGCTCGCGCCGGTCGGCACCGACTTCCAGCGCCGCGTGTGGACCCAGCTCGAGCTCATCGGCTACGGCGAGACCGCGTCCTACGGCCAGATCGCCGGCCGGTTGGGCATGACCAACGCGGCATCGCGCGCGGTCGGCCTGGCCAACGGTCGCAACCCGATCCCGATCGTGGTGCCGTGCCACCGCGTCATCGGCGCCAACGGCACGCTGACCGGCTATGCCGGCGGCCTCGAGCGCAAGCAGCAGCTGCTGGAGCTGGAGCAGGACGCGCTCTTCTGAGACACGCAGCGTCGAGCGAGGAACGAGCTCGGCGCGTGGGCGTGGCCAGATCGAGCAAGTCCTACGGCCGAGGCACGAGGCCGCAACGGGCGCGTCGAGGTTCCTTCATTCGTGAGATGTGCGAGATGGGTCAGATGTGCGAGCCGTCGCGCGACCGATGGCGGCACCCACGACGGCCGGACCCGCGACGAGCCCGAACGTGAACGGCAGCTGGCCGACGTCTGAGGCAAGGAGCTCGGTGAACGACATCGAGGCGTCCCGCGGGACCGCGAGCGCGACCCACCACCCGACGGCCAGGCCGGCGGCGACCAGCAACCACCAGGCCACGGCAGTGGCAGCGCCCACCCTCGCCGCGTCGACGAGGCAGCCCACGAACCCGGCCGTCGCGAGGGCGGCGAACGCGATCAGACCGGCTCCGATCGCGGCATCTCCGCCGTCGCCCATCCGTGGCACCACCAGCAGCGTGTAGGCCGTGAGGGCGATGCCCAGGACGGCGAGGCGGACGAGGACGGCCCGGACGTGGCCCACCCGACCCAGACGGTCGGTGTCCTCGCCCGTGCGCGTGCTCAGGGTGTCCACCTCGGGTCGCGGCCCGAGCGGGCGAGCACCTGCTCGAAGGCCGACGCACCGGGAGCGACCGGCACGGAGGGACCGAACAGGCCCGGGGTGCCGCCCTCGTCGAAGCCCCCGACGAACGCCATGCACGATCCGGCGGTCGCGTCGTCGCACTCGTAGGGCTGGCCGGTGGCCCGCGCCAGGTCCCACCCGTGGAGGACGACCTCGTCGAGCGCGACCAGTCCGCCCACCTGGCCCGGCAGGTCGACGCCACCGGCGCGGGTCATGCCCTCCCACGCCGCCGGGTCGCGCCAGGCCACGGCCAGCGCCGGGACCTGCTCGGCGAGGGCTTCGCGCCAGCCCGGCTGGACCTCGGGCCACCCGGCCTCGTCGGGACTGGTGTCGGTGAGGGGACCGAAGTCCTTGTCCGCTGCGGCCCGGAAGGCGAGTGTCAGCCCCACGAGGTGCTGGACGAGCTGCCCGACCGTACGCCCCTCGCAGGGGGTCGGTCCGTCGAGCTGGTCGTCGGTGACGTTGGCGGCGACGGCGGCCAGCCGCTCACCTGCTGGCCCGAGGTCCACGAGGTCTGCCATGCGCCCACCCTGCCCGAGATCACTGCGGGCCGAAAGGTGGCGGCAGATCGCAGCAGGACACCTGCTTGTCGGGTGATCTGCCGCCACCATCGGGAGGTCGGTCGGGAAGGTGGCGGCAGATCACAGTCGGACGCCGCGGTGGCGTGCCATGTGCCGCCACCATCGGGAGGTCGAGCGGGGAGCTACTCGGACGCGGCGCGGCGCAGCGACTCCGACAGCCGGTCGGCTGCGGCGAGCACGGCGGGCGCGTGCATCCGGCCGGGCTGGCGGGAGAGTCGCTCGAGGGGACCGGAGACCGACACCGCGGCGATGACCTTGCCGCCGGGGGAGCGGACCGGCGCGGACACCGAGGCCACGCCCTGCTCGCGCTCGCCGACGGACTGCGACCAGCCGCGGCGGCGGATGCCGGACAGGGCGGTGGCCGAGAAGGCGGCGTTCTGCAGGCCGCGGTGCATGCGCTCGGGGTCCTCCCACGCCAGCAGGATCTGCGCGGCCGAGCCGGCGTTCATGGTCAACTGCGAGCCGACCGGGATCGTGTCGCGCAGGCCGGACGGGCGCTCGGCGGCGGCGACGCACACGCGGTGCTCGCCCTGGCGGCGCCACAGCTGGGCGGACTCGCCGGTGATGTCGCGCAGTCGGGCGAGGACGGGGCCGGCTGCGGCGAGCAGCCGGTCCTCGCCGGCGGCGGCGGACAGCTCGGCCAGTCGCGGCCCGAGCACGAAGCGGCCCTGCATGTCGCGGGCCACGAGGCGGTGGTGCTCGAGCGCGACAGCGAGCCGGTGAGCGGTGGGTCGGGCCAGCCCGGTGCCGGCCACCAGGCCGGCCAGGGTGGCCGGTCCGGCCTCCAGCGCCGCGAGCACGAGCGCGGCCTTGTCGAGTACGCCGACGCCAGATCCGTTGTCCATATGCCGATATTCTCATCTCAGAGAGTGGGATGCAAGATGTAGCGTCGTCCTACCGCACGCGGCAAAGTCAAAGGAGTTTGTGTCATGGGCAAGACCCTGTCCGAGAAGGTCTGGGACGAGCACGTCGTCCGGAGTGCCCCCGGAGAGCCCGACCTCCTCTTCATCGACCTCCACCTCCTCCACGAGGTGACCTCGCCGCAGGCCTTCGACGGCCTCCGCCTGGCGAACCGCTCCGTACGCCGTCCCGACCTCACCCTCGCGACCGAGGACCACAACGTCCCGACCCTCGACTGGGACAAGCCGATCGCCGACCCGGTGAGCCGCCTGCAGGTGGACACGCTGCGCAAGAACGCCGCCGACTTCGGCGTGCGCCTGCACCCGCTCGGCGACATCGAGCAGGGCATCGTCCACGTCGTCGGCCCCCAGCTCGGCCTGACCCAGCCCGGCATGACGATCGTCTGCGGCGACTCCCACACCTCCACGCACGGTGCCTTCGGTGCGATCGCCTTCGGCATCGGCACGTCGGAGGTCGAGCACGTGCTCGCCACCCAGACCCTCACGCAGGCCAGGCCGAAGACGATGGCCGTCACCATCAACGGCAGCCTGCCCGAGGGCGTCACCGCCAAGGACCTCGTCCTCACCCTGATCACGCACACCGGCACCGGTGGCGGCCAGGGCTACATCGTCGAGTACCGCGGCCAGGCCATCGAGGAGCTCTCGATGGAGGGTCGGATGACCGTCTGCAACATGTCGATCGAGTGGGGAGCCAAGGCCGGCCTCATCGCGCCCGACCAGACCACCTTCGACTACATCGAGGACAAGCCGGAGGCGCCGAAGGGTGCCGACTGGGACGCAGCCGTCGCCCACTGGAAGACCCTGCGTACCGACGACGACGCGGTCTTCGACAAGGTCATCGAGCTCGACGCGTCCACCATGACGCCGTTCGTCACCTGGGGCACCAACCCGGGCCAGGGCGCGCCGCTCGGTGCGAGGATCCCCAGCCCCGACGACTTCGACGAGCCCAACGACAGGGTCGCGACCGAGAAGGCCCTGCAGTACATGGGTCTCGAGGCCGGCACGCCGCTGCGCGACGTCAAGGTCGACACCGTCTTCGTCGGCTCGTGCACCAACGGCCGCATCGAGGACCTGCGCCTGGCGGCGTCCATCCTCGAGGGCCGGACGGTCGCCGCCGACACCCGGCTGCTCGTCGTGCCCGGCTCGGTGCGCGTACGCCTCCAGGCCGAGGCCGAGGGTCTCGACAAGGTGTTCATCGCCTCGGGTGCGGAGTGGCGCGGCGCCGGCTGCTCGATGTGCCTCGGCATGAACCCCGACCAGCTCGCCCCGGGGGAGCGGAGCGCGTCGACGTCCAACCGCAACTTCGAGGGCCGCCAGGGCAAGGGCGGACGCACGCACCTCGTCTCGGTGCCCGTCGCCGCCGCCACCGCCGTGCGCGGCACGCTCTCCAGCCCCGCCGACCTGCAGGAGGTCTGACCCATGGACAAGTTCACGACCCACACCGGCGTCGGCGTCCCGCTCAAGCGCAGCAACGTCGACACCGACCAGATCATCCCCGCGGTCTACCTGAAGCGGGTGACCCGCACGGGCTTCGAGGACGGCCTCTTCGCGGCCTGGCGCAACGACCCCGACTTCGTGCTCAACAACCCGACCTACACCGGTGGGTCCGTGCTGGTCGCCGGTCCTGACTTCGGCACCGGCAGCTCGCGCGAGCACGCGGTGTGGGCCCTGCAGAACTACGGCTTCAAGGCCGTCATCTCCTCGCGCTTCGCCGACATCTTCCGCGGCAACTCAGGCAAGGCAGGGCTGGTCGCGGCGCAGGTCGACGAGAAGGTCGTGCAGCGGCTGTGGGACTGGCTCGAGGACAACCCGGGTGGCGAGATCACCGTCGACCTGGAGAGCCGCACCGTCCGCGCTGGCGTCGGCGAGGACGCCGTCGAGGACTCCTTCGACATCGACGACTACACCCGGTGGCGCCTCCTCGAGGGCCTCGACGACATCGGCATCACGCTGTCGCACGACGCCGACATCACCGCCTTTGAGGCGGGGCGACCGAGCTGGAAGCCCGTCACTGCGTGAAAAACCCCTACAAACAGGGGCTTTGGTGATTGTCCTCACCCTTCCATGTGCCTAGCGTGCCTTGAGAAGGTCGAGCACGAGCTCGGCGTCCGAGGTTCATTGGGAAGGGAAGCTAGTGAACAAGTCAGAGCTCATCGACGCGCTCGCCGCGCGTTACGAGGGGAACCGCAAGCAGGCGGCCCACGCACTGGAGTCCGTGCTGGACACCATCACCCGCGAGGTCGCCAAGGGTGAGAAGGTCGCGATCACCGGTTTCGGCTCGTTCGAGAAGGCCGTCCGCAACGCCCGGTGGGTCCGCAACCCGCAGACCGGCGAGCGGATGAAGTCGAAGAAGAAGTCCGTGCCGAAGTTCTCCGCCGGCAAGGAGCTCAAGGACGTCATCTCGGGCGCGAAGAAGCTGCCGAGGCTGACCGCCGCCACGATGCCCAAGCCGCCCGGTGTCCGGGCTGCCGCGGCAGCAGTGACGGGTGCCGCCGCCAAGAAGTCGGCGCCGGCGAAGTCCGCGGCCTCCAAGTCGGCAGCCCCGGCGAAGAAGGCGTCCTCGACGTCCGCGGCGAAGAAGACCACGGCCAAGAAGTCGACGGCCAAGAAGTCGTCCAGCGCGAGCACCGCCAAGAAGGCGCCCGCGAAGAAGACCGCCACGAAGGCCGCCAGCAAGTCGACGGCCAGCAAGTCCACCGCCAGCAAGGCGACGGCCAGCAAGTCCACCGCCAGCAAGACGACGGCGAGCAAGTCGACGGCCAAGAAGGCGCCGGCGAAGACGACCACCGCCAAGAAGACCACGGCGAAGAAGACCGCCAAGAAGTCCTGACGCAGCCGCCGGCTCGCTGGCGCCGCGTCGAAGGGCGGGTCACCCCGAGGGGGTGGCCCGCCCTTCGCTTGCCCGCGTCGTGTGCGGACCGACACCGGCCAGCAGCGCGGCATCCAGGTCGTCCGGGTCGTCGACGTCCGTGCGCACGCTGGTCGCGCTGGTGCCGACCTCGACGGCCCCGGTGCCTTCGTGGCGCGCCGCGGAGGCGACACCGAAGGACGGGTCGAAGCCGTCGGCAGGGGCGGCGTACAACGTCGTGCCCATGCCCGTGTGGTCGCGCACGAACGCGGCGCGTCCTGCCGCGACCTGCTCGTGCACCTCGCGGAGCACCCCGGCCAGCTCGACGGGCCGCAGCCCCGGCAGGTCGGCGCACAGCACGACGGGCACCGCTCCGGGCCAGCGTCGCGCGACCTCCGCGACCGCCTGCACGAGTGTCGCGTTGAGGTCCTCGCTGACGCCGTCGGGGATCACCTCGCACCCGAGGGTGCGCACGGACGCGGCCAGGCGGTGGTCGTCGGTGACGACGAGGACGGCGTCGACTCCGGGCGTGGCCGCGGCGGCCTGGACGGTGTCCAGCGCGAAGGCCTCGGCCAGGTCACGTCGATGGTCGTCGGCGAGCCCGGTCAGTCGGGACTTGCCGTAGGTGGGCGACTTCACGGGTACGACGACCACGCAGCGCGTGGGTCGGGCATCGGCGGACATCACGCCGATTCTCCCATCCGGCACCAGCGTGCCGGTGGGGTCCCTGCACCCCGTCGACCGAGTAGCCTGCTCGCGACGCAGGCAGCGTCCGGGCGGGGCCCGCGAGGAGAGCACGATCGGGAGGGGTGGCGGTGCGCGTCAGGAAGCTCGAGCAGAAGCGCGGCTGGGCGATCACCGTTGCCGCGTCGATCCTCAAGCCGACGCTGATCAGCGCGACGTCGCGCACGTGGATCGACGGAGAGAAGATCCCGGCCACCGGTGGCTGCATCGTGGTCATCAACCACATCTCCCACGTCGACCCCCTGCTGTCGGCGCACTTCGTCTACGACCACGGCCGGCTCCCGCGCTACCTCGCGAAGTCCGGGCTCTTCAGCAACAAGTACCTCGGCGGCTTCCTGACGTCCGCCGGCCAGATCCCCGTCGAGCGCCTGAGCCGCAACGCGATCGGTGCGTACGACGCCGCGGTGAAGGCGATCGGCGAGGGCGAGTGCATCATCATCTACCCCGAGGGCACGTTGACGCGCGACCCCGACCTGTGGCCGATGAAGGGCAAGACCGGCGCGGCTCGCATCGCCCTGGCCACCGGCTGTCCGGTGATCCCGGTCGGGCAGTGGGGTGCGCAGGAGGTGCTCCCGCCCTACACGAAGCGGCCGCACCTCGTGCCGCGCAAGAACATCGTCATGAAGGCCGGTGACCCGGTGGACCTCGAGGACCTGCTCGGGCTCCCCGCGTCCGCCGAGACGACGGCGCGTGCGACCGACCGCATCATGGCCGCGGTCACGGCGATCGTGGCCGACCTCCGTGACGAGACCGCACCCGAGCAGCGCTACGACCCCCGCAGCAGCGGCGTACGCGAGACCGGCAACCCGCACGACACCGCCCACGACGGGGCCCACCGGACGAAGAGGAAGCGCACCCGATGACGAAGATCGCAGTGTTCAGTGCCGGGTCGTGGGGCACCGCCTTCTCGCTCGTGCTGGCCGACGCCGGCAACAACGTGTCCTTGTGGGCCCGGCGCGAGGAGGTCGTCGAGGCCGTCAACGAGCGCCGGGAGAACACCGACTACCTGCCGGGCATCGAGCTGCCGCCGTCGATCTCCGCGTCGACGGACCCGGAGCAGGTCGCGGCGGACGCGGACGTCGTCGTGCTCACCGTCCCGTCGCAGACCCTCCGGGAGAACCTCACCGCGTGGGCGCCGGTCATCCCCGAGAAGGCCACGCTCGTGTCGTTGATGAAGGGCGTCGAGCTCGGCTCCCTGATGCGGATGAGCGAGGTGATCCAGGAGGTCACCGACGCCTCGGCCGACCGGATCGCCGTCGTCAGCGGACCCAACCTGGCGCGCGAGATCGCCCGCCGCGAGCCGGCTGCGTCCGTCGTCGCCTGCCTCGACGAGGAGCGCGCCAAGCACATCCAGGCCCTGACGCACGGGCCGTCGTGGCGGCCCTACACCTCGGTGGACGTGCTCGGCTGCGAGATCGGCGGTGCGTACAAGAACGTCGTCGGCCTCGCCGTCGGCATGGCGGTCGGGCTGGGCTTCGGTGACAACACCACCGCCTCGGTCATCACCCGCGGTCTTGCGGAGACCGCGCGCCTGGCGACCGCGCAGGGCGCCAACCCGCTGACCCTCATGGGTCTCGCCGGCCTCGGCGACCTCGTCGCCACGTGCTCGTCGCCGCTCTCGCGCAACCGCACCTTCGGTGAGCGCCTCGGTCAGGGCATGACGACCGAGGAGATCTACGCCTCCACCCGTCAGGTCGCCGAGGGCGCGAAGTCCTGCAAGTCCCTGCTGGAGCTCGCCCGCCGCATGGGCGTCGACGCCCCGATCGCCGAGGCGGTCGACGCCGTCGTCGACGGCAAGATGACCGCGCTCGACATGATGAACTCCTTCATCGCCCGCGACACCAAGCCCGAGCTGCACTGAGCGTCGCGGCCATGGCGGCTCCCACGACAACGTCATGGGAATCGCCGGTCCTGCCCGGAGATTCCCATGACATCCCGCCGGTACGCGCGGGCGCTGCGGTCAGCCGACGCAGCCGTCCAGGGCCGCGCGCAGGTCCTCCCAGAGGTCCTCGACGTCCTCGATGCCGACGGAGAGCCGGACGAGCCCGTCGGGGATGGTGGCGGCCTCGGCCTTCCAGCGGCGGCGGCGCTCGAGGCTCGACTCGACGCCGCCGAGCGAGGTGGCGTGGATCCAGAGCCGCGTCTTGCGGCTGAGCAGGTCGGCGGCCACCTCGCCCTGGGCGAGGACGATGCTGACGATCGCGCCGAACCCGGGGTAGCGCACCTCGTACAGCGCGGGGTGCTCGGCGAGGCGGCGTACGAGCTCCTGGGCGTTGGACTGCGCGCGCTCGACGCGCAGGTGCAGGGTGCGCAGGCCGCGCAGGGTCAGCCAGGCCTCGAAGGGACCGGGGATGGCTCCGACGAGGTCCCGACGGCCCTTGAGCACGCCGTAGAGCTCGTCGTCGCGGGTGACGATCGCGCCCATCTGCACGTCGGAGTGGCCGGCGAGGTACTTCGTCGCGGAGTGCACCACGATGTCGACGTCGTCCTCGAGCGGGCGCTGCAGCAGGGGAGTGGCGAAGGTGTTGTCGACGACGACGTAGGCGCCGGCCTCGTGCGCGGCCTTCGTGATCGTCGCGATGTCGGCGACCTCGAGGGCGGGGTTGGTGGGCGACTCCAGCCACACGAGCGCAGCGCCGTCGCAGGCCGCGACGACCGCGTCGGTGTCGGTGACGTCGACCATCTCGGCGGTGAGCCGACCGCGCGACTCGAGGTCGGCGAGCTGCATGATCGTGCCGGTGTAGCCGTGCTTCGGCACCAGGACCTTGCCCTCCTTGCCCACCAGGTCGAGCACGGTGGCGACAGCGGCGAGCCCGGACGCGAACGTCAGGCACCGACCGCCCTCGAGGGCGCCGAGCGCGTCCTCCAGGGCCGTCCAGGTGGGGTTGCCGTAGCGGCCGTACTCCACCTCGCCGCCGGCCACGTAGGTGGCCGCCATGGTGATCGGCGTGTTGAGCGGGGCGTCGGGGACCTTGTCCGGCCGGCCGGCCGTGACGGCGATCGTGCCGGGCCTGAGCGGTGAGTCTGCAGCCATGCGCGCCAGCGTAGGTGGATAGGGTCGAGGCGATGAACGACACCTCCCCTGACAAGACCGCAGCCCCCCTCTCGGACCCGACCCCAGCCGCCACGAGCCGCAAGCCGCGCGTCGCGGTCGTCTTCGGTGGCCGTTCCTCCGAGCACGGCATCTCGTGCGTGACCGCGGGGAGCGTGCTGGCCGCGATCGACCGCGAGGCCTACGACGTCGTGCCGGTCGGGATCGCCCCCGACGGCCGGTGGGTGCTGGAGAGCGACGAGCCCACCCGGCTCGCGATCCGCGGCAACGACCTGCCGCAGGTCGACGCCGGGCGGTCCCCGGTGGCGCTGATGGGTGCTGCCACCGGCACCGACCTCGTGGTCGCCGAGCCGGCCAGCGTCCCGTCGGTCATCGGCGAGGTCGACGTGGTCTTCCCGCTGCTCCACGGCCCGTGGGGCGAGGACGGCACCCTGCAGGGGATGCTGGAGATGGCCGGCGTGCGCTACGTCGGCTCGGGGGTGCTCGCGTCAGCGATCGGCATGGACAAGGCCTACATGAAGGTCGTCCTGCAGGCCGCCGGTCTCCCGGCGACGCCCGGCATCGTCGTGACCCGCACGGAGTTCGAGCAGGACGCGATCGGCGTACGCGCACGGGTCGAGGAGGTCGGCTTCCCGTCGTTCGCCAAGCCCGCCCGCGCCGGGTCGAGCATGGGGATCAGCAAGGTGCACGACGCCTCGGAGATCGACGCGGCGCTCGAGGAGGCGTTCCGCCACGACCCCAAGGTGCTCGTCGAGCAGTCGATGGAGGGAGCGCGCGAGGTCGAGTGCGGTGTGCTCGGCACGCTCGAGGGCCCGCCGGAGACGTCGCGACCGGGCGAGGTCCGCACCGGCGGCGACCACGAGTTCTACGACTTCGAGGCGAAGTACCTCGCCGACCAGCACACCGAGATCGACATCCCCGCCGACCTGCCGGCCGCGATCGAGCAGGAGCTGCGCGCGATGGCCGTGCGCGCCTTCGAGGCCCTGTCCTGCGAAGGTCTCGCGCGCGTGGACTTCTTCGTGATGCCCGACGGCTCGCTGGTGATCAACGAGCTCAACACGATGCCGGGCTTCACCCCGACCTCGATGTACCCGCAGCTGTGGGCCGCGACCGGCATGTCCTACCCCGACCTCGTGGACCGGCTCGTCCAGCTCGCGTTGCGGCGCGACACCGGCCTCCGCTGAGGCCGGGGACTGCTACAGGCAGGACAGACCTTCCCCGAGGTGCTGCTTCAGCGCCGGCGCCAGCTCGGCCAGCGCGCGGTCGATGCCCTCGGTGCGGTAGTCGGCCGGCACCAGCACCTCGACGTAGGGCTCGAGGCTCAGCGCGATCGGCGTTGCGTCCTCGGACTGGTCGGAGAGCTGGTCGTCAGGGACGTACCAGCCCACGCCGTCGATGACGTTGCACTCGGCGGTCGGCTCGTAGTCGCCCGGCTCGGGCACGCCGCACGTGAGGACGTACGCCGGATCGCCCCAGGCCGCACCCAGCGCGTCGGCCGGCTCGACGTCGCGCCGGTCCAGACCGGCGAGGGTGTCGGGGAGGTCGGCGACCAGGGCCTCGCAGGCGGCCCGGTCGGCGTCGGAGAGCTCGACGTCGTCGATCGTCGGGGTGCTGCTGCAGCCCGCGAGGGCGAGCACGACGGCGGTGGCTCCGGACGCGACGACGCCCCGGCCCGTGGACGGACCGAGGCGTCGACTCAGGTGCACGTGGGCCGGTCGGCTCAGATGTGGACGACCGGGCAGGTGAGCGTGCGGGTGATGCCGTCGAGGTTCTGCACCTTCGAGACGACGAGCTTGCCGAGCTCGTCGACGTTCTTGGCCTCGGCTCGGACGATCACGTCGTAGGGACCGGTGACGTCCTCAGCAAGCGTGACGCCGCTGACCTGGGCGATGGCCTTGGCCACCTCGGCGGCCTTGCCGACGTCGGTCTGGATCAGGATGTAGGCCTGGACGACCATCGTGGACTCCTCGGTCTCTTCAGCGGGTGTGACCGGGCCAACCTACCGCGCGACGCGGGCGGGCCGACAGGGGATGGGTGACTGTGATCACGGGTCGGGTCTGGTGGGATGGAGCCATGGCCACGACAGCGGACGCAACCCTTGGCGAGGCAGGCGAGTTCGGCCTGATCTCCCAGCTCGTGGAGATCTTCGAGGGCGACGAGCACGTGCTCGTCGGACCCGGCGACGACGCCGCCGTGCTGCGCGTCAAGCACGGCCACGTGGTCGTCTCGACCGACCTGATGGTCGAGGGCCGGCACTTCCGTCGCGACTGGGCCGACGCCGCCGACGTCGGCCACCGGGCCGCCGCCCAGAACCTCTCCGACATCAACGCCATGGGTGGCACCGCGCGTCACCTCACCATCGGCCTCGCGGCCCCCGCGGACCTCCCGGTCGCGTGGGCGCTCGACTTCGCCCGCGGCTTCGCGGAGGAGTGCGCGAGCGTCGGTGCGACGGTCGTGGGCGGCGACGTCACGCGCGCCGACCAGGTGGTGATCGCCGTCACGGTCCTCGGCCAGTGCACCCAGGCACCCGTCCTGCGCTCGGGCGCCCAGCCCGGCGACGTCCTCGCGCTCACCGGTCGCCAGGGGTGGGCCGCCGGCGGCCTCGCGGTCCTCGGCCGCGGCTTCCGCTCCCCGCGGGTGCTCGTCGAGGCCTACCGCAGGCCGGAGCCGCCGTACGCCGCGGGCAAGGAGGCCGCCGAGGCCGGGGCGACCGCCCTCATCGACGTCTCCGACGGCCTCCTCGCCGAGGCCGGGCACATCGCGGACGCGAGCGGCGTCGCCATCGACGTACGCACCAGCGCGTTCGAGGTCCCTGAGCCGCTCCAGGCCGTCGGCGCCGCGCTGGGCGCCGATCCGATGCAGTTCATCCTCGGTGGTGGTGACGACCACTCGCTGCTGGCGACCTTCCCCGACGCGGCCTCGGTCCCGTCCGGTTGGCAGGTGATCGGCGAGGTCCGCGAGGGCGAGGGCGTCACCGTCGACGGCGGGACGTACGACGGCCCCACCGGCTGGACCCACTTCTGAGCCGTCGGTCCTGGCCCACTTCAGCGATCCCCGGTCAGCCGGGGATCGCTGACGTTGTCAGGCCATGCAAGGCCTGACAACGTACGGAAGTGCCGGTCAGCCGGGGATCGCTGAATCCCGCGGACAGCCCCTGAGGAACGACGAAGCCCCCGCCGCAGAGCGACGGGGGCTTCGACGAAGAAGACGTCAGGTCAGCGCGAGACCTTGCCGGCCTTGAGGCAACCGGTGCAGACGTTGAGTCGCTTGGGCGTGCCGTTCACGGTCGCCCGGACGCGCTGGATGTTGGGGTTGAAACGACGCTTGGTGATCTTGCGCGACCAGGGACGGTTGTTTCCGAAGCCCGGCTTCTTGGCGCAGATGTCGCAGACGGCAGCCACCGTGCACTCCGATCCGTTCGAGGGTGATAGATGTTCATCAGGCCTGACCGCCAGAAGCGGCAGCAGGCAACCGCGCAAGAGTAGCCGAGGACCTGCGGCGAGATGAAATCGCAGGGGCCGTGGGTGCCGGGCACTACCCTGTGGCGCGCACCACATCGTACGACGAAGCAGCCTCAGCACCACATCCGAGCGACCCCCAGCGGGCACCAGGTACCCGCCAGGCATCCAGCACACACCCGGGAGCAGACCGACGCGATGGAGCACGTCACCCACGGCATCACGCTGGACGGCGTCGCGCGGTTCGTCGACATCGCCACCGACGCGTTGTCCTCGGCCCGCGAGGAGATCGACGCGCTCAACGTCTACCCCGTGCCCGACGGCGACACCGGCACCAACATGTTCCTCACCGTCTCCGCGGCCCGCGACGCGTTGCGCGAGGCCCTTGCGAGCGACCCGGGGCTGTCCCTCGGCGACGGGATGGCCGTGCTCGCCCGGGCCGCGCTCATGGGTGCGCGCGGCAACTCCGGGGTGATCCTCAGCCAGATGCTGCGCGCCTACGTCCGCCACCTCGCGGGTGCCGCGATCGCCGACAAGCCGGCGGAGACGATCGCCGCAGCCATGGCCGAGGCGACGGAGGCCAGCTATGCCGCCGTCGGCTCGCCCGTCGAGGGCACGATCCTCAGCGTGTCGCGAGCCGCGTCCGACGCCGCGATGGAGGCGGCCGGCCGCGGGGCGCGCACCCGCGACGTGTTCACCGCGGCGGCCTCGGCGGCGCGTGCGGCCCTGGCCCGTACGCCGGAGCAGCTCGCCGT
>NZ_JBFUMR010000050.1:0-22478 GCF_054049275.1 Nocardioides sp. P5_E3
GCCGACGCCACCACGTGGGCCGTGCCCCGCGCCGCCTCGGCCGTCGCCGCCGACGCGAGCAGCGACCAGCTCGAGGACGCGCTGATGGTGCGGATCAACCAGGCTCGCGCCGAGCACGGCCTGCGCAAGATCTGGAACTTCGACGTCTGCACCGACCAGCTCGCCGAGCAGTGGGGCGCCCGGATCGCCCGGACCGGGGTGCTGGAGCACCGCGACCAGCGCGAGGTCATCCGCAAGTGCGACAACTCCTGGGCCGGCGAGACGCTCGTCCGGGGCACGAACCTGAGCCCGGAGGCCATGGTCTCCCTGTGGCTCGACTCCCCCGGTCACCGGGAGATCCTGCTGAGCCCGCGCGCCAAGCGCGCCGGCGTCGCCATCACGCGTGACGCCCAGGGCCGCACGATCGGCGTGGTCAACCTCGTCCGCCACGGCTGAGGTGCACCGCACCCCTGCCATGTGAGACGATCCCCGGCCCCCTCGTGGGTGGGCCCGGGGATCGAACACGCGTGAGGGGGAAGCCGGTGCTGCACGTCGCCGTCGCGACCCGAGCGTTCCGCCGCTACTCCACCTACCGGGCCGCCACACTCGCCGGGATCTTCACCAACTCGGTCTTCGGGATCATCTACTCCTACGCCTACCTCGCCCTCTGGGACGCGAACCCGACCGCCGGCGGCTACGACGCCCAGGATGCGGTGACGTACGTCTGGCTCGGCCAGGCGCTGTTGATGACGATCGCGCTGTGGGGCGGCGGCACCACCGACGACCTCGCGGAGCGGGTCCGCACCGGCGACGTGGCGATCGACCTCTACCGGCCCGTCGGGCTGGTGGGGTGGTACCTCGCCAGCGACCTGGGCCGGGCGGCGTACCACCTCCTCACCCGGGGGCTCGGGCCCACGGTGATCGGCTACGTCGTCTTCGACATCGCCCTCCCGTCCTCCCCGCTGACCGCGCTCGCCTTCGCCGTGTCGCTGGTGCTCGCGGTCGTCGTGAGCTTCGCGATCCGGTTCCTCGTCGCCAGCACCGCCTTCTGGCTGCTGGACCAGTCGGGCGTGAAGGTGATGAGCGGGGCCTTCGCGATCTTCTTCAGCGGGATGATGCTGCCGCTCGTGCTGTTCCCCGGGTGGCTCGGCACGCTCGCGCAGGCGCTGCCGTGGGCGTCGTACGTCCAGGTGCCCGCGGACATCTGGCTCGGCAAGCACACGGGCGCCGACCTCGTGGCAGCCCTCGGGTTCCAGGTGATGTGGGCCGTCGTCCTGCTGGCCGCCTGCCAGGGCGTGCTGCGCCTGGCCACGCGCAAGGTGGTGGTCCAGGGTGGCTGAGTCGGCGGCGGCGCTGCACCTGGGCTCCTACCTGCAGATCGCGTGGCTGTGGATCCGCGCGGCGTGGCAGTACCCCACCTCGTTCGTGCTGCTGGCCGTGGGCAACGGGCTGATCACCGCTCTCGACTTCGTCGGCCTGTGGATCATGTTCGCCCACCTCGACGACCTCGCGGGCTTCACGCTCCCCGAGGTGGCGCTGCTCTACGGCAGCGCCTCGCTCGCGCTGGCCGTGGCCGACACGGCGATCGGCAGCGTCGAGCGGATCGGCACCTACATCCGCACCGGCCGGTTGGACCAGATGATGACCAAGCCGGTGCCGCTGCTCGTGCAGGTGTGCGCCGACCAGTTCACGCTGCGCCGGCTCGGACGGCTGACCCAGGCCGGCATCGTGTTCGGGTGGGCGTGCACCTACGTCGACTGGACCCCGGCACGGGTCCTGGTGGCCGTGTCGATGCTGGTGAGCGGCGGACTGGTGTTCTTCGGGCTCTTCGTCGGCTTCTCGTGCGTCCAGTTCTGGACGACGGACGCCACGGAGTTCGCCAACGCCTTCACGTACGGCGGTGCCACGGTGACGCAGTACCCGCTCAACATCTTCCCGCGCGAGGTGCTCGTCGGGCTGACGTTCGTGATCCCGGTCGCCTTCGTCAACTGGTACCCCTGCCTCTTCCTCCTCGGCCGCTCCGACCCGACCGGGATGCCCGAGGCGTTCCAGTTCGCCTCGCCGGTCGCGGGCGTGCTCACCATGGCCGCCGCCCTGCTCGTGTGGCGCTCCGGCGTCCGCCACTACACCTCCACGGGGAGCTGACCATGTCCGTCACCGAGCCACTCATCGACGTGCGCGACCTCGAGCGCACCTTCGACGTACGCCGCCGGGTCGAGGGGCGCCGCCGCCGGGTGCGCGACTCCGTGCTGGCCGTGCACGACCTGACGTTCTCCGTCGATGCCGGCGAGATGGTCGGCTACATCGGGCCGAACGGTGCCGGGAAGTCGACCACGATCAAGATGCTGACCGGGATCCTCGTGCCGACAGGTGGGCAGGTGCGGGTGGCCGGCCTGGACCCGAGCCGCGACCGCGTCGAGCTCGCGCGTCGCATCGGGGTGGTCTTCGGCCAGCGGTCCACGCTGTGGTGGGACCTTCCGCTGCGCGACTCGTTCGCCCTGCTCCAGAAGATGTACCGCATCCCGCCGGCGCGCTACCGCGACAACCTCGACCGGTTCGTCGACCTGCTCGACCTCGGCGGCCAGCTCGACACCCCCGTGCGCCAGCTCAGCCTCGGCCAGCGGATGCGCGGCGACATCACCGCAGCGCTGCTGCACGATCCCGAGGTGCTCTACCTCGACGAGCCGACGATCGGCCTGGACGTGGTGAGCAAGGGTCGCCTGCGCGAGTTCCTCCGCGCGCTCAACGACGAGCGCGGCACCACCCTCGTCCTCACCACCCACGACCTGCAGGACATCGAGGCGCTGTGCGACCGGGTGATCGTGATCGACCACGGCACGTCGGTCTTCGACGGCCCGCTGGCCGGGCTGCACGAGCAGGGCGGCTCGACCCGCACCCTGGTGGTGGACCTGGTGGACGAGGCACCGCCCATCGAGGTGCCCGGTGCGGTGGTGCGCCGCGTCGAGGGACCGCGCCAGTGGCTGTCGTTCCCGACCGAGGCGAGCGCCGCGCCGGTCGTGGCGGCCGTCGCAGCGTCGTACGACGTCGCGGACCTGTCCATCCAGGAGCCCGACATCGAGGACGTCATCCGCGAGCTCTACTCGCGGGGCGCCTGAGCCTCAGACACCGAGGCTGCGGGCCCGCTCCGAGTCCAGCTCGGGCGACGTGAGCGGCTGCCGCTCGAGCACGAGCAGGGCGCGGTCGTCGTCCCCGCGAGGCACCTTCTTGAGCACGCGCTTCGGCATGCCGGTGAAGCCGCGGGTCTCGACGGCCTGGAGGGCGGCGTGCCGCAGCCAGTCGATGCCCGCGTCGAGGTCGCGGTCCGCGGACTCGATGACACCGTCGGTGTAGAACATCAGCGCCTCACCGGGGCGCAGGCGTCCGCGGCTCGGGGTGAACTCGGCGTCGTCGATCACGCCGAGCGCCATGCCCCGCGCGTTGTCGATGGACCATCCGCGCTGGGCCAGGTGCCAGTGCAGCGCCGGCGGGTGCCCGGCGCTGGTGATCGTGTAGTCGCCGGTGACCAGGTCGATCTTGAGGTGCACCGCCGTCGCCAGCGACTCGTCGGACTCCTGGCGCAGCAGGAAGTGGTTGGCCGCCGCCATCAGCTCGGCCGGAGGCAGGGCGCCGATCAGGCCGCCGAGCGCCCCGGCGAACTGCAACGCCTGCGGGCCGACGGAGGTGCCCTTGCCGCACACGTCGACGAGCGCCATCTCCAGCCACCGCCCCTCGCGCAGGTCGGCGACGAGGAAGTCGCCGGCGTAGCTGGGGCCGTTGGCCGTGATCGTCGCTGACTCGGAGCGCCAGCCGTTGGGCAGCGGCGGGACCACGCCCTGGCGCTGCAGCCGGTCACGGAGCTGGGTCAGCACCGCCTCGCTCAGCGCCATCGGCAGGCCGGACCGCTGGCGGCTCGACTGGTAGATCGCGAGCAGCACGCCGACGGCGAGGGTGGTCAGTGCCGCCTCGCGGCTCGGGGTGGTGAAGCCGGTCTGGACCGACGTCCAGAAGGCCGCGGCCCCCAGCACCACGACCAGCATGAGCAGCGGCACGAACCGCAGCAGCATCAGGCCGAGCATGAGGACGAGGAACCACAGCGACACCGGGACGACGACCTGGGCCAGCTCGCCGATGCCCACCGCCGCGCCGACGAGGGCGACGAAGACCAGCAGGAGGAACGACTGGCTGCCGCGCGAACCGGTGCGCCAGCCCTCGACGCGCTGCTGGACGTACGACGCGATGCCGCGAAGCACAGACCCCACGGCACTCGACACGGCCAAATGTTAGGGCTCGACAGACCTTCGCCGCGGTGGAACCGGGAAAGTCAGCGACGGTGGATAGGCTCGTCACATGCCTCTGGTCCCGCTGCAGGCCGACATCCTCGGACCTGACTTCCGGGTGGAGACGATCTCCCTCCCGCCCGACCCCGAGGGCCCCGTCGTCGCGACGCTCGTGACGCTGGCCCCCGAGCACCCCAACGGGCGTGCCGTGCTGCACGTGCACGGGTTCGCCGACTACTTCTTCCACACCGAGTACGCCCGGTGGTGGGCCGACCGGGGTTACGCGTTCTACGCCCTCGACCTCCGCAAGTACGGCCGGTCGCTGCGCGAGCACCAGACGCCGCACTACGTCGCCGACCTGGGCGAGTACTTCGCGGAGATCGACCTGGCGTGGTGGCGGATCACCCAGCGCGACGGGCACCGCGACGTCATCGCCTCTGGCCACTCGACCGGCGGCCTGACGGTCCCGCTGTGGGCGAAGGAGCGGCGACCGGCCGAGCTGACGGCGATGGTGCTCAACTCCCCCTGGTTCGACATGCAGGGCGCCGCGTGGCTGCGCAGCCCCGCGACGCGGCTGGCGATCGAGCGGCTCGGCAACAGCCGGCCGATGCAGGAGATCCCCCGCCGGATCAGCAACGTCTACGGCCGCTCCCTGCACCACGAGCACGCCGGCGAGTGGGACTACGACCTCGACTGGAAGCCGCTGGACTCCCGCCCGATCTACGTCGGGTGGCTGCGCGCCGTACGACGTGGCCACGCGCTGCTGCACGCCGGGCTCGACATCGACTCCCCCACCCTCGTGCTGTCGTCGGCGCGGTCGTGGTTCGGCGAGCAGACCGAGGAGACCGCCGCGACGCACGACATCGTGCTCGACGTCGAGCAGATCCGCCGCTGGGCCTCCTCGGTCGGCACCCACGTCACGTCGGTCGCGGTCGAGGGCGCGATCCACGACGTCGTCCTCTCCCGACCCGCCGTGCGCGCCCAGGCGTACGACGTCCTCGGCACGTGGCTCGAGGCGTGGGTGGAGAAGGCATCGGAGCCGGCGACGGGCCGTCATCGCGACCAGGGCCGGTCGTGACCCAGCAGCCCGAGCGCTCGCCTGGCGAGCCCAACCCGGTCCCCGACGCCGACGCACCGATGCGGGCGATCCGCGACAGTCAGGCGCTGGGACGGGAGTCGCTGGCGATGGGCGCCGGCGCCGCCGGCGGAGGCCTTGCTGAAGGCGGCCTCGCCCGGGGCATCATGCAGCTCGTGCGTCGGTGGAAGCGACGGGCCAGCGGCGGCTCCTGGAACGCGTAGTGCCTCTGGTCATGAGCCGTCGCCACGCATCGGGCCGCCGATCGTGGGGTCATTCGGCGTGTCTCGCCACGCGGGGGTCCGGTTTCGCCTGCGGACCACCCAGGAGGCCCAGGCGAAGAAGGCGACGAGCAGCGCGATGAAGATCCAGAACACCATGGGGACCACCTCTTCACGAGGGTAAGTCCGCCATCGGCCGGTTCGGTGCGCGGTCCAGACAGCTGCGCGATGTCCGGTGACATGGTGTGCCCAGCGGACATGGCTCTGACCCCGCCGGCTGGATGTCGGCAGGGTGTGGGGCGTCGTCATGGTCGATCGGGCGGCTCGAACCCATCGTCGATCGGAGTGGTGCCGGTGCGGTCGCGGCGGTAGTGGTCGCCGTGCGGTGAGGTCCATTCGAAGACCCCGGGAGCTGTCGTCCGGTAGCGCCAGGCGGTGTGGGTCTTGAGGCGGTGGTGGAACCTGCAGAGGGCGGCGAGGTTGAGGGTCTGCGTGGGACCGGGCTGTGGTCGGGCCTCGGCGTCGGCGTGGTGGTCGTACTCGTCGACGTGGTCGATGTCGCAGCCGCGGGCCGGTCGGGTGCACCAGGGGAACACGCAGGTGCGGTCGCGGAGGATGATCTGCTCGCGGATCCGGTCGGGCACTTCGTACGCCGAGGTGGAGAGGTCCGCGTTGAGGTCGATGACCGGCTTGACGGTGACCTTGGTGCGGGAGTCGCCGCACCAGTCCTTGACCTGGTCGAGCAGCACCAGCCGCCGGCCCTCCTCCATCCGGCCGGTCGGTCCGAACACGGTGGACAACCCGTCGATGGACGCATCGAAGTGGGCGTGGAGGACGACCTCGCGGGCGGCGGGCAGACCGTCGACCTCGCGTACGCCGGTGGCGCCCTGGGCGTGGAGGTCGAATGCGGTCTGGGTGCGGGCGAGGTCACCGAGGGCAGCGGACCGGCGCGCGTCCAGCGACGCATCAGATCCGAGGGCCTTCAGCGACGCGGCGCCGTGGGCGAGGGCCCGGTCGAGGTCGAGGGCGTCGGCGATGTCGAGCTCGGCCTCGAGTCGCATCGTGCCGGCGAAGTGGACGTCGTCGGAGTGGACGGTCGCGTGGCGTGGGTCGACGTGGAGGTAGCCGTCCTCCGGATCCGCAGCCGGATCGACCTCGGCGAGGTCGTAACGCTTGATCGCTTCGGCGACGAGCCGGTCGAGCTGCGCCGGCCCGACACGACCGGCGACCGCCGCGACCTGGGCGTCCACGAACGCCGCAGCCTCCCGCGTCAGCGCCGGCGTGGTGTGGATGGTGACCTCCGCGACTGAACGCGCCCGCCATGCCGGAACGCGTCCGGTGTGGACCTGCGCCCACAGCCGCGGGAGCCGGTGGCGCAGCTCGAGGGCGTGGCCGACGAGCTTCTTCGCCGCGGTCGTCGAGACACCGAGGACCGTGCCCAGCTCGGCGACACAGAACTCCGCCACCAACGGCGCACCCTCACCAGCGATCGGCTCCTCGTGCTCACAGCCCGGCACCGTGAACGCAGCCGCGTCGTGGATCGACTCCGGCGGGTGCAGGTCTGCCCACCGGGCAGCCAGGACCAGCTGGGCAGCTGCCGCACGCTCCTCATCAACGCGCTGCGCACAGATCGCGGACAGCACGGCGGAGGCGCTGAGGTCCTCGACCTCACCTGCCCCGCGCTCTGCCAGCGTCTCGATCATGTGTTCGATTCTACCGGCGGCCACCGACAGCGGCCATGCCTGTGGACGGACGGTTGCTGGCACCCTTCCTCGGAGCGGTCTTGTGAGGGACTTCGTCCCTCCCAACCACCGCCGCGGCCCTCCTCGACCGGCACCAGCGCCCGCCAGCTCAGGTGAGCAGCACGACGAGCGCGACGACCCCGACCGTGGCGATGACGGCGCGGAGCAGGACGGGTGGCAGGCGCCGCCCGACGGTGGCACCGATCTGGCCGCCGATCACCGAGCCGATCGCGATCAGGCCGGCGACGGTCCAGTCGATGTCGGCGACGGCGATGAAGACCAGCGCGGCGACGGCGTTGACGATGAGGGCGAGGACGTTCTTGGTGGCGGTGTGCCGCTGCATCGAGTCGGCGACCCCAATGCCGAGGATCGCCATCAGCAGCACGCCCTGGGCCGCGCCGAAGTAGCCGCCGTAGACGCCGGCGGCTGCGACCGCCGGCCACACCCACCACACGCCGTGGTCGGGAATGCCGCCCCGCGACTCGGCGCGAGCCGCGACGGAGCGCTGGATCCGCGGGCCGAGGAGGACCAGCACCACGCCGAGAGCGATGAGCGCGGGGACGATCGCGTCGAACGCGGACGACGGCAGCCAGAGCAGGAACAGTGCGCCGCCGACGCCGCCGACCAGCGACGCCGCCCCCAGCCGGAGCACGCGGGCCCTCTGACCGGCGAGCTCGCGGCGGTAGCCGAAGACGCCGGACATGCTGCCCGGGACGAGCCCGACGGTGTTGCTGACGTTGGCGGTCACCGGGGGTACGCCGAACGCGAGGAGGGTCGGGAACGTGATCAACGTCCCCGACCCCACCACGGTGTTGATGGTGCCGGCCGCCACTCCTGCGAGGGCGATCAGCACCGCTTCGGTCGGACTCACTGGCCGGCGGGTGCTCCCGGTTCAGCGGGGTCGGCGCCCGGGGCGGTCGCGCCCGGAGCGGTCGACCGTGCGGCGCGGCCCGGGTTGGCGGCGCTCTCGGCAGCGGCGATCGCCTCCTGCACGGCCTCGTTGGTCCTCCGCATCTCCAGGTCGGCCGACGAGCCCGGCAGCTGGGGCTCGGCCGGGCCCATGTCCACCCGGGTGCGCGGCGTGGCGTCCTTCGGGATCCCGGCGATCTCGTGGATCGACGAGCCGAGGCCCTCCATCGCCTTGGTGATCTCGGAGGGGATGACCCACACCTTGTTGGCGCTGCCCTCGGCGATCTTCGGCATCATCTGGAGGTACTGGTAGGCCAGCAGCGACTGGTCGGGCTGGCCGTCGTGGATGGCCTGGAACACCGTCTGGATGGCCTGTCCCTCACCCTGGGCACGCAGGATCTGCGCCTCGCGGTCGGCCTGGGCACGCAGGATCAGCGACTCGCGGTCACCCTCGGCGTTGAGGATCGCCGACTGCTTGTTTCCCTCCGCGGTGAGGATCGCCGACTGGCGCTGGCCCTCGGCCGTGAGGATGAGGGCTCGCTTGTCACGATCCGCGCGCATCTGCTTCTCCATCGCGTCCTTGATGGACGGCGGCGGGTCGATGCCCTTGATCTCCACGCGGTTCACCCGGATGCCCCACTTGCCCGTGGCCTCGTCGAGCACGCCACGCAGGCCGGTGTTGATCTCGTCACGCGAGGTCAGCGTCTGCTCGAGGTCCATGCCACCCACGATGTTGCGCAGGGTGGTCATGGTGAGCTGCTCGACAGCCTGGATGTAGTTCGCGATCTCGTAGGTCGCGGTCACCGGGTCGGTCACCTGGAAGTAGATGACGGTGTCGATCGACACCACCAGGTTGTCCTCGGTGATCACCGGCTGCGGCGGGAAGCTCACGACCTGCTCGCGCAGGTCGATGAGGTAGCGCAACCTGTCGATGAACGGTATGACGATGTTGAGTCCTGCCGGCAGCGTCCCCTTGTACTTGCCGAAGCGCTCGACGATGCCCGCGCGTGCCTGGGGCACGATGCGGACCGTCTTGGCGAGCATGACGACGACGAACAGGACGACGAGCAGGAGCAGGACCAGTAGAGCAGTCCCCATGGGTTCCCCCGATCTTGTGTGGTGCAGTGGCTGGCGGTGAGCGGTCGTGAGGCGGCGCAGGACGCCGGGTCAGGGCTCGAGCGTGCCCACCGGGTGGACGTAGGCGGTCGCGCCCTTGATCTGGAAGATCTCGACGGTCGCGCCCGGCTCGATCGTCAGGTGCTCGTCGTAGGGCAGTGCCGACCAGATCTCCCCCGCCGCCTTGATCCGGCCCGGCGCCAGGCCGGTGATCTCCTGGGTGACGAGCGCGCGGGTGCCGACCAGCTTGCCGTGGCCGAGCGAGAGCTCGGGACCGCTGTGGAGCCGCTTGACGAAGGCCGGACGGACGAAGGCCAGCATGGCGATCGACGCGGCCAGTGCGGCGAGGACCTGCACGACGACCGGCAGGCCGATGATGGCGGCGACCATTCCGATCACCGCTCCCGCGGCGAGCATCGCGAGGATCAGGTCGAGGCTGAACATCTCCGCCACACCGAGCACGATCGAGAGACCGAGCCAGGTCTCCCAGAGGTGGTCGCGGATCCAGTCCATGGTCCGACCCTATCCAGTGGGGCGTGAGGTCAGGCGGGAGCGACGCGCTCGGCGGGGCGTCGGCGCGCCGCGAACCGGTCGTCCGAGCGGCTCAGCAGCAGCGGCATCGCGAAGGTCTCCGACAGCGACTCGGCGGTGACGACGTCCTCGACCGGCCCGGAGTCGACGACCCGGCCCTCGCGCAGCAGCAGGGCGTGGGTGAAGCCGGGCGGGATCTCCTCGACGTGGTGCGAGACCAGCACGGTCGCCGGGGAGTCGGGGTCCAGCGCAACCTGGGACAGCGTCGCCACCAGGTCCTCGCGCCCGCCGAGGTCGAGTCCGGCGGCCGGCTCGTCGAGCAGCAGCAGCTCGGGGTCGGTCATGAGTGCCCGGGCGACCTGCACCCGCTTGCGCTCGCCCTCGCTCAGGGTGCCGAAGGTGCGCTCGGCCAGGTGCTCGGCCCCGACCTCCGCGAGCAGGGCGGCGGCCCGGTCGTGGTCGAGGTCGGCGTACTCCTCGCGCCAGCGGCCCAGGACGCCGTAGGACGCGGAGACGACGACGTCCTTGACCAGCTCGGAGCGCGGGATCCGGTCGGCGAGAGCAGCGCTGGTGAGGCCGATGCGCGGGCGCAGCTCGAAGACGTCGGTCGTGCCGAGGACCTCGTCGAGGATCCCGGCCACCCCCGAGGTCGGGTGCATCTGCGCGGCGGCGACCTGGAGCAGCGTCGTCTTGCCGGCGCCGTTGGGCCCGAGGACCACCCAGCGCTCGTCCTCCTCGACCAGCCAGCTGACGTCGTCGAGCAGCAGCGACTGGCCCCGGCGCACCGTGACCCCTGCGAACTCGATGACGGCGACCATGCGCGTCACCCTATCCAGCACCGACCACGCCTCGGCCCCGGACACGACGGTGCGGGACGGCGAGTAGCCTCGCCCGCGATGTCGCGCACCCACCTGGCCCTCCCCCACTCGGCGAACCTCGCCTGGTGGCTGACCGCGTGGCTGCGCGGACACGAGCAGACCGACCACGTGCTCGACGCGCTGGCCGACGACACCCACCTGCTGGCGGGCGGCTCGACGCTCGACCTGCTGGTGCGCGCGCGGGGCACCGGTGCGACGTACGCCGGACTGGCACTGCCCGTCGACGGCGACCCGCTGGGCCTGGGCGGCCCGCGCGACTTCAACGGCGCCGCGCTCGAGGCCGGGCAGGCCGTCGTGGTGGGCGACCTGGGCCTGGTGCCCGAGGAACAGGGCGAGACCGTGCAGTGGCAGCCCCTGGAGGCGTCACGCCGGCAGCTGCCGGACGTCGGCGAGGCCGACCGCACCCTGCGCGGCGCGCTCCTCGACGCGGCGGAGGACCTGGCCGACCTCGACGTGTCGAGGTGGCGGCCCGAGGCAGCCGACGCCCTGATGAACCTGCACCACCGCCCCTCCCTCGACGCCCCGCTCGGCACCCCGCCGCGGTGCGTCGACCTCGCCGCGCGCGGCCTGCAGGCGTGGGCGATCGTCGACCTGGCCCTCGTCGACGACGGCGGCGCGCTGTCGTCGTACGAGGTGGAGCGGCGTCGCGACCTCCTGCAGCCCCTCGGCCGCGCTGCCCGGCGCGCGATCGTGGCCGCCTGCTCGCCCGAGGTGTGGCCCGACCGCTGAGCGGTCCTCGGGCGGCTAGGTCGTCGCCCAGACCCCCAGCACGTTGCCACTCGGGTCGCTGAACTCGAACCGGCGCCCGCCGGGGAACTCGGAGGGGCCGGTCGTGACGGCGCCGCCGGCCGCTCCGACCGCGAGCACCGAGGCGTCGAGGTCGTCGGAGAACAGCAGGACGAGCGGACCGCCCGGGCCTGGAGTCCCGTTGCCGTTGAGACCGCCCACCTCACCGTCGCCGGACGCGGCCCGGATGCCGGAGTAGGTGGGACCGTAGTCGTTGAACGCCCAGCCGAACGCCTGCGCGTAGAACTCGCGCGCCGCGGCCATGTCGGAGACGTTGATCTCGATGTAGTCGATGGTGTGGTGGGTTCGGCTCATGCCCCGACGCTAGGTCCAACCACCGACAACGTCAGCCGCCGTACCGGCCGCTGCCGTAGGCCGGGGGCGGCGGGTAGTCGCCGGGGTGGCCGGTCGGTCCCGTCTTGGGGTTGGGCCCGTACTGGTTGTCGGCCTTGGAGTCGGTGCAGAACCACACGAGGAGCAGGATCCAGCCGATGATCGGGATGAGGCCGATGAGGATCCACCAGCCGCTGCGGTCGGTGTCGTGCAGCCGGCGCACGGCCACGGCGAGGCTGGGCAGGAAGAACGCCAGGCCGACCACGGTCTGGATCAGGCCACCGCTGGTGGCGCCGTCGTAGTCGGTGCCGATCACGGCGTCGACGACGCTGGCCGCGAGGCTGACCAGGAACGAGAACAGCGCGAAGTACCAGTACTCGGAGCGCCGCGCGCGGCCCGAGAAGTCGACGTACTTGGACAAGCACGTGCGCACTGCCGTCATGAAGTCCATGGAAACCCCCGGTTGTCCAGCGGCACCGAGGCCGGGACCGCCTGCAACAACAACGTTGGGGACCGGGCCGCCGCCGGCCAGCACCACGTCGAGGCACCGCCCGATGCGCGGACCCGGCAGCGGGCCGCGCGGCACCGCGACTAGCCTTCGACGCACGATGGAAGACGAGCCGAAGACTCTCCTGGTCACCCTCACGGGCAAGGACCGGCCTGGCGTCACCTCAGCGATCTTCGCCGCGCTCGCCGCAGCCGGCGTCGAGGTCGTCGACATCGAGCAGATCGTGCTCCGACGTCGGCTCGTGCTGGGCATCCTGGTCACCGCGCCGCGGGACTGGAAGAAGCTGCGCGACACCATCGAGCGCACCGCCGCCGACCTCGACATGAGCGTCGAGGTGGACCGCGGTGCGGGCGACAACCGCAGCCGGCGCGGCGAGCGATCGCACATCACAATCATCGGCAACCCGCTCAAGGCCTCGGCGATGTCCGCGATCGCGGGCCGGATCGCCGACTCGGGCGCCAACATCGACAAGATCGAGCGGATGGCGCGCTACCCCGTCACCGCCATCGAGCTGCACGTCTCCGGGGCGCCGGCCGAGACCCTGCGCCCGCTCCTCTCGGTCGAGGCCGTCAAGCAGGGCATCGACCTGGCCGTGCAGCGCGACTCCCTCCACCGCCGCGGCATCCGGCTCATCGTGATGGACGTCGACTCCACCCTCATCCAGGGCGAGGTCATCGAGATGCTCGCCGCCCACGCCGGCCAGGAGGTCGAGGTCGCCCGCGTGACCGAGGCGGCGATGCGCGGCGAGCTCGACTTCGAGGCGTCCCTGCGTGAGCGCGTCGCGCTGCTCGAGGGCGTCCCGGAGTCCGCCATCGACGAGGTCTACCAGTCGATCGTGCTCGCTCCCGGCGCCCGCACGATGGTGCGCACGCTGCGCCGCCTCGGCTACCGCTTCGCGATCGTCTCCGGTGGCTTCACCCAGATCACCGACCGCCTCGCCGCCGACCTCGGCATCCACTTCGCGCGCGCCAACGAGCTCGAGGTCGTCGACGGCCGCCTCACCGGTCGCATCGTCGGCGGCGTCGTCGACCGGGCGGGCAAGGCGGCCGCGCTGCGCGAGTTCGCCGGCGAGGTCGGCGTACCCCTCGACGCGGTGATCGCCATCGGTGACGGCGCCAACGACCTCGACATGCTCAACGCCGCCGGGCTCGGCATCGCCTACAACGCCAAGCCGATGGTCCGCGACGCCGCCGACACGGCGGTCAACGTCCCCTACCTCGACGCGATCCTCTACCTCCTCGGCATCTCGCGGGAGCAGATCGAGGAGGCCGACGCGGCGGTGGGCATCACGACACCCGCGCCGCCGCTCATCGGCTGACGTCGGGGCGTACGCCGACCGCGACGCACCCGCCGACCTCGGCGTCGGTCTCGACCCACGTCGCGAGCCCCGCCGCCTCCATCGCGCCGGTCGTGAGTCCCGCCTGTCCGGGGCTGGTCTCGACGAGCAGCACTCCCCCGGGCGCCAGCCAGCTGGCGGCGTCGGCCGCGAGCCGACGGTGCAGGTCGACGCCGTCGGCGCCACCGTCGAGCGCCACCAGCGGCTCGTGGTCGCGAGCCTCCGGCGGCATGTCGGCCACCCGGTCGCTGGGGACGTAGGGCGCGTTGGCGGCCAGCACGTCGATGCGGCCGAGGAGGCCGGTCGGCAGCGCGTCGTACAGGTCGCCGAGGTGGAGCGCCGCAGACGGCGCGTTGGACCTGGCGCACCCGAGGGCCGTCGCGCTCACGTCGGACGCGTGCACCTCGGCGTGCGCGTCCTCGAGGCTCGCGGCCACGGGCGCCACGCCGCAGCACATCTCGACCACGACGGGTCGTCCGCGGCCCACCGGGATGGCGCGGGTGTGCTCGAGGGCCGTCCTCGCCAGGAGCTCGGTGCGGCGCCGGGGCACGAAGACGCCGGGGCCGACCACCAGCCGGCGGCCCAGGAACTCCACCCAGCCGAGCACCGTCTCCAGGGGCTCGCCCCCGACACGACGTACGACGAGGCTCTCGAGCTCGTCGGGCGCCGCCGCAGCCGCGGCGAGCAGCGCAGCCTCGTCCTCGGCCCACACGCAGCCGGCGGCGCGAAGCCGCGCAACGACGTGGGGATCGCTCACGCAGCCCCGACGTGGAAGGCATCGAGCCGCGCCGTGCCGGGACCGAGGTCGGCCCACGCGCCATCGAAGGTGAAGACCGCGACGGCCGAGGTCGGGAAGCCACGGGTCACCATGGCGGTCGTCGCCTCGCTGTCGCCCTCACCGTCGTCGACGAGCTCGGCCAGCGATCCCATCGTCGGGTTGTGGCCGATGACGACCAGGGTCCGTACGTCGCCAGCGACCTCGCGCAGCAGGTCGAAGGCCGAGTCGGTGCCGGCGGCGTAGAGGGCCTCGGAGAAGACGACGATGCCCTCGTCCCAGCCGGCGCCGGCCGCGACCTGCTGCCACGTCTGCTGCGTGCGGAGCGCGTCGGAGACCAGCGCGGCATCGGGCTCGACACCGTGGTCGCGCATCCAGCGGCCGACCGCCTCAGCGTCACCCAACCCACGCTCGGCCAGCGCACGCACGTGATCGGCGCTCGCACTGTGCTCGGCCTTGGCGTGACGCATGACGACCAGTCGGCGCGAACCCGCGTTCGACGCCTTCCCCACATACTCCTGCATTCCCTCACCCTTCCAGCCGCTAGCCTGCGTGTCATGCCCAGGGGACCACTCATGATCATCGGGGGCGCCGAGGACAAGGTGCGCAAGCCCACCATCCTCAAGCACTTCGTCACGCTGAGCGGCGGCAAGGACGCCCGCATCGCCGTCATCCCGACCGCCTCCTCGCTCGGACGCGAGGTGGTGGACGTCTACGACGCGCTCTTCACGAAGTTCGGCGCGGCCAGCGTGGACGCCGTACGCCCGGAGTCGCGCGACCAGGCCCACGACCCGGTGCTGGTCAAGGCGCTCGACGAGGCCACCGGGATCTTCATGACCGGCGGCAACCAGCTCAAGCTGTCGTCCATCGTGTGCGGCACGCCGGTCGGTGACGCGATCCTGCGGGCCCACGAGCGCGGTGCGGTCGTCGCGGGCACGTCGGCAGGCGCGAGCATCCAGTCGTCGCACATGGTCGCCTTCGGCGTCGGCGGGGCCACGCCCAAGCAGCGGATGACGCAGGTGGCGGCGGGTCTCGGCCTCGTCGACATGGCCGTCATCGACCAGCACTTCGACCAGCGCAACCGCTACGGCCGGCTGCTGATGATCGTGGCCCAGAGCCCCCAGCTGCTCGGCATCGGCGTCGACGAGGACACGTGCGGCCTGGTCGAGGACGTCGAGGGCGACACCGTCATGCGGGTGCTGGGCAAGGGCGCAGTGACCATCTTCGACGGGTCGCGCATGGTCTCCAACGCCTACGAGGCCACCCGGTCCTCGCCCCTGCTGGCCAGCGGGGTCGTGTTCCACACGCTGCCGGCCGGCACCGTCTTCAACCTGACGACCCGCGAGCTCGTGCCGCAGGCGCCGTCCATCCAGCCCGAGGACGCCGAGGAGCTCGCCGAGGCCGGACGCGACCTGCGCCAGCTGGCCYGCGACATCGCCGCTGCCGACGCGACCCCCGCCGCGATCCGCCGACGCCTCAAGCTGCGCCGCGGCCCGGCCCCCCAGACCCCCGCGCCCGACCAAGGAGAAGATGCATGAGCGAGCGACCCACGCCGGACCTGGAGATCGTCGAGACCCGCGTCTACCGCGGCGCCAACGTCTGGTCCTACGACAAGTCGATCCACCTCGTGGTCGACCTGGGCTCGCTCGAGCAGTTCCCCACCAACACCATCCCCGGGTTCACCGACGACCTCGTCGCGATGCTGCCGGGCCTGCGCGAGCACTCGTGCTCGCGCGGCCGCCGCGGCGGCTTCCTCGAGCGCCTCAACGAGGGCACATGGCTGGGCCACGTCGCCGAGCACGTCGCGCTGGCCCTCCAGCAGCTCGTCGGCCACGACATCCGCCGCGGCAAGACCCGGCAGGTCAAGGGTCAGCCGGGTCGCTACAACATCATCTACGGCTACATCGACGAGAACGTCGGCCTCACCGCCGGGCGTCTCGCCGTCCGCCTGGTCAACCACCTCGTCGAGGGCGACCCGGACTTCGACTGGGAGACCGAGCGCGACGACTTCATCCGTCGTGCCGAGCGCACCGCGTTCGGCCCCTCGACGCAGGCGATCGTCGACGAGGCGGTCTCCCGCGACATCCCGTGGATCCGGCTCAACCAGTACTCCCTCGTCCAGCTCGGCCAGGGCGTCCACGCCAAGCGGATCCGCGCCACCATGACCTCGGAGACGTCGTCGATCGCCGTCGACATCGCCTCCGACAAGGACCTGACGACCAAGCTGCTCGGCGCCGCCGGCCTGCCGGTGCCCAAGCAGGAGTCGGTGCGCAGCGAGGAGGGCGCGGTGGCCGCGGCCCGACGCATCGGCTACCCGGTCGTGCTCAAGCCGCTCGATGGCAACCACGGCCGCGGGGTGTGCCTCGACCTGCAGGACGAGGCCGACGTACGCGGCGCGTTCCCGATCGCCGAGGGCCAGTCACGCCGTGGCAACGTCATCGTCGAGTCGTTCGTGACCGGCAAGGACTACCGCTGCCTGATCATCGACGGCCGGATGGTCGCGATCGCCGAGCGCGTGCCCGCGTCCGTGACCGGCGACGGCACGTCGACCGTGCAGGCGCTGGTCGACCTGACCAACGCCGACCCGCGCCGCGGGGTGGGCCACGAGAAGGTCCTCACCCGCATCAAGATCGACGACGCCGCCATCGAGGTGCTGGCCGACCAGGGCCACTCGCTGGACTCGGTGCCGGCCGAGGGCGAGATGGTCAAGCTCGCCCTCACCGGCAACATGTCCACCGGGGGCATCTCGATCGACCGCACCTTCGAGGCACACCCGGAGAACGTCGAGATCGCGGAGGAGGCCGCCCGGATGGTCGGCCTCGACATCGCGGGCATCGACTTCATCTGCCCCGACATCACCGAGCCGGTCCGCGAGGCGGGCGGCGCGATCTGCGAGGTCAACGCGGCCCCGGGCTTCCGGATGCACACCCACCCGACGATCGGTGAGCCGCAGTTCATCGCCAAGCCGGTGGTCGACATGCTGTTCCCGCCGGGTGCCACCTCGCGCATCCCGATCGTGGCCGTCACCGGCACCAACGGCAAGACGACCACGAGCCGGATGATCGCCCACATCTTCAAGGGCCTCGGACGCAAGGTCGGCATGACCTCCACCGACGGCGTCGTGATCGACGAGCGGCTGGTGATCCGTGCCGACGCCTCCGGCCCGCGGTCGGCACGGATGGTGCTGCAGAACCCGCGCGTCGACTTCGCCGTGTTCGAGGTCGCCCGTGGCGGCATCCTGCGCGAGGGACTCGGCTACGAGCGCAACGACGTCGCCGTGGTGCTCAACGTCCAGCCCGACCACCTCGGCCTGCGCGGCATCGACACCGTCGAGCAGCTCGCCGACGTGAAGGCGGTCATCGTCGAGGCGGTGCCGCGCGACGGCCACGCCGTGCTCAACGCCGACGACCCGCTGGTGCGGGAGATGCGACGCAAGTGCTCGGGGCAGGTCGTCTGGTTCTCGATGGAGGAGCCCGGCAGCGAGGTGCGCGACATGATCGACGCCCACTGCCGCCGTGGAGGCAAGGCCATCGTGCTCAACCCCACCGAGCGTGGCGAGATGATGGTGGTCCAGCACGGCCGGCGCGAGATGCAGCTGGCGTGGACCCACCTGCTCCCCGCGACCTTCAACGGCCGGGCCCGGATGAACGTCCAGAACTCGCTCGCCGCGGCAGCCGCCGCCTTCGCCGCCGGGGCCCCGCTGCACGACATCCGCCAGGGCCTGCGGACCTTCTCGACCAACTACTACCTCTCCCCTGGCCGACTCAACGAGGTCGACGTCAACGGCGTCAACGTCATCGTCGACTACTGCCACAACGCTCCCGGCATGAAGATGCTCGGCGACTTCGTGGACCGCGTCGGTGACTCGCTCGAGTCGTCGCACGACCTGGCCCGGCCCTCGCGGATCGGCATCATCGCCACGGCCGGTGACCGCCGTGACCAGGACATGGTCGAGCTCGGTCACATCGCCGCCCAGCACTTCGACGTGTGCATCGTGCGCGAGGACGTGGCGCTCCGCGGCCGCGAGCGCGGGGCGACCGCCCAGCTCGTCCTGGACGGCGTACGTGCCGCGATGGACGAGGGCGCGCGTTGCAAGCAGGCCGAGCTCGTGCTCGAGGAGATCGAGGCCGTGCGCCACGCGATGAGCCGCGCCAACCGCGGCGACCTCGTCGTGGTGTGCGTCGACAAGCACGCCGAGGTGATGGCCGAGCTGGAGAACTGGTCCGACGTGGCCCAGGCCGGCTCGACCACCAACCCCGACGCGCCCTCCGCCGACCCCGACTACACGCCTCCGGCCGACCAGGTGGCGGGCGGCGCGTGAGGATCCTCGACCTGACGGACCTCCCGCACCGTCCGATCGAGGCGCACGGCAGCCGCGGCTTCTCCGTCGGCGCCTTCGGCCTGAGCGCCGACGCCCACCTCGTGTCGGTCGCGCTCGCACCCGGCGGCGTCATCGGGCGGCACCCGGCCGTCGGCCGCCAGCTGCTCGTCGTGCTCGTGGGCGAGGCCGAGGTGGCGGGCGCGGAGGGCGTCGTGCATCGGCTCGGCGCCGGCCAGGCAGCCGTCTGGGAGCCCGGAGAGCTGCACGAGACCCGGTCGGCGGGCGGCGTGTCGGCCCTGATCGTCGAGGGCGACCTCGACATCGGTGCGCCCGGCGAGCAGGTGGACCCGGGCGACACCTGAGCCGAGCTGCCGGCTAATCCCCGCGCGACGGGGCGCGCCAGACGACGATCTCGTAGACCGCGGGGCCGTCGTCGCTGCGCTCGAAGGCGACGCAGACCTCCGAGGCGACGCGCTGGAGGCCGTACGACGCCGCGCGACGCTCGACCTCCTCGCTCGGGTGGCGCCGGACCTGGTGGTGGCCGCCCACCACGCTGACCGGGGTGGCCTGCACGGACCCGTCGTCAAGGAGCGGCTCGTGGCTCACGACCAGGTGGGCGCCGGGCGCCAGTCGCGCGACGGACAGCCGCAGGACCTCGAACAGGTCGGGCAGCAGCTCGAGGAAGCCGATCGCCGTGACGAGGTCCCACTCGCCGTCGCAGGCGCGGAGGAACGACTCGGCGTCCGCAGCCACCACCTCGGCGTCCGGCACCTTGCCACCGGCCAGCGCCAGCATCCCGGGCGAGGGGTCGACGAGCGTCAGGGCGGCAGCGGGGAACAGCTCGCGCAGCACCACCGCCGTCTGCCCGGTCCCGGCGCCCAGGTCGAGGACCCGCGCCGGCGCCAGGCCCAGCGGGACGAGCAGGTCCCGGGCCCGTTGGTTGGCCGACCAGCCGTTGCCGGTGGTCATCTCGTCGTACGTCGGTGCGAGGGCGTCGTACACCTGCGCCCAGCCGTCGGTCACCCCTGCGCCGCCCGCACCTTCTGCGAGAGGACCTCGGGGCTGTCGGGCGTGCCGCCGTGCTCGGCGATCCAGTCGTAGGCCTCCTGCCGCTCGGCGTGGCACATGAGGCCGACGACGTCGCCGGGCTCGGCGCGCTCGACCAGCGCGGCAAGGCAGGCGACCTCGGTGGTGTAGGTGTCGATGTCGGTGACGCCCACCCGGGCAGCGCCGGCGCGGAGCAGGGCGTCGATCTCGTCCATGGTGCGGCCGCGGAGGTACCACTCCTTGTGGCCGATCGCCACGACGTCGCTGCCCTTGGCGCCGATCTCACCGAGAGCGTCGATCAGCTCGTCGGTGCGGTCACCGACGGCGCCGAGGCCGAGCAGCAGGCGGGCACCGGGACGTCGTACGCCCGACATGATCTCCAGCAGCGCCTCGAGGCCGGCCTCGTTGTGCGCGAGGTCCATGACGACCGACACGCTCTGGCCGTCTCCGGCTGGGAGCGAGAAGAAGTTCATCCGGCCGGGGTTGTGCTCCGCGTCGGGGAGGAACGACGTGAGCCCCCTGACCACGGCGTCGCGCGCGAGACCGATCGCGAGGGCGGCGGACGCAGCAGCGAGGGCGTTCTCGATGTTGAAGCGGGACAGCCCTGCCAACGTCATCGGCACGTCGGCGAGCTCGACGAGGGGGTCCGGATCGGCACCCGGAGCCAGCACGGTGACCCACCCGTCGATCACGGTGGTGGCCCGGCCGCCGTCGGTGAGCACCTCCCGCACCGCCGGTGAGTCGGGGTCGCGGCTGAAGATCCACGGCCGCGCCGAGATCACGCTGCGCATCGCCAGCACCCGGGGGTCGTCACCGTTGAGCACCGACCAGCCGTCCTTGCGGGTGATCCGCGGCACCACGGACTTCACCTCGGCGAGCTGGTCGACAGTGTCGATGCCCTGGAGGCCGAGGTGGTCGGCGGTCACGTTGGTCACGACCGACACGTCGTTGCGACTGATGCCGATGCCCTTGAGCAGGATGCCGCCGCGGGCGGTCTCGGTCACCGCGAACTGCACGCCGTCGAGCCCGAGCGCCCGGCCGGCGCCGGAGGGCCCGGAGTAGTCGCCCGCCTCGACCAGCGCGCCGTCGCGGTAGATGCCGTCGGTGTTGGACCACCCGACGACCAGCCCGCTGGTGCGAGCGATGTGCGCGATCATCCGGCTGGTCGTGGTCTTGCCGTTGGTGCCGGTCACCGCCACCACCGGGATGGTCGGCGTGATGGTGCCGGGCCGGTCGCCACGGGGCGCGGCGGCGACCTCGGCCGCGGCGGCGCTGACGGCCTCCTCGACGTCGGGCGTCGGCAGCGCGTCGAGCGCGTGGGCGACCGCCTGGCCGAGCGCCTGCGCCCGGCCGCGGTTGCGCCACGGGAAGGCCACGATGACCACATCGGGATTGCTGGTGGGGCGCACGCGGACGGCGAGGCGACGGGTGCCCGCCTCCGCCGCGATGGCGCGCACCAGCCGCTCGACCGCGCGCAGGGCGAACCGCTGCCGGAAGCCCGAGCCGGGCGCGCCCGGCCTGGTCGTGCGCAGGCCGATGCGGCGGGCGAACCGCAGCACGGCCTCCTCGCCGGCCTCGGTGATCGTCGAGACGTCGAGCGTCAGCTTCACCGCGGCGCGCGGGAAGTAGAGGTTGGGGCCTTCGAGGACGCGCAGCTCGACGAGAGAGGTCACGCGGGGAAACTATCGGACCTCAGAGACCCATCGCGTGGAAGCCACCGTCGACGTGCACGATCTCGCCGGTGGTCGCCGGGAAGAAGTCGCTGAGCAGCGCCACGACGGCCTGCGCGGTCGGCGTGTGGTCGGACTCGTTCCACCCGAGGGGCGCGCGGTCCTTCCACGCCGACTCGAGGTCCTCGAACCCCGGGATCGCCTTGGCGGCGAGGGTCTTCAGGGGACCGGCCGAGACCAGGTTGCAGCGGATGCCGTCGGGACCGAGGTCGCGGGCGAGATAGCGGGAGGTGTTCTCCAGCGCCGCCTTCGCGACGCCCATCCAGTCGTACGCCGGCCACGCGATGGTGGCGTCGAAGGTCAGCCCGACGATCGACGAGCCCGGCGAGAGCAGCGGCTTGGTGGCGACGGCCAGCGACTTGAGGGAGTACGCCGACACGTGCACGGCCTGCGCGACGTCGTCCCACGGACCGCTCATGAACTTGCCGCCGAGCAGCGTCTCCGGGTTGCCGTACGCGATGGAGTGGACGACGCCGTCCAGCCCGTCGACGTGCTCCCGGACCTGGTCGGCGAGACCCGCGAGGTGGTCCTCGTCGGTCACGTCGAGCTCGAGCACGGGCGCCTCCTGCGGCAGCCGCTTCGCGATGCGCTTGGTGATGCCGAGCGCGCGGCCGAAGTTGGAGATCAGCACCGTGGCGCCCTGCTCCTGCGCGACCTTGGCGGTCGCGAAGCCGATGGAGCTGTCCATCGTGACGCCGGCGACGAGGATGCGCTTGCCGTCGAGGATTCCCATGTCGTTGGACCTTTCGTCAGTGCTCGAGTCTCGCGGGAGGAAGGATCAGTGGCCCATGCCGAGGCCGCCGTCGACCGGGATCACGGCGCCGGTGACGTAGGACGCGCCGTCGGAGGCGAGCCAGGTGACCGCCGAGGCCACCTCGGCGGTCGAGGCGTAGCGGCCCAGCGGGACCTGGGTC
>NZ_JBFUMR010000051.1:0-21077 GCF_054049275.1 Nocardioides sp. P5_E3
CCCGCCCCGCGGCGCGCGCCCGCGGCTGCTGGCGGAGTGCGCCGACGACGTACGACGCCTCCTCGACGCCCCCGGCCTCAACCCCGACTCCCGACCGGACCTGCTGACTGCCCTGCGCCGGGCCGGCATCGAGGTCACCGACACCCGGGCGTCGACCCTGCGTGCCGTCGACCACCCGGTCGTCGAGCCGCTGCTGCGCTACAAGTCCCTCGCCCACCTGTTCTCGACCAACGGCTGGGCGTGGATCGACGAGTGGGTCCGCGACGGCCGGTTCCGCGCGGTCTACCAGCCCGCCGGGTCGGCGACGGGACGGTGGTCGTCCAACGGCGGCGGCGCTCTGTCCTTCCCGGTGCAGGTGCGGTCGGCGGCCGTGGCCGACGAGGGCTGGGTGCTCGTAGTCGCCGACGTGGCGCAGCTCGAGCCGCGCGTGCTGGCCGGGATGAGCGGTGACCGCGCCCTGGCCCGGGCCGCGCGGGGCGCCGACCTCTACCAGGGGATGGTCGAGGCAGGAGCGGTCGCCACCCGGCAACACGCCAAGCTCGGCCTGCTCGGCGCGATGTACGGCGCCACGAGCGGCGAGAGCGGCCGGATGGTCGCCGGGCTGACCCGGCGCTACCCGCAGGCGTTCGGGCTCGTCGAGGAGGCGGCCCGCGCGGGCGAGCGGGGACAGGTGGTCCGCACCCTTCTCGGGCGGGGCAGCCCGACCCTCGGCGGATCCTGGGACGAGTCCCCCGACGCACCTCCGGCCGACCTCGACGACCTCGACCGGCGACGTCGCTCCGTCGGCCGGTTCACCCGCAACTTCGTGGTGCAGGGCACGGGCGCCGAGTGGGCACTGTGCTGGATCGCCGACCTCCGCAACCGCCTCTGGCGACTCGGCGGCGAGGGAGTCCTCGAGGAGAGGCCGCACCTCGTCCTCTTCCTGCACGACGAGGTCGTCGTGCACGCCCCGGCCGGGCTCGCCGACGCCGTCGCCGCGGAGGTGACCGAGGCTGCGTCCACCGCCGGCCGACTGCTGTTCCGCGAGCTGCCCGTCGACTTCCCGCTCAACGTCTCGGTGGTGCGCTCCTACGCCGAAGCCGGCAAGCCGGGGACCTAGGTCCCTGCCGGCCACGACCTTCGCCCCTGACCCTCCCCGGCGCTGCGGTGGATGCTCGAGGTGGAGGACGGAGGAACCGCCATGACCGCACTGGTCGTCCACGAGTCCCACTGGGGCAACACCCGCGCAGTCGCCGAGGCGATCGCCGACGGGCTGTCCGACAGCGACGGCGGCCCGGTGCAGGTCGTCGACGTCGGGTCGGCACCGTCGCCACTGCCCGACGGCGTCGACCTCGTCGTCCTCGGCGGCCCCACCCACGCCTTCTCGATGAGCCGGCCCACCACCCGGCACGACGCCCACGACCGCGGGGCCGAGCCCGGGCACGAGGACCGGGGCATCCGCGAGTGGCTGGCGACCCTGCCTGCCGGCGGACCCGCGTGCTCCGTCGCGACCTTCGACACCCGCGCCGAGCAGGTCCGTCGGCTGCCGGGCTCGGCGGCCCGCGCGGCCGCCCGGTTCGTCGCGCGGCACCGGCTCGGCCGGATGGTCGCCACCGAGTCCTTCTACGTCGAGGACTCCCCCGGCCCGCTCGTCGAGGGGGAGCTCGAGCGCGCACGCGCCTGGGGCAGGGCCCTGGCGTCAGGGCGTACCTGACCCGTCCTCTCCGGGCTCGCCCGCCGGACCGACGAGCCCCCACCGTGTGGGCCTCGTCTCAGTTTGAGCGAACATGCATACTCCCGGTTTGCGCACCGGTGCGGATGTTTGGTCTGGTCCTCGGATGGCCACCGGAATCGAACACCCGCGAGACCTGCCCACACCCGACGTCACCGACGAACCACACCCCGCACTGGACGCGGCCATCGAGCCCACCGAGCCTCGAGAGACAGGCCTGGACAAGGTCGTCTTCGGCGTGACCGCAGTCGTCAGCCTCGCGTTCCTCGTCTGGGGCTTCCTCAGCACCGACAGCCTCGCCGACGCCTCGGGCAGCGGCCTGGGCTGGACGATGAAGAACACCGGCTGGCTCTTCGTGCTCACCTCGAGCGCGTTCGTCGTCTTCGTGATCTGGCTCGCGCTCGGCAAGTTCGGCAACATCCCGCTCGGTCGCGACGACGAGGAGCCCGAGTTCCGGACCATCTCCTGGGTCGCCATGATGTTCAGCGCCGGCATGGGCATCGGGCTCATGTTCTACGGCGTCAGCGAGCCGATCAGCCACTTCGTCACGCCGCCGCCCGGCACGGGCGCTGCCGGCAACACCGAGGCTGCCCAGCACGCCATGGCGACCACGATGTTCCACTGGACCCTGCACCCGTGGGCGATCTACGCCGTCGTCGGCCTCGCGGTGGCGTACGGCGTCTACCGCAAGGGCCGCCTCCAGTTGATCAGCTCGGCCTTCGAGCCGCTCATCGGCCGCCACGCCCACGGGCTGGGCGGCAAGGCCATCGACATGTTCGCGATCTTCGCGACCCTGTTCGGCTCCGCCACCTCGCTGGGCCTCGGCGCCCTCCAGATCGAGTCGGGCCTGCAGATCGTCGCCGGCCTCGGCAACACCGGCAACGGCGTCCTCGTCGGCATCATCGCCGTCCTCACCGCGGCCTTCGTGCTGTCCGCCGTCTCCGGCGTGGCGAAGGGCATCCAGTGGCTGTCCAACATCAACATGGTGCTCGCCGTGGGGCTCGCCCTGTTCGTCTTCATCGTCGGACCCACCGTCTTCATCCTGAACCTGGTGCCCACCTCGATCGGCAGCTACGTCGCCGACCTCCCGATGATGGCCGCGCGCACCGCCGCCGAGGGTGACGAGGTCAGCACCTGGCTCTCGACCTGGACGGTCTTCTACTGGGCGTGGTGGCTGTCCTGGACGCCGTTCGTCGGCATGTTCATCGCGCGCATCTCCCGCGGTCGCACCATCCGCCAGTTCGTCACCGGCGTGCTGCTGGTGCCGAGCCTGATCAGCGTCGTGTGGTTCTGCATCTTCGGCGGGGCCGCGATCAACCTTCAGCAGAACGGCACCGACATCGCCGGTGCCGGCGGGCTCGAGAACCAGCTCTTCAGCACCCTCGAGGCCTACCCGCTCGCCACCGTGTCGAGCATCGTCGTGATGGTGCTCGTCGGCATCTTCTTCGTCTCCGGCGCCGACGCCGCCTCCATCGTGATGGGCTCGCTGTCCGAGCGCGGCACCATCCACCCGAGCCGCCCGACCGTCATCTTCTGGGGCGTGGCCACCGGTGCCGTCGCCGCCGTGATGCTGCTCGTCGGTGGCCCGGACGCGCTCAGCGGCCTGCAGACCATCACCGTCATCGCCGCGCTGCCGTTCGTGCTGATCATGATCGGCCTGGCGGTCGCCCTGGTGAAGGACCTCGCCCAGGACCCGAGGGTCGTGCGCCGCAGGTACGCCATGGAGGCCGTCGAGGCCGCCGTCATCACCGGTGTGACCGAGCACGGCGACGACTTCGTCTTCTCCGTCGAGAAGGGTGAGACCGACACCGTCAAGCACGGGGTCGAGGACGAGCACGAGCTCCACGACGAGCTCGAGATGGACCACGCCCGACGCTGACGTCCACCGTCGCGGGAGCCGCTCACCACGGATGGGGCGAGCGGCTCCCGCGGTGCGTCGGCCCGACGCCTAGGCTCGGCCCCATGACCGAGCGGAGCGAGGGAATCGTCAAGTACCGCGTGGGACGTGCCTCATGCGCGCACGGAACGAAGCGAGTACGTGCATGAGTGTCACGCTTCGCCTCGGCTTCGTCACCGGCGCGACCCCCGACAAGTGGGCACGCCACTGGCGCGACCGCCGTCGCGAGCGGTTGGAGCTCGTGCCGCTGACGGAGGCCGACCAGCTCGACGGCGTGCGCGACGGGAGCCTCGACATGGCGCTCGTACGCCTCCCCATCGACCGGGACGGGCTGCACTGCGTCCGGCTCTACGACGAGCTGCAGGTGGCCGTCGCCTCGCGCGACCACGTGCTCGCCGCCGCCGACGAGGAGGTCACGACCGGTGACCTCGACGACGAGCAGCTCGTCCGCCCCCACCCGAGCGGATGGACTCCCACGGCCGACCAGCTCGACTGGCCGCCGATGAGCGAGCAGGAGGCGATCGAGACGGTCGCCGCCGGCACCGGCGTCGTCGTCGTACCCATGTCGGTCGCGCGGCTCCACCAGCGCAAGGACGTCGTGACCCGCGTCGTCACCGACCTCGAGCCCACCACGATCGCGCTGGTCTGGCTCGTGGAGCGCGACGACGACGTGACCCAGGCGTTCGTCGGCGTCACCAAGGGACGAACGGCCAGGACCTCGCGCTGAGTCTGCGCCGCCCGCGACTGGGTACAGGTCGCACATGCGCATCGTCATCACGGGAGCCAGCGGCAACGTCGGCTCCGCCCTGGTCCGACGGCTGGCCGACGACGGCGGGCACGAGCTCGTCGGGGTCGTCCGGCGCCCACCGACGGGCGACGTGTCGCTCCCCGCGATGGAGTGGGTGTCCGCCGACCTCACCGACGACGCGGAGACGGGAGCGCTGCACGCCGCCTGCGAGGGCGCCGACGCCGTCGTGCACCTCGCGTGGGGCTTCCAGCCCTCGCATCGCGAGGCCCACCTGCGCGCGCTGGGCGTCGGCGGCACGGAGCGCGTCATCGACGCCGTGGTGGCCACGGGCGTGCCGCACCTCGTGCACATGTCGTCGGTGGGCGCCTACTCCCCCAAGCGCAACGACGTCCCGGTCGACGAGACGTGGCCGACCGACGGCGTGCCGACGTCCATGTACAGCCGGCACAAGGCCGCCGCCGAGCGGCTCCTCGACGAGCTGGAGGTCGACGCCCCCGACGTGACCGTCACCCGTCTGCGGCCCGGCATCGTCGGCCAGCGCGCCGCCGGCAGCGCGCTGCTGCGCTACGGGCTGCCCGCCCTCGTCCCGGCCGGGCTGCTCCGGCACGTGCCGGTGCTGCCCATCGACTCGGGGCTCGTGATCCCGATGGTGCACGCCGACGACGTCGCCGACGCCGTGTCCCGGGTGCTCGACTCGCGGGCGCCGGGCGCGTTCAACCTGGCCGCCGGGCCGCCCGTCACCGCCCAGGACGTGGCCGACGCCCTCGGCGCCCGACTCGTCCACGTCCCGTCCGCCGCCGTGCGCGCCGCCGTGTCGGCCAGCTGGCACGCTCGGGTGCAGCCCCTGGACCCCGGCTGGATCGACATGGGCTACGCCGTGCCGCTGCTCGACACGACCCGCGCGCGGACCGAGCTGGGCTGGGCGCCGTCGACGGACGCGACGTCGGTCCTGGCCGAGACGCTCGCCGGCATGCAGGACACCGCCTCGTCCGGCACGCCGGTCCTCCGACCACGCACCGTCGCCGGTGGCCTGACCCGCGCGCTGCGTCGCGGTCCGGTCAGCTCTCGCCGGGCACCGTGAGCAGCACCCGCGTGGCCGCCGGGACGAACCCGGCAGCAGCCAGGCGCGCCTCCTCCTGCTCCTTACCGGTCGCCGCGAGGACCGTCACGTGCCGCGCATGGCGGCGCGCCTCGACCGCTGCCGCGCCGAACACGGCCTCCACGTACGCAGCCTCGCCGCCGGGCGCGTAGCAGGCACCCATCCGCACCGTGTCGGCGAGCACCCGGCTACGGCTACACATCGCGACCGGGTCGCCGTCGACCTCCCACAGCACCAGCCCACCGGCAGCGAGCGGGTCGTCGACGACGTACGCCCGCTCGCTGGGGTCGCCGGGAAGACCCGCCATCAGCGCGTCGAACCACCGGTGGAGCATCGGCTCGTCCGCCGGCCCCGCGATGCGCGGGCCTCCCGCGCATGAGGGCGCCGACGGCCGTCCCTCGAGCGCGTGCACCGTGAAGGACCGCGCGGGCGTCAGCCTGGTGCCGGCCCTTGTCCAGGCCTGGACGACGTCGTCAGAGAGCACGCCCGGCACGCCCACGGCGACCAAGCCGCTCTCGAGCAACGGCACCAGCTCGTCGAGAGCGGCCCGCGGCATCCGCGTCAGGAGCGGGTTGTGCCGGGGTGCCTGGACGTACGCCCCACCCACGGCGCCGGACTCGTCGCTCCACCAGCCGCACTCGAGCCCCTCGGGCGCGGCATCCATCGCGAGGAGGTGGGCGACCTCGGCCAGCAGCGGCGCGTTCTCGACCGGGTGCTCACCCAGCCACGCCCCCGCCTGACGCCAGAGCTCGGCCGCGCCGGTCGTCCGCGTCCACATCACGCCCGATCGTCCCACGGGCGACGGCACCCCTCAGGAGCCGAAGTACGACACCAGCACCATGATCCCGACGATCAGCAGCAGGAACGGCATCAGCACCCAGAAGTACCGCGTGTCGATCCACTTCTCCTTCGCGTCGGGGTCCCACGGACCCTGCTGACGATCGCTCCCGGGATTGATGATCATGGGCGCACCCTTGCACAGGTGCGGGCCAGGGATGGCTCAACCACCTCGGCCGACGTGGGACTCGGACCCGCGTCCCCACGAGGACGGGCGTCAGGCGGAGGGGATGGACGTGCCCGTGGCCCCGCCACCGGCGGGTGGCGGGGTGTGGGGCGAGGTCATCGTCGGCGTGGTCGCGGGATGCCGGGCGGATCGGGTGGCTCGGCGTGGTCGGCCGCGGTCGTGCCGTGGCGGTCGCGTCGGTAACCGTGTCCGTGCGGTGAGGTCCACTCGAAGACGCCGGGCTCGATCGTCTGGTAGCGCCAAGCGGTGTGGGTCTTGAGGCGGTGGTGGAAGCGGCAAAGGGCGGCGAGGTTGTCGCTCTGCGTGGGACCTGGTTGTGGTCTGCCGTCGGCGTCGGCGTGGTGGTCGTACTCGTCGATGTGGTCGATGTCGCAGCCGCGGGCCGGGCGGGTGCACCACGGGAAAACGCACGTCACGTCGCGGAGGATTACCTGCTCGCGGATCCGGTCGGGGACCTCGTACGCCGGTGTCGACAGATCGGCGTTGAGGTCGATCACCGGCTTGATCGTCACCTTCGTCCGGGAGTCGGCGCACCAGTCCCGGACCTGGTCCAGCAGCACCAGGCGCTGGCCTTCCTCCATGCGGCCGGTCGGCCCGAACACAGTGGTCAGGTCGTCGAGGGACGCATCGAAGTGGGCGTGGAGGACGACCTCGCGGGCGGCGGGTAGATCGTCGGCATCGCGGGCGCCGGCGGCGCCCTGGGTGTGGAGGTCGAGCGCGGTCTGGGTACGAGCGAGGTTGCCGAGCGCTTTCGCGCGGCGCACCTGCAGCGACTCGGTGGAGCCGAGGGCGGCCTGGGTGGCGGCGTCGTGGGCGACACGGCGCTCGAGGTCGAGCATGTCGGCGATGTCGAGCTCGGCCTCCATCCGCATCGTGCCGGCGAAGTGCACGTCCTGGGTGTCGACGCTCACGTGGCGCGGGTCGACGTAGAGGTGGCCGTCCTCCGGATCAGCAGCCCGGTCCGGGGCGGCGAGGTCGAACCGCTTGATCGTCTCGGCGACGAGCCGGTCGAGCTGCGCCTGCCCGATCCGCCCGGCGACGGCGGCGACCTGGGCGTCGACGAACCCAGCAGCCTCGACCGTCAGGGCCGGGGTCGAGTGGATGGTGACCTCCGCGACCGCGCGGGCCCGCCACGCCGGCACACGCCCGCACTGGACCTACGCCCACAGCCGCGGGAGGCGGTGGCGCAGCTCGAGGGCGTGACCGACGAGCTTCTTCGCCGCGGTCGTCGAGACACCTAGGACGGTGCCGAGCTCAGCGACACAGAACTCCGCCACGAGTGGCGCACCCTCACCGGCGATCGGCTCCTCGTGCTCGCAGCCCGGCACGGTGAACGCGGCGGCGTCGTGGATCGACTCCGGCGGGTGCAGGTCGGCCCACTGCGCCGCCAGGACCAGCTGGGCAGCTGCCGCACGCTCCTCATCAACGCGCTGCGCACGGATCGCGGACAGGACGGCAGAGGCGCTGAGGTCCTCGACCTCACCTGCCCCGGGTCCGGCCAGCGTCTCGATCATGTGTTCGATTCTACCGGCGACCACCGACAGCAGCCATGGCTGTGGACGGTTCCTGGCCATGCTTTCTCGGAGCGGTTTCGTGACGGGACTTCGTCCCTCCTCAACCACCGGAGTCCGTGAGCCACCGCCAGCGCGCCCTCAGACCTGGTCGCGCAACCACTCCCCGAGCGCGAGCGCGGAGGCCTCGACCATCGAGGCCCAGTCGAGGGCGGACTCGTCGGCGGAGTCGGAGACGTGCTTGACGAGCCGCACGGGCACGCCGGCCTCGCGGGCAGCCCAGGCGACGGCGTACCCCTCCATGTCGACGAGGTGCGCGCGCTCGGCGAGGGCGTCGCGGACGGCGGGGTCGCTGACGAAGACGTCGCCGGTGGCGAGGACGACGTCGGACCCGCCCACCTCGAGGCGCTCCTGCGGGTCGTAGCCCAGCGCCCGGATCAGGTCGGCGCTGATGTCGTGGTTGAGCACCGTGCCGGGCTCGAACAGCCCGGTCAGGCCGGGCCGCAGCGCTCCGGCGGTGCCGATGTTGACGACCGTGAGTCCGGCGAGGTCGTCGTACGACGCCAGCGCGCGGGCGGTCGCGGCGGCGGCCGCGGTCTTGCCGAGGCCGGTGATGACGAGAGGCAGGTCGGCGGGGACGTGGGCGGCCTCGGCGGCGGTCGCCGAGACCACCAGGACGCGGTCAGTCACGGTGGTTGCCGCGGCGCGAGTGGGGAGTCGCGAGCACGGACTCGACCCGGTTCTGGTCGTAGACCTCTCCGAGCCAGTCGAACAGCCCGCGCAGCACCTCCGGGTCGGCGACGTAGTCGTCGTAGTGCACGCGGTAGGCCGCGTCGCCCAGTCCGGCCACCGTGGCGAGGATCTTGTCCTCGATCGCCCGGACCTGCGCCAGCGGGTCGTCCTTGTGCGTCCAGTAGTTGCTGGCCGCGACGTCCTCCAGGTTGCGGGTGTTGACCACGAAGCGGGCGCCGGGGAAGACCTGGCGCAGGAACTCGACGTAGTCCGGCAGGTCCTCGTCGTACCAGCGGATCTCCTTGTAGCCGGTGACCCTCGTGTCGTGCTCCGGACGCAGCAGCGTGGCCTCCGCCAGCGAGCGGATGTGCTGCAGGGAGGCCGCCTCCGGGAACGCCTCGATGCCGAACCACGGGTGCGTCGGCTGGCTCGCACGAGCCGGGTCGACGCGTGCCCGCTCGGCCAGGCCGCTGCGGTGGAAGTCGTAGAGGTGCCGCATGGCGTGGCGGTTCTCGCCGCGCAGCAGCCACCCGGGGATCGAGTTGAGGATGCCCATCAGCAGGGTCGAGCCCGACCTGCCGTACGTCATCACGAACACATGGCGCAGCTCGTGCACGTCACCACGACTTCTCGAGCGGGCGGCCCTCGTGGAAGCCGGCGGCGGACTGGACGCCCACGAGCGCACGCTCGCGGAACTGCGCGAGGTCGGTCGCACCGGCGTAGGTGCAGGCCGACCGGACGCCGGAGCAGATCTGGTCGATGAGGTCCTCGACGCCGGGGCGGTCGGGGTCGAGGTACATCCGGGAGGACGAGATGCCCTCCTCGTAGAGGCCCTTGCGGGCGCGGTCGTACGACGACTCCCCCGACGTGCGGTTGGCGACGGCGCGGGCCGAGGCCATCCCGAACGACACCTTGAACGGGCGGCCGTCCGCGTCGAGCATCAGGTCGCCGGGCGACTCGTGGGTGCCGGCGAACCAGGAGCCGATCATGACCGACGAGGCGCCGGCGGCCAGCGCGAGCGCGACGTCGCGCGGATGGCGTACGCCTCCGTCGGCCCACACGTGCTTGCCGAGCTCGCGCGCGGCGGCGGCGCACTCCCGCACCGCGGAGAACTGCGGCCGGCCGACGCCGGTCATCATCCGCGTGGTGCACATCGCGCCGGGTCCGACGCCGACCTTGACGATGTCGGCACCGGCCTCGATCAGCGTGCGGGTGCCCTCGGCGGAGACGACGTTGCCGGCCGCGATCGGTACGTCTGGCGACAGGGCACGCACCGCCTGCAGGGCCTGGACCATGCGGTCCTGGTGGCCGTGGGCGGTGTCCACGACCAGGCAGTCGACGCCGGCCGCGAGCAGCTCGGCCGCCCGGTCCGCGACCTCTCCGTTGACGCCGACCGCGGCCGCGATCCGCAGGCCTCCGGACATGTCGACGGCCGGCGTGTAGAGGGTGGCGCGCAGGGCGCCGAGGCGGGTCAGCACGCCCACCAGCTCGCCGGAGTCGGACACGGCGACCGCCAGGGGCGCCTTGGCCCGCTCGATCGCGTCGTACACCTCGCGGGGGTCGGTGCCCTCCGAGACGGTGACGACGTCCTGGTTCATCACGGCCGAGACCTGGGCGAAGCGGTCGACCTCGGCGCAGTCGGCCTCCGAGACGACGCCCACCGGACGCCCGTCCTGCACCACGACCGCCGCCTTGTGCGCCCGCTTGGGGATGAGGGAGAGCGCCTCGGCCACCGTCTGGTCGGGCCGGAGCTCGATCGGCGTGTCGAAGACGCGGTGCCGCTGCTTCACCCACCGGACGACGTCGGTGACCACCGGGATCGGGATGTCCTGCGGGATCACCGTGAGGCCGCCGCGCCGAGCGACCGTCTCGGCCATCCGCCGGCCGGCGATCGCGGTCATGTTGGCCACGACCAGCGGCAGCGTCGTGCCGGTGCCGTCGTCGGTGGCGAGGTCGACGTCGTAGCGGCTCGCGACCGATGAGGAGCGCGGGACCATGAAGACGTCGTCGTAGGTCAGGTCATGGGGCGGCGTCACGCCGTCGAGGAACTGCACGTGTCTGGACTCTACGCGGCCGGCAGGTTCTTCGGACGCAGCCCGACGTCCGCGAGCTCGAGCGCAGCGAGACGTCGTACGACGTCGGGGTCGCGCTCGCGCCAGGCACCCGCCGGGTCGTCGCTCACCCTCGCCAGCACGTGCATCGGCTGGTGGGCCAGCGCGCGCAGGGCGAAGAGGTCGAGGTCCTCGGACGCGTCGATGAACCTCGCGCCGGCTGTCGCCTCGCGGATGAAGCGCCACCTGAGAGGCAGGTGGATCGCCGACACGATGAGGATCGGGATCAGCGCCACCGACAGGCCGAGCAGGAGAGCCAGACGCTCGACGGCCGCGACCGTGTCGCGCCCGGCCTCGGCGAGCCCGTCGGAGGCGTCCGCCGCGCGGTCGAACGGGACCGCGAGCTCGTCGCCGACGAGTGGCGCCTCCCCGAGGCGGCCGCCGGCGTCGCGCAGCTGCTCGGCCATCGACGTCGCCGCGGTGTCGGTCTGCCGGGCGGGTGCCGCCAGCTGCTCGGTGCCGTCGTGGACGGCCATCCCGATCCAGACCCAGAGCACCAGCCACACGACGAACACGAGGTCGGCGACCACCTGCAGCGTGCGGCGGAGGGGCGTGTCGGCGAAGAGCTTCATGCCGCCCACCCTGCCAGTCCCGGTCAGCCCTGCGCGGACGCCGCTCGCTGCAGCGCACGCCACGTGCGGTCGACGTCGGCCTCGGTGGTGCGCCAGCTGCCGACGGCGAGCCGGATCGCGGCCCGACCCTCGACCGTCGTGTGCGAGAGGTACGCCTCGCCGGAGGCGTTGACGGCCTCCATCGCCGCCAGCGTCGGCTCGTCGCCCGCGGTGAGCCGGAAGACCACCAGCGACAGCGACGGCTCGGTCACCATCTCGAAGCGGTCGTCGGCGGCGGCCAGGTCGGCGACGTGCTCGGCGAGCGCGACGCCGCTTCGGACGTGCCGGCGCAGCCCCTCCAGCCCGTAGGTGCGCAGCACCGCCCACAGCTTGATCGCGCGGAAGCGTCGGCCGAGCTGCGGGTGCCAGTCGCGGTAGTCGACGACCTCGCCCGACTCGGTGGCCGCGTTGCGGAGGTACTCCGGGAGGATCGACAGGGCGCCGGTCAGAGCCGCCCGGTCGCGCACCCAGAAGGTGCTGCAGTCGAAGGTCGTCAGCAGCCACTTGTGCGGGTTGGTGACGAACGAGTCCGCGTGCTCGACGCCGGCGAGGTGGCCGCGGTGCTCGGGACAGACCGCGGCGACACCGGCCCAGGCGGCGTCGACGTGCAGCCAGACGCCCTCGTCGCGCACCACCCCCGCGACGGCGGTGATGTCGTCCATCGCGCCGGTCGACGTGCTGCCGGCGGCGAGGTGCACCATCACCGGTCGCAGCCCTGCCTCGGTGTCCTCGGTGATCGCGGCGCGCAGCGCGTCGACGTCCATCGCCTGGGTGGCGGGGTCGACGGCGACCGCGCGGACGGCGTCCTCGCCGAGGCCGGCCATCATCGCGGCCTTCACCAGCGACGAGTGGGCCTGCGTGGACCCGTAGACCCGCCAGCCCGCGTCGCCGACGCCGTGACGGCGTACGTCTCCCCCGCTGGCGCGGTGCAGGGCGGACAGCAGAGCGCTGAAGGTCGCTGTGGAGGCGGTGTCCTGGATGACGCCGCCGCCCGGGCCGTCGCTGCGGAACGCCTCCGGGAGTCCGAGCGCCTCGGCGAACCAGTCGAGCACCACCTGCTCGACCTCGGTCACCGCGGGGCTCGTCGCCCAGATCATCCCCTGCGCACCGATGCCGCTGGAGATGAGGTCGCCGAGAATGGCGGCGGGCGAGGAGTTGGCCGGGAAGTAGGCGAAGAACCGCGGGTGCTGCCAGTGCGTGAGGCCGGGCACGACGACGCGGTCGAGGTCGGCCAGCACGGCGTCGAACGGCTCGGCGTCCTCCGGGGCCGACGCCGGCAGCAGGCGTCGTACGTCACCGGGCGCGACCTGCGCGCGGACGGGCAGGTCGTCGAGGGAGGCCCAGTAGTCGGCGATCCAGTCGATGGCGGCGTGCCCGTGGCGGCGGAACTCCTCGGGCGTCATGTGGGCTGGCTGGTCGGGCATGAGCAGAACGTACTCGGAACGGTTGAGCACCCGTGCTCAACCCGGATCGGGTAGGCCTGCGGCTCCGGCGGGGCCCGCGGAGGACGACGGTTGACCCATGACCTCCTCGACCCCGACCAAGAACACCAACGCCTTCTTCCTGCAGGCCGGCGTCTCCTTCGCCGTCGCGCTGCTGACCATGATCTTCGCGATCTTCTACCTCCCGGTCGACCCGTGGATCCGCGCCTTCCTCGGCCTCGGGACGATGTTCCTCACGACGTCGAGCTTCACGCTCGCCAAGTGCGTCCGCGACGCCCAGGAGGACTCCTACGTGGTCTCCCGCATCGACCAGGCCCGGGTCGACCGGATCCTCTCCGAGCACGACCCCTTCAAGTCGGTCTCCTGAAGCAGACGAACGCCCCCTCCCGGGTCACCGGGAGGGGGCTTTCGTCATGCGTCAGCGCGGTCTCTACTTGAGCTCGGCGCTCGTCAGCCCGAGCACCCGGCGGGCGACGATCAGCTGCTGGATCTGCTGGGTGCCCTCGAAGATGTCGAGGATCTTGGAGTCACGGGCCCACTTCTCCAGCAGCTCGCCCTCGCTGTAGCCGAGGGTGCCGCACAGCTGGACGCACGACAGCGTGACGTCGGACCCGACGCGCCCGGCCTTCGCCTTGGCCATCGAGGCCTCGAGCGAGTTGGGCTTGCGGTTGTCGGCCATCCACGCCGCCTGCATCATCAGCAGCTTGGCGCCCTCCCAGTCGGCCTCGAGCCGCAGGAACGTCGCCGCGGCCGCCGACTGCGACTGCGCCGGGCGGTCGTAGTCGACCTCCACGCCCGCCTGCTCGAGCAGGTCGCGGGTCAGGTCGAGCGAGGCGCGGGCGCACCCGACGGCCATCGCGGCGACCAGGGGGCGGGTGTTGTCGAAGGTCGCCATCGCCCCGGCAAAGCCCGACTTCGTGTCGATCTCGGGCGAGCCGAGCAGGTCCTCGGCCGGGACGCGGCAGTCGGTGAAGGTGATGACCGCGGTGTCGGAGGCACGGATGCCGAGCTTGTGCTCGAGCCGCTCGACCTTCAGGCCGGGGTTGTCCTTGCGGACCAGGAAGGACTTGATCGCCGCGCGGCCCAGCTCCTTGTCGAGCGTCGCCCAGACCACGACCGAGTCGGCGCGCTCGCCGGAGGTGACGTAGATCTTCTCGCCGTTGATGACGTACTCGTCGCCGTCCTTCACCGCCGTGGTGGTGATGTTGGCGGAGTCCGAGCCGGTGCCGGGCTCGGTGATCGCCATCGCCGCCCAGGTGCCGCGGTAGCGCTCGAGCTGCTCCTCGTTGGCGACCGACGCGATCGCGGAGTTGCCCAGGCCCTGGCGCGGCATCGACAGCAGCAGCGCGGTGTCGCCCCAGCACATCTCGGCGACGGAGAGGACCGAGGCGAGGTTGGCCCCGTTGCGGACCTTGCCGATGTCGTCGGCGTCGGAGGCGTCGCGTCGTACGCCGCTCGCGCCGGCGCCGCTGCTCGCCCCGGTCTCGGACACGCCGTCGATCAGCGCGGCGAGCATGTCGAGCTCCTTGGGGTACGAGTGCTCGGCGCGGTCGTACTTGCGCGAGATCGGTCGGAGCATGTTCATCGCCAGCTGGTGGGCCTGGTCGATGAGCGTCGCGTGCTTCTTGGGGGTCTCCAGGTTGATCATCAGACGAGCACCGCGCCTTCCATCACGCCGACGGCCCGCAGGTCGCGGTACCACCGTTCGACCGGGTGTTCCTTGACGAAACCGTGCCCGCCGAGGAGCTGGACGCCGTCGAGGCCGATCCGCATGCCCTTCTCCGTGCACAGCTGTCGGGCCAGCCCGACCTCGCGGGCGAAGTCCTGGCCGCGGGTGGCGCGCGAGGCGGCCTTCCAGGTGAGCAGGCGCATCGCCTGCACCTCGATGGCCATGTCGGCGACCATGAAGGCGACCGACTGGCGGTGGCTGATCGGCTCGCCGAACGCCTCACGCCCGTTGACGTAGTCCTTGACGTAGTCGAGCACCGCCTGCCCGGTGCCCACCGCCAGCGCACACCACGCGAGGCGCGAGAGTCGGACGCACTCGGTGTACGCGGTGCCGTCGGTGTCGCCGAGCAGCGCGTCGGCGCCGACGCGTACGCCGGAGAGGTGCAGGCGCGACAGCCCGGCGGCGCGCACGCCCATCGAGGGGTCGGCCTCCACCTCGAGCCCGTCGGTGCTGGACTCGACGAGGAAGAGCGCCGGGGTGCCGTCGAGCATCGCCGCGACCACGAAGAGCTCGGCCTCCGCTCCGCGGACGACGGCCGACTTCACCCCGTCGAGGACGAAGCCGTCCCCGTCTCGCAGGGCGGTGGTGGCGAGGTCGAAGGGGTCGAAGAGAACCGTCGGCTCGGCGAGCGTCAGCGCGGCGGCCGGGACCCCCGGTCCCGACCCGTCGCCGGTGAACGCGGGCAGGTAGGTCTGCTGCTGGGCCTCGGTGCCCCAGAGACCGATGGCGGTGGCGACGGCGCCGGGGGCGAGGGTGGCGACGGCGAGACCCATGTCGCCCTGCGCCAGGGCCTCGGCGACGAGGGCCCCGGCCGTGGACGAGCGCTCGTCCATGATCCCGCCGAGCTCCTCGGGCACACCGAGGGCGTGCAGGCCGACGTCCTGTGCGGCGGCCAGGACCTCCGCGGGCGGTGCGCACGCCTCGTCGGCGGCGGAGGCGGCGGGTCGCAGCACCTCGGTGGCCAGCTCGCGGACCACGTCGAGGAGCATGGCCTCGTCGTCGGTCGGCGTGAGGTCGAAGACACCGCGCGACGCGGCGTTGGCGGGACGGGCCCCGGCGGTCCGCCGACCGGCGCGGGCGAAGGTCCGACCGGCAGCCGTCGCCACCCGGAAGCCGTTGCGCGTGGTCGAGTAGACCGCGTGCTCGGCCTGCTTGCGCAGGCCCACCCGGTCGATGAGGTCGCTCTGCGCCAACCGGTTGACCGCGGCGACCGCGAGACCGATCGGGTCGCGGAACTCGCGGGACGACAACCCATGACGGCCTCCCGGCCGGAGGGTGTTCATGAAGGACATGACGAAACTGTAACTCTGAGTTACACCTTTGGCCAGAGGCCCTCCCGTGGTGCATGCCACCCGCGCCCCTCTCGTTAGGATCGCCCGCATGCCAGACGAGCAGCCGACTGACACCACGCCCGATCTCCGGGCGCCGCACGGCGCCCTCCCCGAGGGTGGCACGGTCCGAGCGATCACCCGCTGGGGCACGCCGGTCATGCACCGCCCCCAGGCCCCCGTGACGGAGTACGACGACGCGCTCGCCGCGCTGGCCGCCGACATGGTGGCGACGATGTACGCCGCCGAGGGTGTCGGGCTGGCGGCGTGCCAGATCGGCGAGGACGTCGCGATGTTCGTCTTCGACTGCCCCGACGACGACGGCGTGCGCACCGTCGGCGTCGTGTGCAACCCCGTGCTCACCCTCCCCGAGGGCAAGGACCGCCGCCTCGAGGACGACGACGAGGGCTGCCTGTCCTTCCCCGGCTCCTTCGAGCCCTGCCCCCGCCCCGACTGGGCGCGCGTCGACGGCCAGGGCCTCGACGGCACGCCGGTCACCTTCGAGGGAGATGGACTGCTCGCCCGCTGCCTGCAGCACGAGACGGACCACACGCTCGGCACGGTCTTCGGCGACCGTCTCTCCTCGAAGTCGCGCAAGAAGCTGACCAAGAAGCACGACGCCGCCGCCGAGGACTACCCGCTGTCCTGGCCCGCCGACGCCGCAGGCTGACGCCGCATGCATGAGCTGCGCATCACGCGGGAGAATGCGCGCTTCCAGCAGTGGGAGGCGCTGCTGACCAACCGCTCCAAGCGCCACCGCAACCGTGAGTTCCTGGTGCAGGGCGTCCGCCCGATCACCCGGGCCGTCGAGGAGGGTTGGACCGTGCGCGCCCTGCTGCGCGCCGACGGCGCCGCCTCCGCGTGGTCCGACGACCTCTGGTCGACGACCGACGCCGAACGGGTGCTGCTCTCCCCCGAGCTGCACGCCCGGCTCAGCGGGCGCGAGGAGGGGGCCGAGCTGGTCGCGGTCGTCGAGATGCCCGACGACGGCGTCGCGCGCCTGGAGGACTCGCGACGGCCGCACGGCCCCGTCGTGGTCTTCGACCGCCCCACCAGCCCCGGCAACATCGGCACCCTGGCCCGCTCGGCGGACGCGTTCGGCGCCTCCGCGCTCGTGGTCACCGGCCACGCCGCCGACCCCTACGACCCGCAGGCGGTGCGCGCCAGCACCGGGTCGCTGTTCGCCCTGACGGTGCTGCGCGTGCCCGGCCCCGGCCCCGTCGTCGAGCACGCCCACGCCCACGGCTACCGCATCGTCGGCACCGACGAGGAGGGTGGCGTCCTCGCGGACGCCGACCTGGGCGGTCGGGTGGTGATCGTCGTCGGCAACGAGACCCACGGCCTGTCCTCGGGGTGGCGGGACGCGTGCGACGAGGTCGTCGCCATCGCGATGGTCGGCACCGCCTCGTCCCTCAACGCCGCCGTGGCCGGCTCGATCGTGCTCCACGAGTCGCTGCGCCAGCGCGGCTGAGCGACGGCGTACGACATGGAGGCAGTGCTCGACTGGGTCGTGCTCGTCATGCGCACGGTCGGCTCCCCCGGGGTCGGTCTCGCCACCGCGCTGGAGACGGTGTTCCCGCCGGTTCCGAGCGAGCTGGTGCTGCCGCTCGCCGGCTACACCGCGAGCCAGGGCTACTACAGCGTCACCGCCGCCATCGCCTGGGCGACGGCCGGGTCGTTGGTGGGGGCGCTCGTCCTCTACTGGCTCGGCGCGGCCTGGGGGCTGGAGCGCATCTGCGCGCTGGCCGACCGGATCCCGCTGATGCACGCGCACGACGTCCGCCGGGCCGTGGCCTGGTTCGGCCGGCACGGGCGGACCGCGGTCTTCGTCGGGCGGTTGGTGCCGGGCGTCCGCAGCCTCATCTCGATCCCCGCCGGCATCGACCGGATGCCGCTGCTGCGCTTCTGCGTCTTCACGACCGCGGGCAGCCTGGTCTGGAACGCAGCGCTGATCCTGGCCGGCTACGAGCTCGGTGAGCAGTGGCACGTCGTCGAGGGGTACGTCGGCCCGGTCAGCAAGGTCGTCTACGTGTTGATCGGCATCGCCCTGGTCTTCGTGGCCGCCCGACGGCTGCGGCGCCGCCTGACCTGAGCCGTCAGCGGCGGGCGGCGGCGTAGCAGGCCACGGCGCTGGCCGCCGCGACGTTGAGGGAGTCGATGCCGGCCGCCATCGGGATCACGGCACGGCGGTCGGCCGACGCCTCCCAGCGCGACGACAGGCCGTGCCCCTCCGACCCCAGCACGAGGGCGAGGCGATCGACGCCGGCGACGGCCTCCTCGATGGGCACCGAGTCGGGGCCGAGGGTCAGCGCGACCGTCGTGAAGCCGCGGCGGGAGAGGTCCGGCAGCGCGTCGTACCAGTCGGCGATCCGGGTCCACGGCGTGGAGAACACCGCACCCATGCCGACCTTGATCGAGCGGCGGTAGAGCGGGTCCGCGCACCGCGGTGCGAGCAGCACGGCGTCGAAGCCGAGGGCGGCGCCGGACCGGAAGACCGCGCCGACGTTGGTGTGGTCGACCAGGTCCTCGAGCACCAGCACCGAGCGTGCTCCGGCGAGCACGTCGTCCACGGGCGGGAGCGGCCGCCGGCGGAGCGACGCCAGCGCCCCGCGATGGACGTGGAAGCCGGTGACCTGCTCGATCAGCGACTCGGACAGGACGTAGCAGGGCGCCGAGCTGCGCCCGAGCACGTCGGCCAGGCCGTCGAGCCAGCGCGGCGCCATCAGGAACGACCGCGCCTCGTGGCCGCCCTCGATCGCACGGCGCACCACCTTCTCCCCCTCGGCCAGGAAGAGGCCGTGCTCGGCCTCCAGGCTCTTGCGGAGCTCGACGTCGCGCAGGTCGCGGTAGTCGGCCAGTCTCGGGTCGCCGGGGTCGTCCAGCTCGACGATCCCGCCGGGTGCGCCTGCCGTGCCGGTCTGGTCGGTCGGGTCGGGGTCAGCCACGCCCGTAGTGTGCCGGACGCGCCACGGCGACGACCTCGCCCACCACGATGATCGCGGGCGGGACGACCCGGTGGGCGGCCAGGTCCGCGGCCAGCGTGCCGAGGGTGCTCAGGACCGTGCGCTCGGTCGGCATGGTGCCGTCGACGATGACGGCCACGGGGGTGGCGGCGTCGCGACCGCCGGCGAGCAGGGCCTCCGCGATCGCGGGGGCGTTGTCGACCGCCATCAGCAGGACGAGGGTGCCCCGGAGGCCGGCGACCGCGTCCCACGCCACCAGCGAGTCCGGGTGGCCCGGCGGGAGGTGCCCGGAGATGACGGTGAACTCGTGGGCGACCCCGCGGTGGGTGACCGGGATGCCGACCCGGGCCGGGACGGCGATGGCGGAGCTGAGCCCGGGGACGACGGTGACGGGCACGTCGGCGGCCGCGCACGCCAGCAGCTCCTCGAAGCCGCGGCCGAAGACGAAGTTGTCACCTCCCTTGAAGCGCACCACCCGCTTGCCGGCGCGCGCCCGGTCGACGATGACCTCGTTGATCGTCTGCTGGGAGGCGGACCGGCCGCGGGGAAGCTTGGCGACGTCGATCAGCTCGACGTGGGGACCGAGCTCGTCGAGGAGCTCGCGCGGCGCCAGCCGGTCGGCGACCACGACGTCGGCGCTCGCGAGGGCGTGGCGGGCCGCGACCGTGACGAGCTCCGGCTCGCCCGGTCCGCCGCCCACGAGGACGACGCCGGGGCTGCGGTCGAGCGCGTCGGATGCCGCCAGGTGCCCGTCGCGCAGCGCGGTGACGATGTCGTCGCGCAACGCGGCCGACTTCCTCGGCTCACGGTTGCCGAGCACCCCCACGGTCACCGTGCCGTGGTGACCCACTGCCGGGGTCCACGCGGTGCCGCCGAGCGCGTCGTCGGCGCGGACGCAGAAGGTGTGGCGAGCGTCGGCGGCCGTGACCACGCGCGCGTTGACCGCGGGGTCGTCGGTCGCGGCGACGACGTACCAGGCGCCGTCGAGGTCGGTCTCGGTGAACTCGCGCAGCACCAGAGTCAGCTCGCCTTGGAGCCCCTCGAGCGCAGGGGTCACGTCGAGGCTGACGACCGTCACGTCGGCGCCGGCGCCGAGCAGGCCCGAGACGCGGCGCTGCGCGACGTGCCCGCCGCCCACGACCACGACCTTGCGACCGGTGAGCACCAGCCCCGCCAGGTAGGGATGGGGGGCGGCACCGCGATCGGTCATGCACCGATTGTCCCTTTCGGGCGCGCAGGCGGGTGGCTACGTTCGAGGAATGAGCATCGAGCGACCAGTGGCCCCCAATCCCTACGACTACCTGCCGGCGACCGAGTCCTTCACCGTCACGAGCGAGGACGTCACCGACGGCGCACCGCTGAAGGACGACCAGGTGGCCGACCGCGGCAACACCTCACCGCAGCTCACCTGGTCGGGGGCCCCGGAGGGCACCCAGTCCTTCGTGGTCACCTGCTTCGACCCGGACGCGCCCACCCCGAGCGGCTTCTGGCACTGGAACCTGGTCGACATCCCGGCCGACGTGACCTCCCTGCCCGCCGGCGCGGCATCGGGAGACCTGCCCGGCGGCGCCTTCCACGTCCGCAACGACGGCGGTGACGCAGGATTCATGGGAGCGGCACCGCCCGAGGGCGACCACCCGCACCGCTACTTCTTCGTGGTGCACGCGGTGAAGGACGCCACGTTGGGCGTCGACGCGGACGCCTCCAACGCGGTGGTCTCCTTCAACCTCGCCTTCAAGACGCTGGGGCGCGCGATCCTGCACGGCACCTACCAGCACTGACCGCTCGGGCGATCGGCGCCCCACTGGTCACATCCGTCCCACCCAACCCACGAGACCCGTGTGCTGGACCGAGAGGTCCAGACCACGGGTCTCTTTTTTCTGCGTTTCGGTCATGCAGAAACCGTCAAGCCGTTTTCATCTGTACTGGCGGTCTACCTGCCAAAAATTGATGAAACCTTCCGCATGAACCGCGCAGAGTCGCCGCTGGCTCGACATCACCCACAGGAACTACCTAGGGTCAATCCCTGGTTTCAAGAGATTCCATCAAGATTCACCCCACCCCCGACGTCGTGGATCTCCCCCGGAGGACCCCCGTGCAGCACTCCCGCCTGTTCTCGCGCCTGGCCGGCCTGGGCCTCGCCGCCGCCGTCGCGGCCGGCGTCCCCGCCG
>NZ_JBFUMR010000052.1:0-16497 GCF_054049275.1 Nocardioides sp. P5_E3
GTCGCGGCCTCGGCGCGCAGCAGCGCGAGGAGAACCTCGCCGTCGTCGGGGCGCCGCTCGTGTGCGGCCGCCAGGTCGTCGAGCGCCTCGGCGTGCCGGCCCAGCCGGGCGGCGGCCAGCGCCGCGACCTCCCGCGCGGTCGTACGTCGCTGGTCCGCGGCGTGCCGCAGGTCGCCGAGCGGTCCGGCCCCGGGGACGCCCACCTCCATCGCCGCCGCCGATGACGCGAGGCGGAAGGCCTCGGTGGCCTCGCCGGAGGCAAGCGCAGCGCGTGCGGCCGCGAGGTGGGCCGCTTGGAGGCGGGCATCGACGTCCTCGTCGGCCAGGCCGAGCCGGTACCCGCCCTCGACCCGCTGGACGGCGTCCGGCGCCGTGGCCGTGCGGGTGCGGGACACCAGCACCTGCAGCGCCTTGGCCGGGTGCACGGGCTCCGCGTCGGGCCAGATCTCCTGCACGAGCCGACCGTCGCTCACCCCCGCCGGCTCGGCGACCAGCACCGCGAGCAGCGCCCCCACCCGCTCGCCGGGCAGCGGCACGCCAGCCCACGAGACCCCGTCGAGCAGACGCAGCACGACTACTCCCGGGCCCGGGGGTGGGCGGTGGCGAACACCTCGCGCAGGTTGTCGACCGTGACGAGGGTGTAGACCTGCGTGGTCGTGACGGATGCGTGCCCGAGGAGCTCCTGGACGACGCGCACGTCGGCGCCTCCGTCGAGCAGGTGGGTGGCGAACGAGTGCCGCAGCGTGTGCGGGGAGACCGACGCGGTCACCCCGGCACGATCAGCGGCCTTGACCAGCACCGCCCACGCGCTCTGCCGCGACAACCGGCCACCGCGAGAGTTGAGGAACATCGCCGGGCCGCCCTTGCCGGCGCCGACCAGCTCGGGCCGTGCACGCGTGAGGTAGGCGGCCACGGCATCGCGGGCGTAGCCGCCGACCGGCACCAGCCGCTCCTTGCCGCCCTTGCCGCGCAGCAGCACCGTGCCGTCGACCTGGTCGAGGTCGTCGACGTCGAGCCCGACCGCCTCGGAGATGCGCGCCCCGGTGCCGTAGAGCAGCTCGAGCAGGGCCCGGTCGCGCAGCGCGAGGACCGTGTCGGGAGCGCCCGCCGCCTCGAGGATCGCCTCGACGTCGGACAGCGGCAGCGCCTTGGGCAGCCGCTTCGCGGGCGTGGGCGGCTTGACCGCGGCCGCCGGGTCGGCCGTCGCCAGGCCGTCGGAGACGGCGAACTTGTGGAAGCCGCGCACGGCCACGACCGTCCGCGCCGCCGACGTCGCGCTCAGCGGTGGATGGGCCTCGCTCCCCTCACGCAGGCTGACCAGGAACGCGGCCACCGTCGCCTCGGTGATCGCGTCCAGGTCGTCGATGCCCTGCCCGGTCAGGAACTCGTCGTAGCGGGCCAGGTCACGCCGGTAGGAGCTCAGCGTGTTGACCGCCAGCCCGCGCTCGACCGCCAAGTGGTCGAGGTAGGTGCGGACCGCGCGGTCCAGCCTCGCCCCAGAGCTCACCCGAGGACGGTATCGAGTTCCACCGACTCGATGCCCACGGCTTCGCCGACCGGCGCGTTGGTGAGCTCGCCGGCGTGGGTGTTGAGGCCGAGGGCCAGGCTCCTGTCGTCGCGCAGCGCCTGCTGCCAGCCCTTGTCGGCGAGGGCCACGGCGTAGGGCAGCGTCGCGTTGGTGAGGGCGTACGTCGAGGTGTTCGGCACCGCGCCGGGCATGTTGGCCACGCAGTAGAACACCGAGTCGTGAACCTCGTAGGTCGGGTCGTCGTGCGTCGTGGCGTGGGAGTCCTCGAAGCAGCCGCCCTGGTCGATCGCGATGTCCACCAGGACCGAGCCGGGCTTCATCCGCGAGACGAGGTCGTTGCTCACCAGCTTGGGCGCCGCGGCGCCCGGGATGAGGACGGCACCGATCACCATGTCGGCCTCCATCACCTGCTGCTCGATGGCGAGCTTGGACGAGGCGAGGCCGTGGACCCGGTTGTTGTAGCGCCAGAACGACATCCGCAGCTTGTCGAGGTCGGTGTCGAGGAGCGTCACGTCGGCGCCCATGCCGAGCGCGATGTTGGCGGCGTTCTGGCCCGAGACGCCCGCGCCGATGATGACGACCTTGGCGTTGGCCACGCCGCCGACACCACCCATGAGGACGCCACGGCCGCCGTTGGCCTTGAGCAGGGAGTGCGCGCCGACCTGCGGTGCGAGGCAGCCGGCGACCTCCGACATCGGGTAGAGCAGCGGCAGCCCGCCCGAGGGCAGCTGGACCGTCTCGTAGGCGATGGCGGTGACCTTCCGGGCAATCAGCTCCTCGGTCAGCGGCTTGTCGGCGGCGAGGTGGAGGTAGGTGAAGAGGGTCTGGCCCTCCCGCATCCGCTCGTACTCCTCGGCGACGGGCTCCTTGACCTTGAGGACCATGTCGGCGGTGCCCCACACGTCGTCGGCGGTGTCGAGCATCGTGGCGCCCGCGGCGACGTACTCCTCGTCGGGGATCTGCGATCCCTCGCCGGCGGTCTTCTGCACCACGACCTCGTGACCGTGCTGGACGAGCTCGTGCACGCCGATCGGGGTCAGGGCCACGCGGTACTCGCGGTTCTTGACTTCCTTGGGTACGCCGACCTTCATGCCTTGCTCCTCAGGGACTCGGGGGCCACCACGGTGTGGCCCGCCTCACAGCGAGGGCGAGACTACTCCCGGGAGGCCCCTACGGGGCGTCGAGGGCCCCGCGGCGCTTGAGCACGTCGTACGCCAGTACCGCCTGCGCCAGCGGCCCCTGCCGCACCCGCCCCTCGAGGACGGCCTCGAGCAGGTCGGCCATGGGCACCCAGAACCGCTCCATCTCGGCCTCCTCGTGCTCCATCTCGAAGTCCCCCCGCGGCGCGTGGGTCAGCCCGCGCGCCAGGAAGATCTCGTGCACCTCGTCGCTGATCCCCGCGCTGGAGAAGGTGCTCAGCAGCAGCCGCCAGTCGGCGGCGTCGAGCTCGACCTCCTCGCGCAGCTCGCGCCTCGCCGTCTCGACGGCCGGCTCGTCGCCCGCGTCCCGCAGGCCGGCGGGGAGCTCGACGAACTCGTGCCCGCTGGTGTGGCGGTACTGCCGCAGGCACATCACCCGCTCGTCGTCGTCGACCGCGAGCACGACGACCGCGCCGGGGTGCTCCAGGCTGAGCCGGCTGAACTCCTCCGAGTGCCCGGGCCGCGTGATCCGGTCCTCGCGCAGCGCGACCACCCAGTCGTCGCGGTGCAGGTCCTGGCTGGACACGACGGGCCACGCCATCGGCCGGTCGGCGAGCTCGTCCTGGCGGTCGTGGGTGCTCGGGTCGGTCATGGCTCGACGCTAGCCCAGAGGCACATGCGGGTGGACAGGGTGAGTTAGGTTCGGCTGCATGACGTTGTCGACCCTCACCAAGCACGAAGCGAAGACCCGGTCGGACCTCCTCGAGGTCCTGCGCTACGACATCGACGTGGACACGACCGGCCTGCTCGAGGGCGAGGTGTGGCGCTCCACCAGCACCATCGCGTTCACGTGCTCCGAGCCCGGCGCGACCACCTTCGTGGACGTCGCGATGGACGTGGTCCGCGCGACCCTCAACGGTGCGGACGTCGACGTCTCCGCCGCGGCCGACGGTCGCCTGCCGCTCCCCGCGCTCGCGGCCGACAACGTCCTGGTCGTCGAGGCGAGCACCACCAACACCGCCACCGGCGAGGGCATCCTGCGCACGGTCGACCCGACCGACAAGCTGGTCTACGTCTGGACCAGCCTCGAGCCCGACGAGGCCCGCCGCGTGTGGGCCTGCTTCGACCAGCCCGACCTCAAGGCACCCCACCGCTTCGTCGTGACCGCGCCGTCGTCGTGGCTCGTCACCTCCAACGGTGCGCCCGAGTCGGTCGAGGACGCGGAGACCGACGACGCGCGGGTGTGGACCTTCCCCGACACGCCCCGCCTGTCGACGTACGTCGTGGTGGTCAACGCCGGCCCGTTCCACGAGGTGCGGCAGCAGCACGACGGCTCCGACCTGGGCTTCTACTGCCGTCAGTCGCTCGTGCCGATCCTCGAGCGTGACCTCGACGAGATGGTCACCCTCACGCGGCAGGGCCTCGCGTTCTTCGGCGAGCGGTTCGGCTACCCGTTCCCGCAGGAGCGCTACGACCAGGTCTTCGTGCCGAACCTCGGCGGCGCGATGGAGAACTGGGGCTGCGTCACCTACGGCGACGGCCAGCTCTTCCGCACTCCCCCGACCCACGCGCAGCGCGCCGTCCGCGCGGAGTTCATCTTCCACGAGATGGCGCACATGTGGTTCGGCGACCTCGTGACGATGCAGTGGTGGGACGACCTCTGGCTCAACGAGGCGTTCGCCTCCTGGGCGGCCAACTGGGGCATGGCGGGGGCGAGCGAGTTCACCGAGCAGTGGGCCACCTTCCTCGCCGCCTTCAAGCGCACCGCCTACGAGATGGACATGAGCCCGGCTCGCCACCCCATCCGCAGCGACGTGCCCGACGTGTCGTCGGCGATGTCCAACTTCGACGCCATCACCTACGTCAAGGGCCAGAGCGTGCTGCACCAGCTCGTCGCTTACATCGGCGAGGACGCGTTCGTCGAGGGCCTGCGTGACTACTTCAGCCGCTACGCCTTCTCCAACACCCGCCTCGACGACCTGATGGACTGCTACTCGCGGGCCTCGGGTCGCGACCTGTCTGCCTGGACCAAGGCGTGGCTCGACGAGGCCGGCACCGACGTGATCTCGCTCGTCGCAGGCGAGCTCGTCGTGGAGACGACCGACGACCAGGAGCCCCGCCCGCACCGCCTCGACGTGGCCGTCTTCGACGCCTCGGGCGACTCCCTCGTCCCGGTCGGCCGCTCCTCGCACGAGGTGACCGGTCCGCGCACGCCGATCGACCTGCCCGAGGGCGACCTCCGCCTGGTCAACGCCGGCGACTACACGTTCGCCGCCGTCAAGCCGGACCCGACCTCGTTGCGACTGATGCTCGAGCGCGTCCAGCAGCTCGACGACCCGCTCGACCGGGCGCTCGTGGCTGCCACCGCCGGCCAGCTGCTGCTGCTCGGCGACGTCGCCCCTCGCGACGTGTCGAGCGCGCTCACCCGCGCCCTCTCGACGGAGACCAGCCCGGCGCTCGTGGAGCCCTTCCTGAGCCAGGCGCTCCTGGTCGCCGACCGGTGGGCGCCGGCCGACGAGTCCCCCGGCCTGCTGGCCGCGCTGGCCGACGCCGTGATCGGGCTCGTCGACGTGCCCGACGCCCGCCAGGCGGCCCTGCGCACGCTCGCGGCGTCAGCCTCGACCGACGAGCACTGGTCGGTCCTGCAGGCGGCCGCCGACCGGGCGACCGACCTCGACCTGGCCTGGCGGATGGCCGTGCGCCGCGCCGAGCTCGGCGACTACGACGAGGACGTCGTACGCCGTCTGCTCGAGTCCGACCCCGACCCGGACGCCGGCATGCGCCGCCTCGGGGTGCTCGCCGCCCGTCCCGACGTCGAGGCCAAGGAGGAGGTGTGGCGGGCGTTCTTCGTCGACTACGCCGTGCCGGCCAGCCGGGAGACCCTCGTGCTGGGCTCGACGTTCTGGCGTCCCGGCCAGGCCGAGCTCCTGGCGCCGTTCACGCACCGCTACCTCGAGGAGCTGCACACGCTCAAGGGCGGGCTCCTCAACCAGGGGCTCACCATCCGCGCGATGTACCCCCTCGGTGCGGGCGACGAGTCGTTCCTCGCCGCCGCCGAGGCCGCGGCCGACGACACCAGCCTGATGGCCTACGCCCGCAACCAGCTCCGCGCGAACTCGTTCGTCCTCGGCCGGGTCCTGCAGGCCCGCCGCCTCTGACGTCCGACCTGCTGCGCTTCAGCGATCCCCGGTCAGCCGGGGATCACGTCCCCGCGGGGCGTCAGTCCTCGGTGCCCTCGTCCTTGCGGCGCAGGCCCGACTCGTCGAGCGGGAAGCGCTCGGAGCGCTGCCGCTCGATGGCCGCGCCGACCAGGCCGGCGAACAGCGGGTGCGGCCGGGTGGGACGCGAGCGCAGCTCGGGGTGCGCCTGCGTGGCGACGTAGTAGGGGTGCACGTCGGCGGGCAGCTCGACGAACTCCACCAGCCCGAGCTCGGGGTTCACGCCCGAGAACACCAGGCCCGCCGCGGCGAGGGGCTCGCGGTAGGCGTCGTTGAACTCGTAGCGGTGGCGGTGCCGCTCCTCGACGGTGCCTGAGCCGTACGCCGCCCGCACCACGCTGCCCTCCGCGAGGTCGGCCTTCTGCAGGCCGAGCCGCATGGTGCCGCCGAGGTCGCCGGCGCCCTCGACGTACTTCTTCTGCTCCTCGATGGTGGAGATGACCGGCTCGACGGTGTCGGGGTCGAACTCCGTCGACCCCGCCTTGGTCAGCCCCGCCACGTTGCGGGCGTACTCGATCACCATGCACTGCAGGCCCAGGCACAGCCCGAGCGTCGGGATGCCGTGGGTGCGGGTGTAGTTCAGCGCACCGAGCTTGCCCTCGATGCCGCGCACACCGAAGCCGCCAGGCACGAGCACCGCGTCGACGTCGGCGAGGTGCTTGGCCGCACCGGCCTCGGTCTGGCACTCGTCGGAGGCGACCCACCGGATGTGCACCTTGGCGTCGTGGGCGAAGCCGCCGGCACGCAGCGCCTCGCTGACGGAGAGGTAGGCGTCGGGCAGGTCGATGTACTTGCCGACGAGCGCGACCGTGACCTCCTCGGAGGGGTGGTGCACCCGGCGCAGCAGGTCGTCCCAGTCGGTCCAGTTGACGTCGCGGAACGGCAGGTCGAGGCGGCGTACGACGTAGGCGTCGAGGCCCTCGCGGTGCAGCACCTTCGGGATGTCGTAGATCGACGGCGCGTCGGCGCACGTCACGACGGCCTCGTCGTCCACGTCGCACATGAGGGCGATCTTGCGCTTGATGCCCTCGGGCAGGTCGCGGTCGGAGCGGCACACGATCGCGTCGGGCTGGATGCCGATGGAGCGCAGGGCGGCGACCGAGTGCTGGGTGGGCTTGGTCTTCAGCTCGCCGGACGGACCGATGTAGGGCACCAGGGACACGTGGATGAAGAAGCAGTTGTCGCGCCCGATCTCGTGCCGGGTCTGGCGGGCGGCCTCGAGGAACGGCAGCGACTCGATGTCGCCGACGGTGCCGCCGACCTCGGTGATGACCACGTCGATGTCCGGGCCGCCCATCGCGAGGATGCGGTCCTTGATCTCGTTGGTGATGTGCGGGATGACCTGCACGGTGTCGCCGAGGTAGTCGCCGCGGCGCTCCTTGGCGATGACCGTCGAGTAGACCTGACCGGTCGTGACGTTTGCGATCTGGTTGAGATCGGTGTCGAGGAACCGCTCGTAGTGACCGATGTCGAGGTCGGTCTCGGCACCGTCGTTGGTCACGAAGACCTCACCGTGCTGGAACGGGTTCATCGTGCCGGGATCCACGTTGAGGTAGGGATCCAGCTTCTGCATCGTGACGCGCAGTCCGCGCGCCTTCAGCAGGTTGCCCAGGCTCGAGGCGGTGAGCCCCTTGCCGAGGGAGGAGGCGACGCCTCCGGTGACGAATACGTGCTTGGTCGGCGTGCGGCTCTTCACGGGCTTTTACCCTACCCGAGGGGGACGGGTCCGTCCGCACCCGACGCACCGAACGCCCCACCCGGAGTCGTCAGCGAGCGCTGGAGGGTGAGGATCGTCGCGACCCGGCCGGCGGCCGTGTCGACTCCGTCGAGCGTCGCCACGGCGGCTGAGACCGGGTCCGCGCGGAGCCGGCCGAGCTGGCCCTCCCCGCCGTCGGAGGTGGCGCCCGCCACGACCACGCCGCCTGCCTGGACGGCGAGTCCCTGGGCGAGCCCGGCGAGGATCGCGTCGGAGCCCTCGTCACCGGCGTCCGTGCCCAGCACGACCAGCACGAGCGGCGAGCGCTGCGCGACCTCGCCGGGCTTGGCCATCAGGCCGGCGCCGCTGACGGCGTCGACGATGGCACGGGCCTTGCCGTTGACGTCCTGGCCCGCGGCCTCCTTGGTCGCGATCGCGAGGCCGAGCAGCTGTCCGATCCGGTCGTACGTCGACGCCTCGGCGGCGACGTCGCCCTCGGCCTGCTGGGTCAGCAGCTGGCTGCCCAGCGTGTCGACCAGCGACTTCTGGCCGGGGTCGACGATGTCCGCGGACAGGTCGTAGCGTGCGCTGACCGTGCCGCCGGCGGCGGTCACCTGCTCGGTGAGCGCGGTGACGACCTGCTCGTCGGCGCCCGGCACGGTCACCACGGCGACCGATCGCTCAGCAAGGCGACCGCTGACCGTGGCCGGCCCCAGCGCGGACACGACGCTCTCGGTGTAGTCGGTCTGCGCCCGGTCCGCCGCAGGGGCGGTGTCCGCCTCCCCGGACGAGGTCGCGGCGGTGGGGCCGACGTCGGAGAGCGGGCCCCCGCCGAGGACGATCCCCGCCGCGAGGGCGAGGAAGACGGCGACGATGGTGAGCAGGTGGTGGCGCAGGGTGATCACGGAAGAATTCCTCGGACGTTGTCGATCAGGTCTGACGTGGTGCTGGTGACGGACGGCGAGACCTCGTCGACCCACTGCTGGCCGACCGGGGTGACGCTGACGGCCGCTGCGAGGGCGAGCACCCCGGCGACCAGGGCGCCGACGAGGTGACGGGGCCGGACCGCACCGTCGTAGAGCCGCGGCAGGGCCGCCGCGTCCACGAGGTCGGGCCCGAGCTTGAGGCGGGTCAGGAACGTGCTGGCCAGGCCGCTGCGGCGCCGGTCGAGGAACTCGGCGAGGGTGGCGTGCATGCCCACGCCGACGATCAGCGAGGCCTCGTGCGCCGAGGCGAGCAGCAGGGCGGCGTCCTCGGTCGTGGCGGAGGTCTCGAAGCGCAGCGGGCGGATGCCGAGCCGCTCGAACGGCTCGGTCGCGCTGCGCGGAGCGCCACGCTCGACGAGGACGACCACGTCGCGGGCCCGGCGCAGGACGGCGGCCGCGGGCAGGTCGTCGGAGCCGCCGGTCACCACGATGACGTCCGGTCGGTGCCCGGCGCTCGCCAGGGCGTCCGCACCGCGGTCGACCCCGACCAGGACGGGGCGCTGCTCACGCACGAAGGGCTTGATGCCGCGCAGCTCCTGCTCCCACCCGTGGGAGCGCACGGCCACCACGACGGGGCGACCGGCCATCTCGGTGGCGGTCCGTGGCACCCCGTGGCCGTGGAGCAGGAGGTCCTGCTCGCGGCGGAGGAACTCGGTGCTGTTGTGGGTGAAGCTCTCGAGCTGCGCGGAGAGGCCGGTGCGGGCGCCGTCCATCTCGGAGGCGACGAGGTCGACGGTCAGCTCGCGGCCCTCGGCGACCTGGGTGCCGCCGGCGTGCACCGCGTCCCCGTCGACCCGGAGGGCGGCCCCGTCGCGGACCCGGTCGAAGATCTCCGGACCGACGCTGTCGACGACCGTGAGCCCGGCCTCGACGAGCAGCTGCGGACCCATGTTCGGGTAGCGGCCCGAGATCATCGGGCTGGCGTTGACCACGGCCACGACACCGGCGTCGACGAGCGCCTGGGCGCTGGCGCGGTCCATGTCGAGGTGGTCGAGGACGGCGACGTCCCCTGCGTGCAGGCGGCCGAGGACGCTGGCCGTACGGCGGTGGACCCGGGCGGGACCGTGCACACCGGGGAGGGCGGGGGCTTGGCGGGAGCGGACTGCGAACTTCATGACCCCGCCATGGTGTCAGCCGCGGGCAGGCCTCTCGGGGAGGCACGCCCGCTCGGGCGCGGCGGCCTCCAGCAGCTCCCGGGCGTGCGCGCGCGCACTGTCGGAGTCCTCGACGCCGGCGAGCATCCGCGACAGCTCGCGCTCGCGGTCGTCGTCGGTCAAGGATACGAGTCCCGAGGTCGTGACCGTGCCGTCGCTGGACTTGTGGACGACCACGTGGCGGTCGGCGTAGGCCGCGACCTGCGGCAGGTGGGTCACGACCAGCACCTGCGACGTGCGTGCCAGGGCGGCGAGGCGGCGCCCGACCTCGATGGCGGCCTTGCCGCCGACGCCGGCGTCGACCTCGTCGAACACGAACGTCGGGACGGACCCGGTCTCGGCCAGGGAGACCTCGAGGGCGAGCATCACGCGGGAGAGCTCACCGCCGGACGCGCCCTTGTGCAGGGGGCGGGCGTCAGCGCCCGTGTTGGCGGCGAGCAGGAACTCGACGTCGTCGATGCCGTGCGCACCGGCGCGCACCCAGCGGCCGTCGACCAGCAGCTGTGGTCCGGCCGGGGTCTCCGGCGCGGGCGTGTCCTGCTGGGTGATCGCGATGGTGACCGTGGCGTGCGGCATGGCCAGCGAGGTGAGCTCATCGCTCACCGCCTCGCCGAGCCGTTGGGCAGCGTCGTGACGCTGGGCGCTGAGGGTGCCGGCGAGGTCGCCGAGCTCGGTGCGGATGCGATCGCGTCGGGACTCCAGCTCGGTGATCTGCCCGTCGGTGCCCTCGAGGTCCAGGAGCCGCTTCGCGCCGTCCTCGGCCCACGCGAGCACCTCGTCGATCGTCTCGCCGTACTTGCGGGTGAGCGCCGTCAGCGCCGCCCGTCGCTCCGAGACGGCCGCGAGACGGCCCGGGTCGGTCTCGAGGGAGGCGGCGTAGGACGCGACGTCACCGGCGAGGTCGACGAGCAGGTGGCTCAGCTCGGCGAGCCGGTCGGCGAGCTCCCCCGCCGCGGGGTCGTGGTCGCGGACGCCGTCGAGCGCCCGCCGTGCCGCGCTGGTCGTGGCCAGGGAGTCGGGTGCGCCCTCCTCGCTGGAGAGCGCCTCGCGAGCCGTCTCGGCCGCGGTGCGCAGCGTGTCGGCGAACCCCAGGCGCGTCTCCTCGGCGGCGAGCTCGGCGTCCTCCCCGGGGTGCGCGTCGACCGCCTCGACCTCCCCGAGGCCGAACCGCAGCTGGTCGGCCTCCCGCGCGCGCTCGCGAGCCGAGCCGACCACCTCGGCGAGCGTCCGCTCGGTCACGACCAGCTCGGCCCACAGGGCGGCGTACGACGACGCGGTCGCGGCCAGCGTCTCGCCGCCGAACCGGTCGAGCGAGGCACGCTGGGCACCGGACCGGAGCAGCCGGTGCTGGTCGGACTGGCCGTGCACGGCCACGAGGGGCTCGGCGACCTCGGCCAGGGTCGCCACCGGCACCGACGCGCCGCCGACCCAGGCCCGCGAGCGCCCCTGCGCGGCGACGTTGCGGGCGAGGACGACCTGGTCCTCCTCCACCTCACCGCCGGCGTCCTCCACGGCCGTACGGAAGCCGTCGAGGTCGCTGACGGCGACGACCCCCTCGACGCGGGCCTGCTTGGCGCCCGAGCGCACGGCTCCCGGGTCGGCCCGGCCGCCGAGCAGCAGACCGAGCGCGGTCACGACCATCGTCTTGCCGGCGCCTGTCTCGCCCGTGATGACGGTCAGGCCGGGCCCGAGCTCGAGCGTCGAGGACTCGATGACCCCGAGCTCACTGATCCGCAGCTCCTCAAGCATCGGCGTCCCCGTTGTCGCGGCGCCGGCGCTCGGCGGCGCCACGCCACCCCTCGACCGGCAGGTCGAACTTGGCCACCAGCCGGTCGGTGAACGACGCGTGCTGCAGCCGGACGAGACGCACCGGACGGGCACCACGGCGCACCTCGATGCGGGCGCCCGGGGGCAGGTCGACCGTGCGGCGACCGTCGCACCACAGCACGCCGGAGCCCTCGGTGTTGGACAGCACCTCGACGGCGAGCACCGACGTGGGCGCCACCACCATCGGTCGGGCGAACAGCGCGTGGGCGCTCAGCGGGACCATCAGCAGGGCCTCGACCTCGGGCCACACCACCGGGCCGCCCGCGCTGAAGTTGTAGGCGGTCGATCCCGTCGGGGTGGCGCAGACGACGCCGTCGCAGCCCCACCGCGACAGCGGGCGCCCGTCGACCTCGACGACGACCTCGAGCATGCGCTCGCGCGCGGCCTTCTCGACGCTCGCCTCGTTGAGGGCGAAGGTGGAGAACCGCACCTCCTTGCCCACCAGCACGCAGACGTCGAGGGTGAGCCGGTCCTCGGCGGTGTAGTCCCGGGCGACGATGGCGGCGATCGTGGACTCGACGTCCTCCTGCTCCGCCTCGGCGAGGAATCCCACGTGGCCGAGGTTGACCCCCAGCAGCGGGGTGCTCGTCGCATGGGTCAGCTCGGCCGCGCGGAGGATCGAGCCGTCGCCGCCGATGACCAGCACCAGCTCGCAGCCCTCACCTGGCACGTCGTCGGGACGGGTCGTCTCGACGAGGCCGTCGACGTCGGCCAGGCCCAGGTCGGCAGCCTCGTCCGCGAGCAGTCGTACGGCGATGCCGTGGGCGGTCAGGCTCTGGACGCAGGCCCGAGCCACGTCCCGCGCCTCGGCCCGGCCGGTGTGGGCGAGCACCAGGACTCGGCGCTGGGGACTGTGGGTGCTCACGGGTCCACCCTCTCACCCGCCACCCCCATCGACCCGGCGCGCTCGACCTCGGCGCGGATCGCGTCCGCACCGATCGAGGCCGGACCGCGACGCAGCAGGAGGAAGAACTCGACGTTGCCTGAGGGTCCGGGGAGCGGGCTCACCGTGACGGCCACCGCACCCCAGCCGCGCTCGGCGGCGAGGTCAGCGATCGTGGTGACCGCCTCGGACCGCAGCGCGAGGTCACGGACCACCCCACCCTTGCCGACGCGCTCCTTGCCGACTTCGAACTGCGGCTTCACCATCAGCGCCAGCGCGCCGTCCTCGCGGGTGACGGACAGCAGCGGGTCGAGCACCAGGGCGAGAGAGATGAAGGACAGGTCGCCCACCACCAGGTCGACGGGGTCGCCGACGATGTCGAGGGTGAGCTCGCGGATGTTGGTGCGGTCGTGCACCTGCACCCGCTCGTCGCTCTGCAGCGACCAGGCCAGCTGTCCGTAGCCGACGTCCACCGCCACGACCTCCCGCGCCCCGGCCCGCAGGAGCACGTCGGTGAAGCCGCCGGTGGACGCACCGGCGTCCAGGCAGCGCTTGCCGCCGACGGTGAGGCCGTGCTCGGCGAACGCCTTGAGGGCCCCGGCCAGCTTGTGCCCGCCCCGGGAGACGTAGTCGACGGACGTGGGGTCGTCCTTGACCACGATCGCGACGTCGGTCGTGACACCGGTCGCCGGCTTCGTGGCGCGCGCGCCCGAGACGGTCACCCGGCCGGCGGCGACCAGCTCGCTGGCGTGGTCGCGCGAACGGGCCAGGCCGCGCCGGACGAGCTCCTGGTCCAGTCGTAGACGTCTGGGCGGCACAGGTGTTCAGACGCCCCGGGGGTCGCCGGACGCGTCGGGCCGGGCGTCGAGGGCGCGACGCAGCTGCTCGTGGGCGCGCTCGAACACCGCGACGTGCTCGGCCACCGGTGCGTCGGCCAGCGCCGCCACCTCCGCCAGCACGCGGTCGACCGACTCGACGCCGGTCGGCTCGTGGTCGGGCAGCTCGCTCATGGCCGCGAGCCTACTCGGCGCCGAGCTGTCGGACCGGTCCGGGAGGCGTCGTGTCGGAGACGTCGGCCGCGCTGCCCGACTCGTCCAGGTGGCGCCAGCACGCCGTGGCCGCAACGCGCCACCAGTCGGCGTCGTCGCCCTCCCCCTCGATGGTCAGCCGACCGTCCGCGACGCTCGCGGTCCAGCCGCCGAGCTCGACCGTCGCGTCGGTGACCGACGGCACGGGCTGCGGCTCGAACAGGCCGGCCAGCGTCGGGGAGATGTACGTCGGCCGCAGCCGGGGCGGCGCCGAGGCGAGGTCCTCGATCCAGGTCACACCGGTGAGCACCAGCAGCGAGGGCGCATCGATCGCATGGGCGCCCTCGATGTCGGTGTCGAGCCGGTCTCCGACCATGAGCGGCCGGTTGCCACCCACGCGCAGGACGGTCTCCTCCATCAGCGGCTTCTCGGGCTTGCCGGCCACGATCGCGTCGACGCCCGCGAAGCCGGTGATGGTCCGCACGAGGACGCCGTGGCCGGGTGCCAGTCCGTAGGGAGTGGGGATCGTCAGGTCGGCGTTGCTCGCCACGTAGGGCAGGCCGTCGCGCACGAGGGTCGAGACGCGCATGATGTCGCGCCAGCGGACGTCGGGTCCGTAGCCGCTCGCCACCGCCACGGCACCCTCGGGGTCGTCCACCGGCTCGAGGCCCGCCTCGAGCAGCGCGACCTTCAGACCTTCACCTCCGAGCATCAGCACGCGCGCACCCGCGCCGTGCTCCTCGACCAGGACCCGTGCCGCGGCCTGGGCGGAGGTGACCACGTCGTGCGCCTCGGCCGAGACACCCACCTTGGTCAGCTTCGCCGCCACCTGGTCAGGGGTGCGCGAGGCGTTGTTGGTCACGAACGCCACGTGGCGGCCGGACTCACGCACCCGGTCGATCGCCGCGGCGACCCCGTCGATCGCCTCGCCCCCGACGTAGACCACACCGTCCAGGTCGAACATGACCAGGTCGTGGGCCTCCACGAGGGCAGTCTCGGACTCCTCGAGCATGGTCCACCCCTTTCCGGATTGTGACGAGCGTCCCCCTACGATGCTCCGATGGACCTCGCCACCGTCGTGCCTCCGTACGTGGCGAAGCCCCTCGAGCTGCTCCCGTTCCGGGCGGTGATGCTGTCCCCGACCCGCGTGGGCGACCCCGCCTCCGCGCGAGCACTGGCGCGACCCTATCGCGACGTCGCCGAGCGACTCACGCAGTGGATCGACCGCGGCGACGCGCGTGCCGACGGCGGGCCAGCCCTCTACCTCCACGAGTACACCGCCGCCGGCCTCACGGTCCGCGGGCTCGTCGGTGCCCTCCGCATGTCCGAGCGCGCGGACACGTTGGCCGACCGCGCGGTCTGGCCCCACGAGGCGATCCACCCCGAGCAGGCCGGGGAGCTGGCCGAGCGGATGCTGCAGATGGACCTCAACCCCGCTCCCATCCTCCTGGTGCACCACGGCAGCCAGGAGCTCCGCGACCTGATGGACGAGGTGACGGCCGCCGAGCCGGACTGGCGCTACCTCGACCGCACCGGACAGCGCCAGCGGCTCTGGGCCGTGCGGGACGAGCGGGCGATCGCCCGCATCGGGCACCTCATCTCCAGCAGCTCGTGCCTCCTCGCCGACGGCCACCACCGGTACGCCGCCTACCTGCGACTCCAGGAGGAGCACCCGGGCACCCCGTGGGACGCCGGGCTCGCGATGCTGGTCGACCAGGCCGACACTCCCCTGTTCCTCGGCGCCATCCACCGGACCCTGCCGACCGTGCGCCTCGACGTGCTCGTCGAGGCGACCCGTGCGGCTGGGGCCGAGGTGACCGCGCGATCCCGACAGCAGGCACTCGGCGCCCTCGACAGCACGCACCTCGTGCTGACGGACGGGGAGACGTGGTACGCCGTCGCGCCCCACGGCCTCGACCGGGAGGCTGCGGTGTCGTGGCTGCACGACCACGTCCTCCCCCGGCTGCCCGAGCCGCCGCCCCGCCTCGAGCACCACCACACGGTGGAGGAGGCGCTGACCGCCACCTCACCCGCGGCGCCCGCGGTGCTGCTGCCCAGTCCCGACTTCGCGCAGGTCAAGGCGCTCGTCGAGTCCGGGGGGCTCCTGCCGGAGAAGGCGACCTCGTTCCAGCCGAAGCCGAGCCTCGGCGTCATCATGCGACCGGTGAACGACGGATGATGCGCGCCGTCGAGGCCACCACCTCGACCCGCGACCGTGTCGCTCCCCCTGCCTGGTAGAACCGGCAGCAGACGGCGCCGGTGACCTCGACCGTGTCGCCGGGTCTCCAGCCGGCGATCCGCCGGCGCAGTGCGGCGCTCCAGGCGGAGCACGGGACCGAGTCGACCCGCTGGCTCGTCGTGGTCACCGTCTTCGTCGCGCCGGGGCTCCGCGGCACCGAGATCCGGAAGCTCACCAGAGAGTCTCCGCTCGGCAGCTCGACGGCGACCGGGACGCTCGTGAGCCGGCCGACGAGCCGCACCTCGTTGGCACCGTCGCCGTCACCGTCGGCGGGCGGCTGCGGGCGGCGCTCGCGGGGCGAGCCGCCGCGCGAGCGTCCCTTGCGAGGGGTCGCTGTCTTCTTCGTGTCAGTCGTCGTGCCCGTTGTGGTCACAGTGCACCTCCTGGAGACGACTGTCCCGGGTCGGTGCGACAACCAGCCGTCCCGACGTGGCGGCCCTGTGGACAGCGCCCAACAGGCACGCCCTGTGGACGTCCAGCTGCGAGGTTCGCCCGTCACGACACCCGGAAATGCAGAAGTGGGGCCACCCGAAGGTGACCCCACTTCCACAATGTTTGTCCGGCGGCGTCCTACTCTCCCACAACCTCTCGGTTGCAGTACCATCGGCGCTGAAAGGCTTAACTTCCGGGTTCGGTATGGGACCGGGTGTTTCCCGTTTCGCTATGGCCGCCGTAACTCTTTCAACCTCATCAAACCCCCGGGGCATGTCGCCCTGGGATGGGTTTGTTGGTTGGGAACTGCTTAGTGGACGCGAACAAGAGTGTGTGTCTGTGTGTTCGTTGGTTTGCGCGGTCGTAC
>NZ_JBFUMR010000053.1:0-16242 GCF_054049275.1 Nocardioides sp. P5_E3
CGCTGCCGGCAAGATCCGCCAGCTACGGCATCGCCACGAGCTGGCCGAGGACCTGCAGGACTCGATCGCACCCGGCCATTCCGGAATCGTGGCTCTCGTCTCCGACCCCAGGGCGGTGAAGATCCGCGAGGCGCTCGCCCTGGCCGATGCGGTCGTGGAGCGGACGGTCGACAAGGTGGCGGCCGAGGACATCAAGGCTGCAGCCAAGGAGGCCGAGGCTGAGGAGAAGGCCGCGAAGGACACCTCCCCCGGGAAGTAGCCCCTGCCATGTGGGGACATTCCATGCGAGCTCCGGTCGGCGTTGCCTGCGCGTGCCTGCTCCTGGTCGCATGCGGTGACGACGGCAACAGCGACGGCGACAACGAGGTACAGCGGGCGCAGGCCCGGGTAGAGGCTGCACAGGACGATCTCGCGGGTGCGCGGGATGCGGCGGAGGTCGCGACCTCCGAGTTCTGCGACCAGACGAGGGACTACATCGTGGCCCTGGACCGGTACGGCGACGTACTGGCGTCGACGAAGCCGACGGTCGGGGACGCACGGGAAGCCGGTGCCGATCTCGCCGAGCCCGGTGAGGACCTCGCGGCCGGGGCAGAGAGTGCGGTTGCCGCTCGGGAGGACGTGGTCACGGCCGAGGAGGACCTGGCGCAGGCCCAGGCGGCGCTCGCCGAGGCGAGGGGCACGTCGCCGAAGCCCACGCCGACCAGCACCGCCACGGTGCTGGTCCCCGAGGTCCCGCCCGCGTCCGCGGACCGTGTGCGGCAGGCCCAGGCCGACCTCGACGCCGCCGTCGACGGCGTCAGCGACCAGACGCCCCTGGAGCAGGCCGGCCAGCAGCTCAACGCGGCCGCCGTGGCGCTCGAGATGTCGTGGCTCCGTCTCTTCTCGGAGGTGGGCTGCCTGACCGACGAGCAGCAGGCGCAGGCCGCAACAGCGGTGCGTGACTACACCGCGACGCTTCAGGAGTCCCTCGCGCTCGCAGGGCACTACACCGACGAGGTGGACGGCGTCTACGGTCCTGCGACCGTCGAGGCGGTCCGGTCCCTCCAGGAGTCCCACGGGCTGCCGGTGACGGGAGCCGTCGACACCGCGACCGCTGCGGCGCTGCAGTCCGACGTGGCGGCACAGGGCGGCGCTGCCGAGCAACAGTCAATCGCCACCACCGCGGCCGTACAGCAGACCCTGAGACTTGCCGGTTTCTGGACCGGGCCGGTCGACGGCGAGTGGACCCCTGCCCTCACCGAGGCGCTGAAGGCGTTCCAGGCCGAGCTCGACGTGAAGCCGACGGGCACGGTCGACGCTGCCACGATCGCCGCCCTGGAACGCGCGATCACGGATGCGGACGAGCCCGAGGCCACGCCGACCGCATCGCCGTCCGAGGACGATGGAGCATCCGACGACGCCGAGACCTCGTCGTCGGACTGAACATCGCGTGCGCTCTCCTGTCGCCTGCCGCTCACTCCTGAGCAGCGCTGCGGATGGTCCAGTAGGTCCCTCCGCAGGTCGATCCGGGCGAGGAGGGGACGACGAAGTGCGATCACAGGAGGGCGGGAGACCCTGCGGTGTCAGTGGTCGGCAGCGGCCGCCCCAGGGTCTTCACCGGTGCGTCCTGTCATGCTGGGCAGATGAGTGCTGAGAGTTCGCGGTCAATGACCTTCCAGGCGAGGCCGTCGGATGTCTTCGCCGCGCTGTTGGAGGCTGCGCGGCGTACGGGGTTCCAGTACCTGACCGGCGATGTGAGCACGGGCACCGTGATGTTCACCTCGGGGAGGTTCTTGCTGGTGGTCGGCGAGAAGGTCAACGCCCAGTTCGAGGAAGTTGCGCCAGGGACCATCCAGGTGACGATGTCCACGGCAAAGTTCGGCATCGCCGGCTCGGGCCGCCGCCGTCCAGGTGTGGACCGCATGGCTGACGAGTTGAGCGGGCTGCTACCACGCGCCCAGTAGGCGCTGGCGGTCGCGCACCATGAGCGGCTCCGGCCCGGACACTCGGTCACACCGACAGCTCGAGCACTCGGTGTGGCTCGGGGCGGTCGTGGCGTGGACGGCCTCGGGACGTCCGCTCGCCACTTCGACGTGTTTCGGCGGACGAAAAGCCTCATGCGGCTTTCGTGCGGTCGCCCTCACCCGGCGCCGTGGTTACGCAATGAGTGCTCCGAGGCCGAGGACGACGATGACGAGCGCCGCGAGCATGGCCAGCAGCGGCCAGACCCAGCGCAGATAGGTGCCATAGGGCACGCGGGCGATGGCCAGGCCGCCCATCACGACCGCGGAGGTGGGGATGAACAGGTTCATCAGGCCCGACGCGCTCTGGAATGCCGTGACGATCAGGTCCGCCTCCACGCTCACAAAGGCTGCGAGCGGCGCCAGGATCGGCATCGACACGGTGGCGAGGCCGGACGAGGAGGGGATGAGGAACGACAGGGGCAGGAAGATCAGGAACACCACGATCACGAAGGCCACGGGGCCGAGGCCCTCGACCGCCTGCTCGGCCCAGTGCAGCACGGTGTCGGTGATCCCGCCGTTGTTCATGACCACGGTGATCCCTCGGGCGATGCCGATGATCAGCGCGACTCCGAGCAGGTCGCGGGCGCCGTTGACGAACGAGTCGGTGAGGTCGGTCTCGCTCAACCGTCCGATCAGTCCGATGATCACCGAGAACAGGATGAAGAGCGCGGTCATCTCCGGGAACCACCACCACAGCGTGGGGATCCCGATGCCCATGTCCTGCCAGGGGATGACGCCGTACATCATGATGACGAAGGCCAGACCGAACACGGTCAGGATGACCTTGTCGCGGCTGGTCATGACGGCCTCGTCCGTGTGTCCTTGGACGCTGAAGTGGGCCTCGTTGGCCGCGCGCATGTCTCGGACTGCCGATCTGGTGGGGTCCGCCTTGACACGTTCGGCGTACCGCATCACGAAGAAGATCCCGACCCCGAGCCCGACCACGAGGATGATCAGCCGGGAGAGCAGGCCTTCGCTGATGGAGACGCCGGCGAATCCGGAGGCGATGCCGGTCGCGAAGGGGTTGATCGTCGAGCCCAGGGTGCCGATGCCGCACCCGAGGAGGACGATGGCTGCGCCGGTCAGGGCGTCATAGCCGGCGGCGATCATGACCGCGATGACGAGGGTGTAGAACGCGAGGCTCTCCTCGGCCATGCCGTACGTCGACCCGCCGAGGGCGAAGACCATCATCAGGATGGGGATCATCCAGCGTTCGCGGCCGCGGAGCCGCGCGACCAGCCGTCCGATGCCGGTCTGGATGGCCCCCGTACGCATGGTGACGCCCAGGAAGCCGCCGATCACGATGATGAAGAGGGCGACGTCGATGGCTCCGAAGAGGACACCGGTGTTGTAGTAGCTGATCTTCCCGTCTGCGTCCTCGATCCCGTAGAGCCCGTTGATGGGGGCGGTCAAGGAGTCGATCAGGATGCGCTGCGGGTCGCCGTCAACCTCGCTGTACGTGCCCGGGATCGGGGCTCCGTCCTTGTCGAGCTGGTAGGCCCCGGCCGGGATGAGCCAGGTCGCCAGCGCCATGAGGAAGATGAGGGCGAACAGGATGGTGTAGGCCGAGGGGAGCTTGAAGCCGCGCTTCGGCTCGGCCGGAGGGGCGGTGGTCGCTTCAGTCATGACGGTCTCCTCGAGGAACGGCGGGCAGCGTGGCAGTCGTGGCGTCGTCCTCCCACGGGCCCTCGGCCGGGGGCACCTTGAAACCGATGTAGCCGTAGATGATGTCGAGCAACGGGCTGAGCAGGTTGAAGAAGCAGAACGGGAAGTAGGCGGCGGTGGAGACCCCGAGAACTCCTGAGATGTAGGCACCGCAGGTGTTCCACGGCACCAGCACCGAGGTCACGGTGCCTGAGTCCTCGACCGCCCGACTCAGCACCTGAGGTGCGAGCCCCCTGCGGGCGAACTCGGTGCGGAACGTGCGTGCGGGCAGCACGACCGCGACGTACTGGTCGCCCGCGATCACGTTCAGGCCGATCCCGCTGCCGTTGACCGAGGCGATCAGCGACCCGCGCCGCCTGGCTCGCGACACGATCGGGTCGAGCAGGCGTTGGAGGAAACCCGCGTGCTCCATGACCGCGGCGAAGGACAGGGCGCCGAGCACCAGCCAGATCGTGCTCAGCAGGCTGGCCATCCCGCCACGTGTGAACAGCTCGTCGATGGGTTCGACCCCCGAGCTGCTGACGAACCCCGTCGCCATGGCGCGGAAGATGGCTTCGATCGACGTGGCGACCGGGCCGAGAGACGGATCGGCCACGAATGCCTTCACCGCCTCCCACTGGGTGAACGGCGCGAGGATCCCGGCAAAGAGCGCGGACCCCAGGATGGACAGGAAGGGCGGGAACTTCAGTACTGCGAAGACCACCAGCAGCAGCAGCGGGAGCAGGTTCACGAAGCCGATGTTGAAGGCCGCGGCCAGTGCCTCGCGCGCCACGTCGGTGCTGAGCACTGCCTCGGGGTCCGCGTTCAGCCCCAGCACGAGGAAGATGACGAGGCTGATGCCGAGCGCCGGTCCGGCGGTCCAGAACATGTTGCGGACGTGCTCACCGACGGTGAGCCCACCGCCGACGAGCTGGGGGACGAGGATCGTGGTCTCCGACAGCGGAGTCATCTTGTCACCGAAGTAGGCGCCGCAGATGACGGCGCCCGCAGCGATGGCGTCGTCGAGCCCCATGACGTTCGCCATCCCGACGAAGGCGACGCCGAGCGTGCCCACCGTGGTCCAGGAGCTGCCGGTCACCATCCCGACCAGGGCACAGACGACTGCGGCGGTGAGGTAGAACCACGACGGACTGACGAGCCGGATGCCGTAGTCGACGATGGTGGGGATGGTCCCGGCCATGTTCCAGGTGCCGATCAGCGCACCGACGGCGAGGAGGATGAAGATCGCCCCCACCGCGGAGGTGACGCCGCCGACCGCGGCGTCCGCGACACCCGCGACCGTGTAGCCGTTCTTGAACGCCATCAGGCTGGCGAACGCGGCGCTCAGGAGCAACGCCACCTGGAGCGGCCCGTTGGTGGCGTCGATCCCGAACAGGTAGATGGTCATGGCGAGCATGACGATCAGCACGACGATCGGCAGCACGGCATCGAGCATGGTGGGGGCCCGCGGACCCGGGCGCCGCATGCGTCCAGCCGTGGGCGCGGCAGGGGGATCGGACATCGCCGCCACCTCAGCCTGTCGGCCCCTGTGCGAGAGCGTCACCGGCACCGAGAGCACCCTCGAAGATGCCCCGGTGGTGCTCGGTCCCGCGCGCCCACACGACGAGGGCGACTACGCACGCGAGCAGGACGACGACAAGCACCCAGCGGGGCAGCTCACGAGGCATCGCCGATCACCTCACACCGGGTCCCGTGTCAACGGACACGTCATGCAGTGCCCGCCTCCGCGACCCTTTCCGAGCTCGAATCCCTCGATCGTGATGACCTCGACACCGGCCTCGCGCATCTTGGCGATCGTGTACGTGTTCCGCTCGTAGGCCACCACGACGCCCGGTTCCAGGGCGACGACGTTGTTGCCGTCGTCCCACTGCTCGCGTTCCTGTTGATAGGCGTCGCCGCCGGTCTCCACCACCCGCAGCCGGGGCACGCCCATCGCATCGGCCACAGCCGCAAGGAACGATTCCTCCTCAGTGACGTGGAACCGCTGCCCGTTGCTGCCGGGTCGCAGGCTGATCGCCCGGATGCCACTCACCACCGAGGGGTAGGCCGTCACCTTGTCCCGGTCGAGCATCGTGAACACGGTGTCGAGGTGCATGTGCGCCCGGTCCTTGGTCATGACCGCCGCGATCACCCGCTCGGCCGCCCCCTTCTCGAACAGCGCCGCTGCGATCTGCTCGATCATCCGGGCCTGGGAACGTTCGCTCATCCCGATCAGGACGGTCCCGTTGCCGATCGGCATCACGTCCCCACCCTCGAGGGAGGAGCGACCGAAGTCGTGCGCCTCGAAGCGCCCGTCGTCGCCGAGGTGCGGGTACCAGTACTCGAACTCGGCGTCCCGGAACATCGGGTGGTAACGGTAGATCGCAGCCACGTTGTAGGCCTCGAGCCGGCGCGCCGGCCAGAACATCGGGTTGATCGAGACACCGCCGTAGATCCAGCAGGAGGAGTCGCGTGTGAACAGGGTGTTCGGCAGGGGTGGCAGCACGAACATGCTCTCGTCGTCCAGCGCCGCGGCCGGCAGCGAGCGCGATCGGTACTGCCCCAGGTCGAGCCCGGACTCGGCCACGGTGAGGCCGCCGATGAGGTGGGTGGCGAGGACGTCGGGCGCCATCGCGGCCAGTCCGGCGCGTATTTCGTCCACCAGGGACAGCCCTACGGTGTACTCGGAGGCAGCCACCTCGATCAGGCGGTGCCGGCCTTCGTCGCTCGCGGCCAGCGACTCCGCGAGGAGGGTCTGGAGCAGGAAGACCTCGACGCCACGCTCCTGCATCCTCGCGACGAACTGGTCGTGCTCGTACTGGGCGCGCTCGACCCACAGGACGTCGTCGAAGAGCAGGGCGTCGTGGCTGGACGGCGTCAACCGCTGGAGACTGAGCTCCGGGCGGTGCACCATCACCTGTCGCAGGCGCCCGACCTCTGAGTGAACTCCGAACCCCGTCATCGCTCCTCCGTCCCGGGCACCACCTGGGTGCCCGCCTGTCCATCGACGATCTGCTGAATCTGCGTGAGCGCGCCGATCGCGGCGCGCCCCCCTGTGGCTTCGACGAAGCGGCACGCCGCGTCGACCTTCGGTCCCATCGAGCCGGCCGGGAACTCGGCCCGGCGAAGCTCCTCTGCCGTCACGCGTCCCAGAGCCCGCTGCTGTGGTGTCCCCCAGTCGGCGTACACAGCATCGACGTCGGTGGCCATCACGTAGAGGTCGGCCGAGACCTCGCGGGCGAGCAGCTCGCTGGCGAGGTCCTTGTCGATGACTGCCTCGACACCAACGAGCGTGTGGGCGGGGTCGTCGAGGAACATGGTCGGCACACCACCTCCTCCTGCGCAGATGGTGACGACGTCGTGCTCGAGGAGCCATCGGATCGGGTCGATCTCGAAGATGTGGCGTGGCTCGGGTGACGGGACCACCCGACGCCAGCTGTCGCCGTCGGGCTTGAACACCCAGCCCTTGGCGGCTTGCAGCGCGTCGGCCTCAGCCTTCGTGTAGATCGGGCCCACGAACTTGGTCGGATCCTCGAACGCCGGGTCCGCGGGGTCGACCTCCACCATCGTCAGGATCGTGGCCAGCGGCGCCTCGGGCGGCATCACGTTCCCCAGTTCCTGCTCGAGGACGTAGCCGATCATCCCTTCCGTCTGCGCGCCCAGGATGTCGAGGGGGTAGGCGTCGACCTCCGTGTAGGCCGCTGCCTGCAGCGCCAGGAGGCCCACCTGGGGGCCGTTGCCGTGGGAGAGGACCAGCTCGTGCTCCTTCGCGACGGCGGCCAGGGCCGGTGCCGCCACCCGCACGTTGGCGCGCTGGTTCTCCGCGGTCATCGGCTCACCGCGCTTCAGCAACGCATTGCCACCCAGAGCCACCACGACGCGCATCGGAGGTCAGTCCCCCAGGGTGGCGACCATGATCGCCTTGATCGTGTGGAGGCGGTTCTCCGCCTGGTCGAAGACGATCGAGTGCTCTGACTCGAAGACGTCGTCGGTGACCTCGAGGCCGTCCATCCCGAACTCCTGGAAGATGTCCTCGCCCACCTTGGTGTCCCGGTTGTGGAACGCGGGCAGGCAGTGCATGAACTTGACCGTCGGGTTGCCGGTGCGGGTGATCACGTCGCGGTTCACCTGGTACGGCGTGAGGAGCTTGATCCGCTCGGCCCAGACGCTCTTGTCCTCGCCCATCGACACCCAGACGTCGGTGTAGAGGTAGTCCACGCCGGAGACCCCCTCGTCGACGTCCTCGGTCAGGGTGAGCCGGGCTCCGGTCTCCTCGGCGATCTCGCGGGAGGCCTTGACCAGGTCGTCCGCCGGCCACAGGTCGCGGGGGGCACACAGCCTGACGTCCATGCCGAACTTGCAGGCGCCGACCATAAGCGAGTTGCCCATGTTGTTGCGTGCGTCACCGAGGTAGCAGAACGCGATCTCCCTCAGCGGCTTGTCACAGTGCTCGGTCATGGTGAGCACGTCCGCGAGGATCTGCGTGGGGTGGAACTCGTTGGTGAGACCGTTCCACACCGGCACCCCGGCGTGCGCCGCCAGGGTCTCGACGGTCTCCTGGGAGAAGCCCCGGTACTCGATCGCGTCGTAGGTGCGGCCGAGCACCCGTGCGGTGTCCTTGATCGACTCCTTGTGGCCGATCTGGGAGCCGCTGGGCTCGAGGTAGGTGACGTGGGCGCCTTGGTCCTTCGCGGCGACCTCGAAGGACGTGCGGGTGCGCGTGGACGTCTTCTCGAAGATCATCGCGACGTCCTTGCCGGCGAGGCGTGGTTGCTCGTAGCCGGCGTACTTCGCCGCCTTGAGGTCGGCGGAGAGCCTCAGGAGGAAGCGCATCTCGGCGGGGCTGAAGTCGAGCTCCTTGAGGAAGCTGCGGTGGCGGAGGTTGAACGACATGGAGTTCTCCCTGTTCGGGTGGTGGCCGGGGTGACACTCAGTGGATGGGCCGGGGTTGCGGAGGAGCTCAGATCTCCCCAGTGGCGGATGACGAGCTTGATGAGCTCATCGACCACGACGAGGGAGCTGGCGCTGATGGCGAGCAGCGAGACGGCGTAGCGCCGCAGCTTGACGATGCCGGGGAGCGTGTCGCAGTCGAAGACGGTGTTTCTCTGGTCTCGGCACAGCAGGGCCCCGGACACGTGGAAGACCGACAGCGTGGTCAGCAGCATCGTCGCGGCGACCACCCCGTCGCCCTGGTCGTCGCCTACCTGGTGGGCGATCAGCGATCCGACCGTCATCACCGCGCCCTGGGCGCAGAGTCGGACCCAGTTGTCGCGGGACGGGACTGGCGCACCGACGGGTCGCGGGGGGCGGTCCATCAGGCCGCAGGGGGCCTGGTCGAAGCCGAGTGCGATTGCCAGCACCCTGGACCGTCTGCGACATCAGGGCCTCCACCGATGGGCTGTCTCGGCGGGTCCGCCCACCAGCGAACCTCAGTCGGACGTTAGGCGCCTCGTGACCCGGCCACCTCACCCGTGCTGGGGGAGTGAAGTCCGACCCGTTCTCGACACGATGGACGCGAGGGTCGGGCGGAGGCTGAGGACCATGGTCGGTGCCGGAGACGGTGGGACGGCGGCCGGCGGTGACGGACCAGACGGCAGCCGAAGCCTGTCCGTCCGGCAGGCCGCCTTCATCGGCGTCGGGTCCATGGTCGGCGCCGGGATCTTCGCGCTCCTCGGCGCCGCCGGCGAGGTGGCCGGCTCAGCAGTCTGGATCTCGTTCATCCTGGCGGGCGGGGTCTCCGTGCTCCAGGGGTACTCCTTTGCCAAGCTCGGCGCGCGCTATCCCTCCGCGGGTGGGTTTCTCGAGTACGTCGTCCGTGGCTGGGGGGACGGCCACTTCACGGGCGTGCTCGCGTGGCTGCTTCTCGCGGTCAACGCGATCATCACCGCGATGGTCGCCGTTTCGTTCGGAAGCTACGCGAGTGATGCTCTCGCTGACACCGACGAGTGGGTGAAGCCGTTCGCGGTGCTGATCCTGCTGGTGATGTCAGTGCTGAACATCCTCGGCGCCCACGCCGTCGCCCGTGCCCAGACCGTGATCGTCGTGGTCGTCGTCGGCATCCTGATCGTGTTCTCCATCGCCACCCTGTCGAACCTGGACGTCGACCTGCTCGCGTTCTCGGGCTATCCCGCCCTGCGAGACATCGTGTCCAGCGTGGCACTGACCTTCTTCGCCTTCCTCGGCTTCGGTGTCATCACCTTCACCGCCAAGGACCTCGCCGACCCGACCCACCAGCTCCCCAAGGCGATCTACCTGGCGCTGGGCATCGCGACCGTCGTCTACGTCGCCGTCGCCCTCGGGGTGTTCGGAACGCTCACCGTCGACGAAGTGATCGACTCCGGGGGTACCGCACTCGCGGTCGCTGCGGAGCCGGTGCTCGGGGCGGCCGGATACTGGCTGATGACGGTCACGGCCCTGTTCGCCACTGCTGGCGCGACCAACTCGGGGCTGTTCCCGGCCGCCGGTCTCGCACAGGAGATGGCCACGATCGGCCAGTTTCCGCCGCAGATGGGTCACCGGGTCGGGGGGCGCGCACCCATGGGCATCCTGGTCACGGCGGCGGCGGCGATCGTTCTCGCGATCTCCATGGACCTCAGCGCGATCGCCTCGATCGGTAGTGCGGTCGCGCTGGTCGTGTTCACCCTCGTCACCTTCGGCCACCTGCGTATCCGGCACGAGACGGGTGCCAGGACGTGGCTGCTGTTGCTCGCCAACCTGACGACCGTCGTCGTCCTGGTCGCGTTCGCCCTGACCACGCTGGTCGAGGAGCCCGGAACGGCCGTCGCACTGGTCGCGATCCTGCTGCTCGGCATCGTTCTGGACCTCGGGTGGAAGCGGCGCCGGAGCTCGGCACGGGTCTCCGTCCACGATGTCTCGTCCAAGGACGCCGATCAGTCGTGATGTCCAGGCCACATGGGTCATCGGCCTGACCAGGACCTCGACGACGTGCCGGCCCGCCCCCGTGTGGGTGCCGGTCTGGACCGGAAGGACGACGCTCCGCCTGCGGCAGGCACATACCCAAGCGGGGCCTTGACGCCACCGGAGCGCGGGTGGAGGTTCGATCCATCCCCGGGGAGCCGCGCCCGGGCGCAGCACGGTCCCTGAGGGATGGGCTCCCACCCCGCCTTGGAGGGTGCCGTGAACCGCAGAGACCGTCGTCCAGTCGCCATCGCAGCAGCCCTGGCCCTCGTGGCCCCGGCTGCCGTCGCAGCCCTCGCCGCGGGTACTCCCGCCGCGTCGGCCCACAAGGGCGGCGGACACCATCCGTCGGCCCCCTCCACCCCGGGCAAGGCGGTCTTCTTCGCCTCGGACGGCATGCGCCAGGACCTGGTCGAGAAGTACGCCGACCAGGGCGTGATGCCGACGATGCGGAAGTTCCTCAAGAACGGTGTCAAGGCGCGCGGTGACGGCATGCTCACCCAGGCGCCGCCGAACACCGGCGCGGGCTGGTACACGATGGCGACCGGAGCGTGGCCGGGCGTGACCGGCTCGACCAACAACACGTTCCACAAGAACGGTGACCCGTTCGGCACCACCCGCACCGCAGCGTTCGACCCCGGCGTGCTGCAGGCGGAGTCGATCGCGCAAGCGGCCGAGCGCGGTGGCCTGAAGGTCGCCCAGATGGAGTGGGCCGGCGGGCGCAACGCCTCGATCCAGGGGCCGACGATCGACTTCCAGACCTTCTCCTCCGGTCGGGGCGTGACCACGAACTTCATCGGCCAGAAGGGCGACGTGCTCTTCGACGACGCGCCGTTCATCGCCTCGTTCGGGCTGCAGTTCGACCACCCGGCCGGGTATGCCGGACGCGACCCGTTCCCGGCGGCCGCCCCCGCCCCGGCCACGGGCTGGAGCGGAGTGCCGAGGTCGTACAGCCCGGCGCAGGAGATGCGGATGCGGGTGCTCGACGGGACGGTCGACAAGTACGGCCTGAACGCCTACATCTACGACAGCCGCAACGACGGCCGCACGAAGTACGACCGGGTGCTGTTCTCGCCCACGAAGAACGGCGCGGACGCCGTCGGCGACCTGAAGCAGGGCCAGTGGGCCGACGTGAAGGTGAAGATCGTCGGCGGCGCGCTGGCCGGCAAGACCGCCGGCATGCTGGTGAAGGTCGAGACCCTCTCCCCCGACCTGTCCCGCGTCCGGCTGTTCCACACCTCGGTGACCCGCGCGATCGCGAGCTGGCCGACGTGGCCGGGCGAGCCGGGCTACACCGAGTTCGACGAGTACCTCGCCGCCGAGTTCCCGACCTCCACCGCGGCCGACTTCGCGATCCTCGAGGCGGGCGTGACCAGCGAGGAGACCTACGTCCAGCAGGGCCTCTACTGGTCCACCGGCCACTGGCCGATGCTGGAGTACATCGCCGAGACCTACGAGCCCGACCTGCTCATGGTCGGCATGCCGACCACCGACGAGTTCCAGCACCAGTTCCTTGGCCTGGTCAGCAAGCGCCTGCCCAACGGTGCAGCCAACCCGGCGTACGACGACGTGGACCTCGACGGCGTCAAGGACGGACGCGTGAAGCAACGCTCCGCGTTCATCCGCGAGGCCTACCAGGAGTCCGACCAGACGCTGCGCCTGGCGCGCTCGCTGGTCGGCAAGGACCCGACCACGTTCGTCGGCTCCGACCACGGCTTCGCGCCTCAGTTCCTCGCGATCGACGCCAGCCTGCCGCTGGTCGAGATGGGCCTGCTGTCGCGACCGCAGACCTCGAACTGCCGCACGGCCACCGGCGAGACGATCGGCATGGCCAAGGCCTGCTGGGCCGGCGGGGCGCTGCAGGTCTACCTCAACCTCGCCGGGCGCGACCCGGCCGGAGGTGGCCTCCAGCAGGTCGCCGCGGCCGACGAGGCGTCGACCGTCGCGGCGATCAAGGCGAAGTACCTCGCCCTGACCGACCCCAACGACTGGACGCACGACGGCAACCCCGAGGGGTGGAAGGTCATCGACCGCGCCTTCACCAAGGCGGAGTCCCGCTACATCCCCAACGGTCCGGGCAGCACCGCCGACATGGCGCACCCGACCCGCACCGGTGACCTGGTGGTCTTCTCCTACCCGCCCTACCAGTTCGACGCGGAGACGCCCGGCACGCTCGTGGCGCCCTCGCACTTCTTCGGGCAGCACGGCTACGTCCCCGACGTGCAGGACCTGGCGGCCAACGTCAACATGCGCGCGACGTTCCTTGCCGGTGGCGAGGGGATCGGCCACGGCAAGGTCGATGCCCGATCGATCGACCTCGCCCCGACGCTGGCGTTCCTGCTCGGGATCCCCGAGCCGCAGCAGAGCCAGGGCAAGGTCCTGCTCGACGTGTCCGACGGCGGGAAGAAGTACACGCCCGTGTCGATCGTGGGCCTGAACGACTTCCACGGTCAGCTCGACCCGACCACGCGGGCGTACGACGCCGGCATCAACGCCCGGGTGGGCGGCGCGGCCTTCCTCGCGACGATGTTCGACGAGGACCTCGCCGCGCTGCCGGGAGAGGGCCTGATCCTGGCCGGCGGCGACAACGTCGGCGCCTCTCCCCCGAGCTCGGCGCTGCTCGAGGACACCCCGGCGATCGACGTGGAGAACGCCTGGGGCCTCGACGCCACGTCGTACGGCAACCACGAGTTCGACTACGGCGTCGCCCGGCTGCTGGAGCAGCAGGCGCGGGCCGACTTCCCGTTCCTGGCGACCAACATCGTCGACGCGGACACCGGAGAGGCACCGGACTGGGTCACGCCGTCGGTGGTGTTCCAGGTCAACGGCGTCAAGGTCGGCGTGATCGGGGCAGGGCTCAAGGAGACCCCGGAGCTCGTCGCGGCCGGCGCCACGGAGGGACTGGAGTTCCTCGACGAGGCGCCCCGCATCAAGGCCGAGTCCGAGCTGCTGCGCCGGCAGGGCGTCAAGGTCCAGGTCGTCGTCATCCACCAGGGCACCGCGCTGGGCAGCAACCCCGTCGGCAACACGCCGGGGGCCGCGTGGGAGGGTCCGATCCTCGACATCGCCGATGCGCTCCAGGACACGACCGTCGACGCGATGGTGGTCGGGCACACCCACCGGGTGTCGAACCTGATGCGCGGCGACATCCTCGTCACCGAGGGCGTCAACGCCGGCGCGTCGTACTCCGTGCTCCAGCTGATGGTGCGCAACGGCGACGTGGCGTGGGCCGGGGGGGSGACCCGGGTCGCCAAGACGCTCGGCGTCACGGGACGTCCCGACGTCCAGGCGATCGTCGACGACGCCAACGCGCAGACCGCGGTCCTGCGCAACCAGGTGATCGGCACGCAGGCCAACGACATCCTGCGCGACCCGACCCGGCTGCACGAGTCCGAGATGGGCAACATGGTGGCCGACGCGATGCTGGGGAAGTACCCCGGCATCGACGCGGCCTACACCAACTCCGGCGGGCTGCGGCAGGACATCGTCTGCTCGCCGCCCAGTGCGCGTGAGGCGCCGTGCGAGATCACGTGGGGCGAGATGTTCGCGGTGCTGCCGTTCGGCAACCGCACCACCCTCCTCACCGTCACGGGTGCACAGTTGCGGCAGGCGTTCCTCAACGGGTTCTCGCCGGTGTGCAACACGTCGATCGCCACCGGGCGCTTCCCGCAGGTCTCCGGCCTGCGTGCGACCTTCCACTGCGAGGGCACCACGCCGGTCGTCGACGGGATGTGGAAGACACCCGACGGCATCGGGGGGACGCAGACGCCGATCGCCGACGGCGACTCGGTGCGGCTGGTGATCAACGACTTCATGTTCACCGGCGGTGACGGCTACACGGTCTTCGCGGGCGGAACCGACGTCCAGCAGCCCGGCGACGACCTGATGCAGATCGCCACCGACTACGTGACGGCCAACAGCCCGGTCGACCCGCAGGTCGAGGGGAGGCTCACGCAGAACTGACGGCGTGCCGCCTCGGTCAGCGTGAGTCGGCGATCAGATTGCCAGTTCGCCCCGGAATCAGCGGGGCTGATCGCTCGGCGTCGCCCCGTCGAAGAGTCCGACCTCCCTGAGCACGCGCAGCGCGTTGAGGGAGGCGGAGGTGAGCGGGGCAGCCAGGATGGCTCCCATCAATCCGAAGAGCAGCGTCCCTGCGGTGGTGGCGACGAGGACCACCAGCGGGTGGAGCCGCAGTGAGCGCCCGAACGCGAAGGGCTCGAAGAAGTTCTGGATGGTGGTGTTGGCCAGCAGCACGATCGCCAGCATCGCCAGGGCGATGGGAAGCCCCTGCGCTCCGAGTGCGACCACGACCGCGAAGGAGCCGGCGAGAACGGCACCGAAGTAGGGCACGTAGGAGGCGATGAAGGTGACCAGGGCGATCGCCCCCGCTGACGGTACGCCGAGGGCGACGGCCCCGATGCCGACCACGGCGGCGTTCATCACGCCGATCTCCGTCAGCCCGAGGGCGTAGCCCCGGAACGCCCTGACGGTTCCGTCCAGGAGCTCGCTCGACACACGCGGCGGCAGACCCGCGTGGTGTGTGCTCCAGGTCGTGATCGGGTGCCAGTCCTTGAGCAGGAACAGCAGAACGAACACGCTGAGCACGACCCCGACGAGCAGAGCGGTCGCGGAGAACAGCGCCGAGCCCAGCGCGCCGGCGAGGAGGGCGCGCAACGCCGATGCCAGCACCGTCGCGAGATGCTCGCCGCGATCGGCGCCCGGATCCAGCTGGTCGCCGGCCGCGTCGAGACCTGCGGTCACCTCGAGCCAGATGTCGTAGCCCTGGTCGACGAGCACCCGGAGGACCACCACGAAGACGACCACGACGATCGACAGCCCGACCAGCAGGAGCAGGGCCGCACCCAGCCAACGCGGCACGCGCCAGCGCTCGAGCCGGTCGACCGCCGGCACCAGGATCGCGGCGAGAACCGCGGCGACGACCAACGGGATCATCAGCGAGGCCACCCCTGCGAGCAGCAAGAGGGCGATCCCGACGAGCACGGCGATCCCGACCACGAGCCATGCGCCCGTGCCGAGGGTCCGGAGCCAGGACGGGAGCCTCAGGTGCACGAACTCCCGAGTGGCCGCCGTCGCCGCGCGACGTGCAGCGTGAACCGTGTCCTCGGCGCCCTCCTCGGTCACCGTCTCCGCCGTCCGAAGAGGCGGCCGAGCCGATCACCCATCGATCGTGCCGGCTTGATCTCGACCAGGTTGGATCCGTCGGGCGGCGGAAGGTTCGCGGCCTGCTCTGCGGACAGCGTCGTCCGGACGTGGCTCGTGTAGATCGAGTGGACCTGGTCGGCGTCCACGAACCCTGTCCCCGTCGCCGACAGGACCACGATGCCGTCGAACACCGAGACCTTCTCGTCGACCAGCACCCTCTGGACCGTGGCGAACTGGGACCCGTCTCTCGTCTGCACGGGCGTACCTGGCTGGAGCGCGGAGTAGGCGATGGGGTCGTCAGGCGCTTCGGGCATCTCGCCACCATAGGGGCGAACCGCCATTTTTCGCGCGACGTCTTCGGTCGTCCGTGGTTTCGCCTACGCCGTCCGCACCGGTCCCCCGCGACGGGTGACCCCGCAGACCATCCGGACTGCCACGATCGGCGAGGTGACCACCTCGGAACGAAGCAAGGAGCAGTCATGACGGAGAACCAGGGCCCGGACGGCCCCGATGC
>NZ_JBFUMR010000054.1:0-15141 GCF_054049275.1 Nocardioides sp. P5_E3
CCTGCTGGGCGTGTGCCTCGACGACGACCTCGAGGTCGTCGACCTCGCGGCGGGCCTTTCGCTCGGTGGCCTCGTCCGGTGCGCCGGACGCAGGAGACGCGGGGGAGGGGTGGTCGGCCGAGCCGCACACCGGGCAACAGGCCCCGACTGCCAGCTTGCGCGCGATCTCGGCGGCCATGCCGTCGAGGCGCTGCTCGCGGATCTCCACGAGCGACTCGCGGGCGAGCAGCCGGGTCTGCGTCGCCACCGCGAGGTCGTGCTGGGCCGCGGCGAGCTCGGTCGCGAGCTCGCCGGCTGAGCGGGCGGCGAGCACCCGCGACCGGATGACCACGAGGTCGCGGTCGAGGGCGGCGACCTGGACCACCGCCTCGCGGGCCGAGGCGAGCCGGGGCTCGAGGTCGGCCAGGGCCTGCGGCACCTGCGCTGCCCGGGTGGCAAGCCGGTCGAGCTCGGCTGCGAGCCCCTCCCGGCTCCGCCCGGCTTGCCGGAGGGCCGACTCGACCTCGGTCACCTGGCGGAGCAGCGGGCGCACGCGGGCGAGGTCGTCGAGCGCGCGGGTGGCACTGCGGTGGTGCTCGGCGACCTGCGAGTCGTCGGGGGTCGTCACTCCGAGCAGCGCGCCCAACGATGCGAGGGACGCAGTGTGGCGCTGCTCGAGGTCGTCGGAGGTGGCTCGCGAGGCGAGCGCGAGGTCGTGGAGGGCGCGTACGCCGGCGGCGCGCTGGGCCAGGTCGGCGAGCTGCACGCGGTCGGCGTGTGCCACTGACGCTGCCTCCAGCGCGTCGCGGTCGCGACGTGCCGCAGCGTGGGTTGCCTGGAGGGCAGCGAGCTCGGTGCCTGCGGCTCGGGCGTCGGCAGCCGCCGTCTCGGCTGCGGCTGCCGCCTGCGCCCGGGCCGACTGGTCGGCCGATGCCGCCGAGGCGGCGTCAGTCAGCCCGGTCACCCAGTCATCGAGGCAGGAGGGGTCGGCCGGCCAGTCGTCGGGCGCACCGTCGTCGCCGACCTCGCTGACCCGGCTGACCAGGTCGGCGACCGTGTCGCGGTGGGTGTCGGAGGCGCGCCTCAGCCCGACGCGCCGCTCGCGCAACCAGCGCTCGGTGCGGTCGAAGCGCTCCGTCTGGAAGACCTGCTGGAGCAGGGCGTGGCGCTCCTCGGACCGCGCTCGCAGGAAGGCCTGGAACCGTCCCTGCGGGAGCATGGCGACCTGGCAGAACTGGGGGAGAGTCATGCCGACGAGACGGGTGACGAGGTGTCCGGTCTCGTCGAGGCGGGTGCTGAGCGGGTGCCAGAGGTGCTGGCCGTCGTCGGCGGGGCGGCGCTCGGAGATCACGACGCGGGCATGCTCGGTGGTGGTGCCGGTGCCGCGCTTCTTCGGCCTGGTCCAGGCGGGCGAGCGGTCGATGCGGAACCGTCGGCCGGACAGGGTCGCCTCGAGCACCACCCGAGGAGCGACGTCATCGGCGGCGTGGTCGGACCGCAGCCGCTTGGCGACGGCGCGGTCACCGGGGACGTCACCGTAGAGCGCGAAGCAGACCGCGTCGAGGACGCTGGACTTGCCGGCTCCCGTCGGCCCGCTCAGCAGGAAGAGCCCGGCGTCGGAGAGGGCGTCGAAGTCGATCGAGACCGGATCGGCGAACGGGCCGAAGCCGACCACCTGCAGCTGGTGCAGCCTCACGGAGCACCTGCCGTGCGGGGAGCAGAGGCTGGGGGAGCTCCGACGAGCACGTCCTGGTCGGGGTCGTGGCAGCAGGCGTCGATGGCCTCGCGGAGCAGGGCGGCCTCACCGGGCGTGGCGTCGGACCCGCGCACGTGGCGCACGAAGTCGAGCGAGATGGCGTGGTCGCTCGTGCCGGGCGCGGGCCGGGGAGGGGTCCGGGCGTCGACCGTCGGGGTCGGGAACTGCAGGACCAGCGTGTGGGGGAAGCGTCGGCGCAGCAGCTCCATGGCGCGCAACGGGCGTCGGACGTCGGTCAGGGTGACCTGCACCCAGTCGTCCTCGTGGGTGGTGAGCGTCGGGTCGCCGAGCAGCTCGTCGAGCGTGCCTGACAGCCGGGCCAGCCGACGGGGGACCGGTGCGTCGACCCAGGTCGCGGACGCGAACCCGGTGGCGTCGAGGTCGACGATCCACGAGCCCTTGGCCTGGTCGGCCTCGGAGAAGGAGTAGGCCAGCGGGGAGCCGGAGTAGCGCAGCCGCTCGTCGAGCACGTGGGGGCCGTGGAGGTGGCCGAGGGCGGTGTAGTCGATGTCGTCGAAGAGGCTGGTCGCGACCCGGGACACCCCGCCGACACTGATGTCCCGCTCGGACTCCGAGGGGGTCGCGCCGGCGACGAAGGCGTGCGCCAGCACCACGCTGCGGGTGGAGGCGGGGCGCGCGCCGAGGTCGGACCGGACCCGCGTCATGGCCTCGGACAGGGCAGCCTCGTGGCTGCGGCGGCCGAGCGCCCACGGCTCGAGCAGCGCCGAGGGGTCGAGGTAGGGGATCGCGTGGATCGCCACGTCCCCGTGCTGGTCGGCGAGCACGACGGGGGTGCCGACCGAGGACGCGTCGGTGCGGACGAAGACACCTGCGGCGTCCATCAGGCGCGAGCCGAAACCGAGGCGCCGCGCGCTGTCGTGGTTGCCGCTGCTCACCACGACGCGTGCCCGGGAGGCAGCGAGCCGGGCGAACGCCTCGTCGGCCAGGGCGACCGCGTCGACGTGGGGGAGGGCACGGTCGTAGACGTCTCCCGAGACCACGACCACGTCGACGCCCTCCGCGCCGACGACCTCGAGGAGGTGGTCGACGAACGCCCCCTGGTGGCCCAGCAGGTCCTCGCGGTGGAAGGACCTCCCCAGGTGCCAGTCGGAGGTGTGGAGGATGCGYACGGGACGACCGTAGATCGCGGCACCGACAGGGCCGTCCCACCACGCCGCGCGGGGTCCGGTCAGTAGCGCACGGTGCGCGCTGCGGAGGTGAAGCCCCACAGGTCGATGCCGGCCTCGGCGGCCAGCTGGGCAGCCAGGCTGGTCGGCGCGCCGACCGCCACGATCGACCCGATGCCGGCGGCCGCTGCCTTCTGCACGAGCTCGAAGCCGACCCGCCCGCTGAGCACCAGGCATGCCGAGGCAGCCGGGTCGCCGGCGAGCACCCGCGCCCCGACGACCTTGTCGACGGCGTTGTGACGCCCGACGTCCTCGCGCACCACGGAGAGCGTGCCGAGCTCGTCGGCCAGCCCGGCTGCGTGCACGCCGCCCGTCCGGGCGAACAGGGTCTGACGCTCGCGCAGCGCCTCCGGCAGTCGTCGTACGACGGACGCGTCGGGGCGCGGACCTGCCCACGGTCGCGCCGTCCTGGTCGCGAGCGCCTCGACCACGCTGTCCTTGCCGCACACCCCGCAGGCGGACGAGCCCGAAGAGGCGCTCTCGTGCCGGTGGGGGAGCGACGTCAGGCCRTTGACGTTCACCGTCACGACGTTGAACTCCTGCTCGGGGTCGAGGTCGTCGTCGGTGCAGTAGGCGACCTGGCTGATCGACGACGGCGCCGCGAGCCCCTCGTTGACGAGCCAGCCGGCGGCGAGCTCGAAGTCGTGCCCGGGCGTGCGCATGGTCACCCACGCGCGGCGGGGCTCCAGGCTCCCGGCGCGCACCCGGATCTCGAGCGGTTCCTCGGTGATGAGCCGGTCCTCGCGGGCCAGCTCCGAGGCGTCGGTGTGCTCCACCACACGCGTCCGGACCGATGGTCCGGGCCGTCGCGCTCGCTGGGTCGTCACGCCACGACACTAGCCCGCGGACGCGTCCGGCTGGTGGCCGAGATCACCCTTCGAGGATGCCGGACGGAAAGCTACCGGTCCGTAGGATGTAAGAGCCGCAACGGAGCGGTTAGTTCTTACATCTCTTGCTCATCACGTGAGGGCCAGAGGCCCTCGAGAGGACAGATATCCATGACCACGCAGCTGCACCTGGCCCTCAGCCTCGTCGATCAACGAGCGCGCTCCACCGAGGACCGAGCGCTCCAGCGCAACGTGGAGATCGCCCTCCGTGAGGAGCGTCGAGCCCGACGCGCCGCGCGACGCGTCACCCGCTGACCCCCCTGCGAGGTAGTCCGCGGAGACCCCACCGTCGGGGACCGAACACCCTGCCCGAGCGTGCTCTGGCAGGGTGTTCGCCATGACGGACGACACGCTGCGCAGCGTCGAGCTCACCCGCATCGGCCCGGCCAGGTTCAAGGCGACCAACGCCCGCGGCGGCGAGACCTTCTTCGGGACCGGGGGAGAGGACCCCGACTTCACGCCCATCGAGCTGCTGCTCGCCGCGATCGCAGGGTGCAGCGCTCTCGACGTCGAGGCCATCACGCACAAGCGCACCTCCAGCACGACGTTCGACGTGCATGCCGAGGGGCACAAGGTGCGTGACGCGGAGGGCAACCACCTCACCGGTATCAGGGTGTCGTTCGACCTCGCGTTCCCCGAGGGGCCGGACGGCGATGCCGCACGTGACCGCGTGCAGGCGGCCATCGAGATGTCGCACGACCGGCTGTGCACGGTCTCGCGGACCGTGCAGCTCGGCGCGGACGTGGTCTACGACCCGGTGTCGTGACTCAGGTCGCCGGCGAGGAGAGCGGCGTCAGCCGACGGTGACCTTCTCGATGGTGACGTCCTTGTTGGGGGCGCCTCCACCGGCGGGGTGTGCACCGTCGTTGCCCTCGGCCGCGATCGCGTCGATGGTCTCGAGGCCGGCCTCGTCGATGGTGCCGAAGACGGTGTAGTTCGGGGGGAACTGCGAGTCGCGGAAGACGAGGAAGAACTGCGACCCGTTGGTGTCCGGGCCGGCGTTGGCCATGGCGAGCGTGCCGGCCGGGTAGGTCTCGTCACCGCTCAGCTCGTCGGCGAAGGAGTAGCCGGCCCCGCCGGAACCGGTGCCGGTCGGGTCGCCGCACTGCAGGATCCCGAAGCCGTCCTGGTCACCGATCCGCGGGCACGGCGTGTCGTCGTAGAACCCCTGCTCGGCGAGCGAGACGAACGAGTGCACCGTGCACGGCGCGGTTGCCGCGTCGAGGGTCAGGCCGATGTCGCCGAAGTTCGTCGTGATCGTCGCGGACGCGGTGCCCTCGGAGGGAGCCTCGGCGTCGGGAGCGTCGACGTCGCGCGCCGGCTCCTGGCCGTCCTCGGGGTAGTCGCAGGTGGTCGTCGCGCCGGAGGCCTCCGGCGACTCCTCGGGCGACGCGTCGGTCGACTCGCTCGTGGTCTCGGACGCCGCGGGGTCGGCCGCGGTGTCCTTCCCGTCCGCTTCGTTGCCGCACGCGGAGAGGGCGAGGACGGACAGGCAGGCGGCCACGGTGGCGAGTCGCTTCAGCATGCGGGTGATGGTAGCCAGCGACCCGTCACATCTCCTCGTGGGTGTCCGGGTCGCCGCCGAAGAGGCGGCCGTCGGGCTCGGCGAGCCCGGAGATCGCCGCGACCTCGTCGTCGGTGAGCTCGAAGCCGAAGACGTCGAGGTTCTGCGCCTGGCGGGCGGGGTCGGCCGACTTCGGGATCGGGAGCGAGCCCAGCTCGACGTGCCAGCGCAGGACGACCTGGCCGGGGGAGACGCCGTGCGCCTCGGCGGCCGTCCGGACGGCGTCCTCCTCGAGGGGCGCGCGCCGCTTGCCCATGGGGCTCCAGGCCTCGGTGCGGATGCCGAGGCGCTCATGGACCTCGCGCATGTGCGCCTGCGGGAACCTCGGGTGCAGCTCGACCTGGTTGACCGCCGGCGTCACGCCCGTGTCGTCGATGATGCGCTCGAGGTGCTCCTCGGTGAAGTTGGAGACGCCGATGGACCGCACCAGGCCGTCCTTCTGCAGCTGCACCAGCGCCCGCCACGCCTCGACGTACGACCCCTGGCTCGGGTTGGGCCAGTGGATGAGGTGAAGGTCCGTGCGCTCGAGCCCGAGGCGGCCCAGCGACTCGCGCACCGACGCGATCGCAGCGTCGTACGCGTGGTGGCGGCCGGGGATCTTGCTGGCGACGACCAGCTCGTCACGGGGGACCCCGGAGCGGCGGACGGCCTCGCCGACCTCCACCTCGTTCTCGTAGTTCACCGCGGTGTCGACGAGCCGGTAGCCGGCCTCGATGGCGGTGCGGATGGCCTCGGTGCCGTCGTCGCCACGCAGCGGGTAGGTGCCGAAGCCGATCGCGGGGATGCTCGTGCCGTCGTTGAGGTCGTACGTCGGGATGTGGGCCATGGGCCCCAACCTAGGTCGCCCGGCAAGCGGGCGCCTCAGCGTTCCAGCTGGAGCTCCTGGGCGTCGATGAGTGCTGACGCGCGGGTCAGCGCCGCCGTGCTGTAGGCGCCGATCGCGCGTTCCTCGTGCAGCGCGTCGCGCATCAGCGCGATGATCTGGCGGTGCAGGAGCACCCGCTGCGAGGCCAGGGTCACGGCCTCCGGACCCCTCTCGGTGCGGGCGTCGCGGACGCGCTCCAGCCAGGCCAGCGTCTCGGTGGCGACGTCCGGGTCGATCGGGGTGCCGTCGATGACGATCCGGTCCGTGGGTCCCATGGCGGCGGCCGCGGTGGCGGTGATGTCGTTCACGAGCTCGGCCACCTCGGCACGCTGCCGGTCCGGGTCGACACCCGAGACGCCGAGCGTGCGGATCAACCACGGCAGGGTGCCGCCGTAGAGGAGGAGCGAGACGACGGCCACGACGAACGCGACCGTGATCAGCAGCGTCCGCTCGTCGACCTCCGGGCCGATCGTGAGGGCGGCGGCGAGCGTGACGACGCCTCGCATCCCGGCCCACGACAGGACCGCACCACCGCGCGCGGTGATCGGCTCGCTCTCCTGGTAGGCGACGTCGGCCCGGCCGCGCTCGATCCGGCGCCGGAACTGCGACATGCGGTGCTGACCACGGGGGCTGTCGACGCGCGGTCCGCCCTCCTGCGCCATCGTGTCGACGCGGTGGCTGATGCGCGTGAGCCGCTGGCGCACGGCATCGAGTCGCGGTCGGCGTCGCCGTTCGAGGAGCACCTGGACGCCGACGAAGCCGATCCGCAGGACGAGCAGCAGGAGGAGGACCAGGGCGGCGGTCCCCAGCACCTCGGGCAGGCTGCTGGACGAGTCGTCGAGGTCGCGCAGGAGTGACTCGAGCTGCAGGCCCATCAGGAGGAAGACCCCGTTCTCGACGAGGAACTGGATCGTCAGCCAGTTGGTGCGCTCGGTGAGGCGCTCGCGGGCGCTGAAGGTCCGCACGCCGTGGTGGCCGGTGACCAGGCCCGCCACGACCACGGCCACCACGCCCGACGCCTGGGCCTCCTCGGCTGGCAGGAACGCCAGGAACGGCACGATGAAGCTGACCGCGGTCATGAGGACCGGGTCGTCCAGCTTGCTCCGCAGCCAGACGGTCGAGCGGCCCACGACGTAGCCGATGAGGACGGCGAGCGCGACGGCGCGGACGAAGTCCAGGACCGCGTCGCCCAGGCTGAAGCCCGCGGTGATCGCCAGCAGGGCGGTCCGCAGCACGACCAGGGCGGAGGCGTCGTTGAACAGGCTCTCGCCCTCCAGCACCGTCATCAGGCGGTGGGGGAGCCCGAGGCGCTTGCCGATCGCAGTGGCGGCGACCGCGTCCGTCGGGCTGACGACGGCGCCCAGTGCCACGCCGGCCGCGAAGGAGACGTCGGGAACGACGAGGTGCACGACGGCGCCGACGGCGAGCGCTGAGACGACGACCAGGGTGACCGAGAGCCACGTGATCATGCCGATGCTCCGGCGCAGGTCGATGACGGGCACCTGGACCGCGGTGGCGTACAGCAGCGGCGGCAGGGCTCCGAGCAGGATCCAGTCGGGCTCCAGCTCGAAGTCGGGCGTGCCCGGCACGAGGCTGAAGGCGATGCCGAGGACCAGCAGGACCAGGGGAGTGGCGATCCCGGTGCGCCGGGACAGCACGGCCGCCACGACGATCGCCATCAGGGCGGCGACGGCGAGGGTCAGCAGCTCCACGCCCGTCAGGGTAGCGAGCGTCGGGCGGCGTCAGGGTGCGCCGCGTGGCTCCTCGTGGCTCGGGCGGTCGCTGAGCTCGTCGACCACGAGGAGGTCGTGGCGCACCTGACCCGCGCGGAACGAGGCCCGGCCGACCATGTGGCTGGAGACCACGCTCGTGGCCATCTGCAGCAGCACGATGAGGGCGAGGATGCCGACCACCCCCGGGTCGCGCAGGCGCAGGGCGACCCCGGTCATCACCAGCACCGTGCCGAGGACCTGCGGCTTCGTCGCCGCGTGCATCCGGGTCAGCAGGTCGGGCAGACGGACGACGCCGATGGCGGCGATGAGTGCGAGGACCGCGCCGAGCAGGATGCACACGGCGGCGGCGAGGTCGGCGACCTGTGTCCAGCTCACCACTTGCCCCCCGTGCCCGGGTCGTCGCGGTCGCCGGCCTCGAGGTCGTCGCTGCGGCTCGCGTAGCGGGCGACGCTCACCGCGCCGACCATGCCGCAGCCGGCGAGCACGACGAGCATGGGGAGGGGGTACGTCACGCCGGAGTGGGCGACGTACAGGCCAGTGGCGCAGACGGTGACCGCGACCAGCACGTCGAGCGCGACGCTCCGGTCGAGGATCGTCGGTCCGATGGTGAGGCGTACGAGCAGGAGCACGGCCGCAGCGGCGAGCAGCGTGGCTCCGAGGACGAGCACGACTGTCATGGGTCCTCCCGGTCGACGGGTCGGGGCGGCAGCGCTCGGAGCAGGCGCTGCTCGAGGTCCAGCGCGGTGCGGCGGAACTCGTCGGCGGCCTCCGCGTCGGGTACGTCGATGACGTGGAGGTAGAGCGTGTGCGTGGACCGGCGGGCCTCGACGACCACCGACCCCGGGATCAGCGACAGCATGGACGCCACGAGGGTCATCATGAAGTCGGACTTGGTCTCGAGGTCGACCGCGACCACGGCGTTGCGCACCGGACGTCTCCGCAGGACGACGCCGGCCACCTCGAAGCTGGCCCGCACGACGTCGAGGTGGAAGCGGGCGATGACGCCGAGCAGGGGCAGGGGCCGCACCGAGGAGCCGAGGTCGATGGGGGGCAGCGGGAACGTGACGCACACGAGCACCGCAACGAGCACGCCCCCCACGAGGAGCAGCGGCGTCACGGCGCCCCACAGGGCCAGCCAGACGAGCAGCAGCCAGGCGACGGCGAGCGGCTGGACGGCGCGGTGTCGCGCGGGACGGGTGGACCCGTCGCGGCGGGTGCGCATGACCGGGCTCACGGGTGCTCCTCGGTGAGGACGGAGGAGAGGTAGGGGGTGCGCTCGTGCAGGTCGCCCGCGGCCCGGTCGGCCAGTGCGTAGAGCGGCCCGGCGATCACGGACAGCAGCACGCTGGCCGCGACGAGACCGGCCGCTGGCAGCAGCATGCCGAGGGGGGAGTGGCGGTTGTCGTCGCCCGCCTCGATCAGGGTGTAGAAGTCGCGGTCGGGCTCGTTGTCGTCGCCGAGGCGGCGGGCCTCCTCGATGTCGCGTCGCGACACGGTGCCCGCAGCGGTGTGGACGTGGCCCCGGTGCTGGTGCACCGCGCGGGTGTCGTGCCCGGGCACCGGCTCGGTCGCCGCCCCGCCGACGGTCTCGCCGATCGCCTCGAGCGCCTCGTGGGCCTCGCGGGGGGTGCGCCAGAACGCCACGGCCCACGTCTTCGCGACGGCGTACAGCGTCAGCAGGCTGGTGGCTGCCCCAGCCGCCACGAGGGTCCAGGCGAGGGGGCTGCCGTCGAGCTGCGCGGCCTGGAACAGCCCGACCTTGCCGATGAAGCCGGAGAACGGTGGGATGCCGGCGAGGTTCATCGCCGGCACGAAGAAGAGCACGGCCAGCACCGGGGCGATGCGCGCCAGCCCGCCGATGCGCATCAGCGCGGTGCTGCCGGCCCGGCGCTCGACGAGGCCGAGGACGAGGAAGAGCGCCGTCTGGATGGTGATGTGGTGGACGACGTAGAACGTCGTGCCTGCCGTGCCGGTGCGGCTGTCGAGCGCGATGCCGAGGATCAGGTAGCCGATGTGGCTGACGAGCGTGAAGGACAGCATGCGCTTGATGTCGGACTGGGCGATCGCGCCGAGGATGCCGATGATCATGGTGAGCAGGGCGGCCCACAGGAGCAGGTCGGTGAGCGGGCTGTCGGGGAAGAGCAGCGTCTGCATCCTCAGGATCGCGTAGACGCCGACCTTGGTGAGCAGCCCGGCGAACACCGCCGTCACCGGCGCGGGCGCGGTGGGGTAGCTGTCCGGCAGCCAGAGCGACAGGGGGAAGACGGCCGCCTTGATCGCGAACGTCGTCAGCAGCAGCAGCTGGATCATCATCGACACGTGGTCGGGCAGCTCCGCGAGCCGTTCGGCGAGGTGGGCGAGGGTGAGCGTGCCGGTGGCGGCGTACGTCACCGCGAGGCTGATGAGGAACAGCGTCGACGAGAGCAGGTTGACCAGCACGTAGATCGTGCCGGCGCGGACCCGGGCCGCGGTGCCGCCGAGCGTCAGCAGGACGTAGCTCGCGAACAGCAGCATCTCGAAGCTGACGAACAGGTTGAACAGGTCGCCGGCGAGGAACGCGTTGGCCACGCCGGCCACCAGCACGAGGAACGTCGGGTGGTAGACCGAGATCGGCGCACCCTCCTCGTCCTCCGTCATGCCCTGTCCGACGGAGTAGGCGAGGACCGCCAGGGTCACGATGGCGCTGACCAGCAGCATCAGGGCGGCGAGCCGGTCGGCGACCAGGACGATTCCGAGGGTCTCGGGCCACGCGCCGATCCACACCGTCTGCGGGCCGTGCCGGTCTGCCTGCACCAGGAGCACCGCCGCCACGGCGACGACGGAGCCGAGCACGGCGAGGCTGAGCCAGCGCTGGATGCGCGGGTGGTGGAGCAACGCCAGCGAGGCACCAGCTCCGAGGATCGGCAGCAGGACGGGGAGGGGGACGAGGGAGTTCACTGCGACCTCATCTCCTCGGCGTCGGCGGCCAGCGGGTCGTCGTCCGGGCCCTGCCCGTGGTCACCGCTGGAGTCGTCACCGGGGTAGTCGGACGTCGTGGCGGAGTAGGCCTCCGACGTCACGTCCCGCAGGGCGAGCCTGCGGATGGTGTCGTCCTCGATGTCGTCCTGCACGTCGTCGTGGCCATTGAGCTGCCAGCTGCGGTAGGCCATGGCGAGCACGAACGCCGTCGTGGCGAGGGTGATGACGATCGCGGTGAGCACCATCGCCTGGGGGAGCGGGTCCGAGAGGCCGGTCGTGTCACCACCCTTCGACACGATCGGGGCGCGTCCCGCGGGGCCGCCGGCGACCATGAAGCAGAGGCTGACGCCGTTGCCGATCATGACGATGCCGATCAGCACGCGCGACAGGCTGCGCTCGAGCACCAGGTAGACACCACAGCCGAGGAGGGCGGCGGCGACGAGGACGAGGGTCAGGTTGATGGTCATGCGGCCTCCGCCTCCGCCTCGCGCATGGCGCGCTGGATGTCGCGGTCGATGTGGGAGCCGAGGGCGCGCAGCAGGTCGAGCACCAGCCCGACGACGACCAGGTAGACCCCGACGTCGAAGAGGACCGACGAGACCAGGTGCAGGTCGCCGAGCAGCGGCAGGTGCAGGTCGATCACCGCGGACTGCAGCACCACACCGCCGAAGGCCATCGGCAGCAGTGCCGCCAGCGCCGCCACGGCGAGGCCGCCGCCGATCAGGCGCCCGGCGTCCACGGGTGCCGCCTCGTCGAGCTCGTAGCGACCCCCGGCCAGGTAGCGCACGACGAGCGCCAGCCCGGTGGTCATGCCCGCGGCGAACCCGCCGCCGGGCTCGTTGTGGCCCACGAGCAGGAGGTAGATCGAGATGACGACCAGCGTGTGGAAGAGCAGTCGCACGATGACCTCGAAGATGATCGAGCGCTTGTCCGGCGGCAGCGTCCGTGAGCCGGGCAGCCAGGCACGCCGACCCGGAGCGGTGGCGACCTTCTCGACGCCGGCCGGGTAGGGGATGTCGTGGACGCGGCGGATGTCGGCGCCGCGTGCGTTGACGTACACGAGGCTCGCGACGCCTGTCGCTGCGGCCACGAGCACCGCGAGCTCGCCGAGCGTGTCCCAGGCACGGGTGTCGACCAGGATGACGTTGACGATGTTGCCGCCGCCGCCGAACTCGAGCGCCTCCTTCGGCAACGCCAGGGAGACGGGGTCGGCGGTGCGCGCCGCGCCTGCCACGAGGAGGAAGCCGGCGGTCACGACCGCGACGGCCACGCCCAGCGCGACCCGCAGGTAGCGCTGGCGGCTCAGCGGGCGGTCGGTGAAGTACTCGGGGAGCCGGCGCAGGGCCAGCACGAAGACCACCACGGTCAGCGTCTCGACCAGTGCCTGGGTGAGCGCGAGGTCGGGCGCGCCCTGGAGGACGAAGAGGAGGGCCGTGCCGTAGCCGGTGACGCCGACGAGCAGGACCGCGCGGATCCGGCGCCGCGAGCGCGCCGTCATGATGGCTGCCCCGACGATGACGGCGCCGATGACGGCCTGCGCGGGGTTGTCCCACGCCGTCACCTTCACGTCGTCGAGGCCGCCGATCAGCGTCGAGCCCGGCAGCAGCACCAGCACGATCAGGATGATCGCGAGGTACGCCGCCGCGGAGCCGCGCTGCACGACACCGGTGACCTCGACCGCCGTGCGGTCGAGCAGGCGCATGCCGCCGCCGTAGGCCCGCTCCAGGCTCCAGTCGTGGACCAGCGCGGCCTGCAGACGGGCGACGGGCTCGCGCGCGACGAACAGCGCGGCACCGGCGGCGAGCGTGACGAGGGTCAGCACCAGGGGCAGCCCGACACCGTGCCAGAGCGAGAGCTCGGGCTCGTGGGCCCCGGGCGGGAACTTGTCGGCCTGGGGGTCGAGGAGCGACGTGAGCGGGGCGCCGAGGAAGCCGAGCACCAGCGACAGGGCCGCCAGGATGACGGGGGCCGCGATGAAGGCGGGCGAGGGGGAGTGGACCGACACCGGAGCCTCCACCTCGCGGTTGCCGAAGGCGCCCCACACGAAGCGGGCCGAGTAGGCCGCGGTGAGGATCGACCCGACGACCACCCCGATGACGAGCAGCCAGCCGCCCGCCGTACCGATCCCGGTGCCGTCACCGTCGCGGGCGACGTCGACGAGCGCGACCAGCACGCTCTCCTTGGCGACGTAGCCGATGAGCGGGGGGAGACCCGCCATCGACGCGGCCGCCAGCGTCGCGGTGACGGCGAGGACCGGTAGCCGTCGCGAGAGCCCGGTCAGCTCGCGGAGGTCACGCGTGCCGGTGCTGTGGTCGATCACGCCGACGACGAGGAAGAGGGTCGCCTTGAACAGCGCGTGTGCGATCAGCAGGGCGAGCCCGGCGAGCATCGCGCTGCGGGTGCCGGTGCCGAGGACGAGCACGAGGAAGCCGAGCTGGCTGACGGTGCCGTAGGCGAGCAGCAGCTTGAGGTCGTTCTGGCGGAGCGCTCGTACGCCGCCGAGGACCATCGTCGTGAGGCCGAGCACCAGGAGCACCGTGCGCCACCCGGTCACGCCGGCGAACGCGGGCGCCAGGAGCGCGACGAGGTAGACGCCGGCCTTGACCATCGACGCGGCGTGCAGGTAGGCGCTGACGGGGGTCGGCGCCGCCATGGCCGACGGGAGCCAGAAGTGGAAGGGGAGCAGGGCCGACTTGCTGATGGCGCCCACGAGGAGGAGGTGGACACCGATGGTCACGGCCACACCGGTGGGCGGGTCGGCCAGGATCTCGGTGATCCGGAAGGTCCCGGCGGCCCGGCCGACGACGATCGCGCCCACGAGCAGCACGAGGCCGCCGAACGTGGTCACCACGAGCGCCTGGATGGCGGCGCGCCTGCTGGCCCGCCGCTCGGAGTCGTGTCCGATCAGGAGGAAGGAGAAGACGGTCGTGAGCTCCCAGAACACGTAGAGGAGCAGCAGGTCGTCGGCCAGCACCAGGCCGAGCATCGAGGCCACGAACGCGACGAGCACGCCGGCGAAGCGCGGGACGCCCGGCTCGTCGTCGTCGAAGTACCACGCGCAGTAGGCCAGCACGAGCGCACCGATCCCGAGCACGATCAGCGCCATGACCCACTGGAGGGTGCCCATGGCGAGCGCCAGGTCCAGGCCGATGCTGCCGACCCACGGGTGGACCTCGACGAGCGTCTCGCCGTCGTGGACGGCGGCGCCCTGCGCGGCGACCCACGCCGTACCGGCCAACGGCACCAGCGCGATCGCCAGGAAGGCGCGTCGGCCGGCACGGAGCAACAGCCATGGAGACATGACCGCCGCCGCCAGCAGAGCGGCGATCAGCAACAGCACAAGCGGTGGTCCTCGTCCCTCGGTGGAGTTTTCTCAACCGTACAGGCGCAGGACGCCTCATCCGGCCGCTCGGAGGGGTGCAGCGGAAAGATGGGGGATGGACCCCATCTCGGGGGATCACACTGGTGTCGTTCGTCGATCAGCACTATCTGACATAATGTCAGTTATCGGCGATATCGACGTACGCGGGAGTGCCCGGGAAGCCCCGCTCCATGGCCTTCGCTCGTCACAGCCAGCCACATCGGGAAACCGGGCTCGTCCTGGGCAAGCTGTCGTTCCCCGGTCATCTGGGCCCGAGGACGTGGGCCGCCGGCGTGGGCCGTGACCTAGGCGAACTTACTTGCCGTACTTCTTGTGCATGGCCTGCTTGGAGACGCCGAGCATCGTGCCGATCTCCGCCCACGAGAAACCGTGGATGCGAGCTCGTCGTACGGCGACGGCCTCGGCTGCGGCCAGCTCGTGCTTGGCGCGGGAGATGCGCATGAGCTCTTCCAGGGGGTTTTCCTCCCCCGGGTCCTGGGCATCGACGGCGGTCCTCATGCGTCAACTGTCGTTGACACAACGCATGCTGTCAACCCCTGTTGACGATCGGTCGATGATCGCGGAGCCCCAGTGTCACCTGGTGACCTTGGCGTCAGGGGATTGTTGCAACGCCTGATGTTTGGAGGGTGTTGTGGCTGGACTGAAGTTGGCTGAGTCGCGTCGGTTGGAGGTGATCGGGCTGCTGCGTTCGGGGCTGAACCCGATGCAGGCTGCCCGGGTCAGCGGCGTGTCGAAGTCCTACATCTACGACCTGCATCAGAGCCTCGGTGGCGTGTATCGACCACAGAGTATTGAGTACAGCGGCCGCTACCTGGACCGCGATGAACGCT
>NZ_JBFUMR010000055.1:0-11203 GCF_054049275.1 Nocardioides sp. P5_E3
GCCTCGGCGCCGCCGGTCTCGGCGTCGCCGCCCTCGTCGGCGGTCGCTCGGCCGTCGCGGTCGCGGCCCCGCTCGCCCTCATGGTGGTGGCCTACGACGCCGTCGCGAAGGACGCCGCCGTCGGGCCCCTCGCGATGGCCTCGACGCGGGGGCTCGACGTCCTCCTCGGCGCCCACGCCTCCCCCGCCAGCGCGTGGCAGCCCGCCCTCGCGATGACCGCGCACACCGCGGGCCTCACCTGGCTCAGCCGCGGAGAGGTGCACGGCACCCGCCCCGAGGTCGCCGGAGCGGTGACCGCAGGCACCCTCGCAGTGGCCGCCGCCACGGCCCACGCGGCGTTCCACGACCCGCACTCCGGTCGCCTCGCCCGCACGGCCGGCGTCGGCCTGTCGGCGGCGTACGCCGTCGTGGTCGGCCGCGCCCAGGCCCGCGCGGCGCAGCAGCCCACGGCCGAGGCGGCCCGCGCCGCCACCCGCACCGGGATCGGCGGGTTCTCGCTCCTCCAGGGCGCCTGGCTCGCCCGCCGCGGCCGGCTGGGCGCTGCCGCCACCGTCGTGGGCGCCGGCCCAGCCTACCGCGCCCTGTCGCGCCGCTGGAGCCCCACGTGAGCGCCCCGGCACCGGGCGGCCTCCGCCTCGGCTACGGCAGCAACGGCTTCTCCGGCCACCGCTTCCCCGACGCCTGCGCGGTGATCGCCGGGCTCGGCTACGACGGCGTCGCCCTCACCCTCGACCAGCCCCACCTCGACCCCTTCGCCGACGACGCGGCCGCCCAGACCGCGCGCGCTGCGAAGTCGCTCGCCGACCACGGGCTGGCCGTCGTCATCGAGACGGGCTCGCGCTACGTCCTCGACCCGTGGCACAAGCACGAGCCCACCCTGGTCAGCGACGGCGACCGCGGCCCGCGGGTCGAGCTCCTGACCCGTGCCGTGCGCATCGCCGCCGAGCTGGGGGCCGAGGCGATGTCGTGCTGGTCGGGCGTCCTGCCCGAGGGCGCCAGCGCCGAGGACGGCTGGCGCCGGCTCACCGACGGCCTCGGTCCGGTGCTCGACCTCGCGCACGAGCTCGACGTCACCGTCTGCTTCGAGCCCGAGCCCGGCATGCACGTCGACACGGTGGACGAGGCCCTCGAGCTGCGCCGCCGGCTCGGCGAGCCGGACCACCTCCGGCTGACCCTCGACCTGGGCCACCTCGTCTGCAACGAGCCGCGCAGCCCCGAGGCGTCCATCGCCGTCGCCGGTCCGCTCATCGGCAACGTGCAGGTCGACGACATGGTGCGCGACGTCCACGAGCACCTCGAGCTCGGCACCGGCACCCTCGACCTCGACGCGGTCCTCGGCGCCCTCCTGGCCACCGGCTTCACCGGCCTCGCCAGCGTCGAGCTGCCCCGCCACTCCCACGCGGCGCCCACTGTCGCCGCGCGACAGATCGCCGCCCTGCGCGCCTCCCTGGCCCGCCTCGCCGACTCCGACAGGGAAGGACCCACGCCGTGACCGAGATCCGTCCGCTGGCCGCCGACGACACCATCCGGCAGGCGCTCGACGAGCACGCGCAGGCGCAGCTCGACGCGCTGACCGCCGAGGTGGCCGAGGACCCCTCGCGACTGGGCCGGGCGTTCCCCGCGGCCGCCCGAAAGACCGGCCGCGGCCCGCTCGCCGGAGCCGACGACGTCCTGCTCGAGGACGCCGTACGCGTCTCCCTCGTGCAGACCGCGGCGCGCTCCCTCGACCCCGAGGCGCTCCTGGCCGAGCTGCGCGGGGTCTACCGCTACGGCGACAACGACGAGAAGCGCGCGGTCCTGCACGCCCTGTCCGGCGCACCCGACGACGTCGACGGCACCGACCTGCTGCTCGACGCCCTCCGCACCAACGACACCCGCCTCGTCGCCGCTGCGATGGGCCCGCACAGCGACCGGCTGGACGACGACTCGTGGCGCCAGGGCGTCCTCAAGTGCCTGTTCACCGGCGTGCCCGTCGCGTCGGTCACCGGGCTCGCGCGCCGCGCCGACCGAGAGCTGGCCGAGATGGTGCAGCGCTACCGGCGCGAGCGCGAGGCCGCGGGTCGCGACGTACCCCTCGACGTGCAGGTCGTCCTCGACGCCTGCGCCGCCTCCACCCAGCACGACCAGCAGAAGGACTCCTGATGCGCATCTTCGACCCGCACATCCACATGACCTCGCGCACCACCGACGACTACGAGGCGATGTACGCCTCCGGCGTCCGCGCGCTCGTCGAGCCGGCGTTCTGGCTGGGCCAGCCGCGCACCACCGTCGGGTCGTTCACCGACTACTTCGACGCCCTCGTCGGGTGGGAGCGGTTCCGCGCCTCGCAGTTCGGCATCGCCCACCACTGCACGATCGCGCTCAACCCCAAGGAGGCCAACGACCCGCGGTGCGCCGAGGTGCTCGACGTGCTCCCGCGCTACCTCGCCAAGGACGGCGTGGTCGCCGTGGGCGAGGTCGGCTTCGACTCGATGACGGTCGAGGAGGAGAAGGCGTTCGCGCGACAGCTGGAGCTCGCCGTGGAGTTCGAGCTGCCGGCGATGGTCCACACGCCCCACCGCGACAAGGAGCAGGGCACCCGCCGCACCCTCGAGCTCGTCACCGAGTCGGGCCTCGCGCCCGGAATGGTCGTCGTCGACCACCTCAACGAGGTGACCGTCGACCAGGTCGACGAGGCCGGCTGCTGGATGGGCTTCTCGATCTACCCCGACACCAAGATGGACGAGCACCGGATGGTCGCGATCCTGCAGCGCCGCGGCCTCGACCGGGTGCTGGTCAACTCGGCCGCCGACTGGGGCCGCAGCGACCCGCTCAAGACCTCGAAGACCGGTGCGGCGATGCTCGAGGCCGGCTTCTCCGCCGACGACGTCGACCGCGTGCTGTGGCGCAACCCGATCGAGTTCTTCGGCCAGAGCGGCCGGCTGCTCGTCGACCCGGACCTCGCCGACGACGGCTCCGCCGGCGGCGACGCCTCCGCGACCTTCGAGGGCAACTCGATCCTGCGCGGCTCGCGGGACTGACGATGAGGCTGCAGCACCCCGACGGCACCGTCGTCCACCTCGGCTACGGCACCAACGTCCTGCCGGCCGAGGACGTCGACGGGCTGATCGCCCAGGTGGGCACGTACGGCGACCGGCTGCGCCAGCACCTCGGCACCGACCGCGTCGGCCTCGGGATGTGGCTCCCCGCCGCCGCGGCGCGCCGCCTCGCCTCCGACCTCGACGCCGTGGCCCGACTGCGGGACGCGATCGACGAGCACGGCGTCGAGATCGTCACCCTCAACGCCTTCCCCTACGCCGCCTTCCAGGACGAGGTCGTCAAGAAGCGCGTCTACCACCCGACCTGGGCGGAGCGCTCCCGGCTCGACTACACCCTCGACGTGGCCCGCGTGCTGGCCGCGCTGATGCCGGAGGACGCCGTCCGGGGCAGCATCTCGACCCTGCCGCTGGCCTGGCGCGCGCCGTGGCTCGCCGACCGCCAGTCGAGTGCCGAGCTGCACCTCAAGGCCCTGGCCGAGGGACTGGCCGAGGTCGAGGCCGAGACCGGGCGCACCGTCCGGGTCGCCTTCGAGCCCGAGCCGGGCTGCGTCATCGAGACCATCGCCGAGGCGGTCGAGAGGCTCGACGCGGCCGACCGCGAGCGGATCGGTGTGTGCCTGGACCTCTGCCACCTCGCCGTCGGCTTCGAGGACGCGACCGACGCGCTCGGCCGGCTCGACGCCGCCGGCCTCGACGTGGTCAAGGTGCAGCCGGCCGCGGCGCTCGTCGTCGACGACCCGGCCGACCCGGCCGCCCGCGCCGCGCTGACGTCGTACTCCGAGGACCGCTTCCTGCACCAGGTGCGCCAGCGAGTCGGCCAGCGGCTCGCGTCGCGCGACGACCTCCCCGACGCCCTCGACGGACGCCGACCCCTCGACGACAGGTCGCCGTGGCGGGTGCACTTCCACGTGCCCGTCCACGCCGACCCGGCCCCGCCGCTGCGCAACAGCCGCGACGACCTCCGCGCCTCGCTGGCGGCCCTCCTCGGCGGCGACACCGCCCGCACCGACCACCTCGAGGTCGAGACCTACACCTGGTCCGTCCTCCCCGACGGCGCCCCCGCCGACGACGACGCCCTTGCCGCCGGGCTCGCCGCCGAGCTGGCGTGGGTCCGCGACGAGCTCGTCGGGCTCGGCCTCACCTCGCTCGACTGACCTCCCCCTCCCCCCTTTCTCCGCCCCCACCCAGACAGGACGCCACCGTGGCCCACCCCAAGCTGCTCGTCGTCGACCTCGTCGGCCTGACCCCCGACCTGCTCCGGCACATGCCCCGGCTGCGCCGCCTCGCCGATGCGGGCTCGCAGGCCACCCTGGAGCCGATCCTCCCGGCCGTCACCTGCTCCGTGCAGTCGACGTTCCTCACCGGCCTGCCGCCGTCGGGACACGGCGCCGTGGGCAACGGGTGGTACTTCCGCGAGCTGGGCGAGGTCTTCCTCTGGCGCCAGCACAACAAGCTCGTCGACGGCGAGAAGGTGTGGGAGACGATCCGCCGCGAGCGACCCGACTACACCGTCGCCAACGTCTGCTGGTGGTACGCCATGGGCATGACGACCGACTACACGGTCACGCCGCGGCCGATCTACTACGCCGACGGCAAGAAGGCGCCCGACTGCTACACCCGCCCGCCCGAGCTCCACGACGAGCTCGTCGGCGCGCTCGGCGAGTTCCCGCTGTTCACCTACTGGGGCCCGACCGCCGCGATCGCCTCCAGCGAGTGGATCATCGCCGCCACCCGCCGGCTGATGCCCCGCAGCGACCTCACCCTCTGCTACGTCCCGCACCTCGACTACGACCTCCAGCGCTTCGGCCCCGACTCCGACGAGGCCGTGCGGGCCGCCCAGGAGATCGACGCCGCGCTGGCGCCGCTCCTCGACGACGCCGAGCGCACCGGCGTCACCACGCTGGTGCTCTCGGAGTACGGCATCACCGACGCCGACCAGCCCGTCGACATCAACCGGATGCTGCGCCGCAGCGGGCTGCTCGAGGTCTACACCCAGGACGGCATGGAGTACCTCGACCCCTGGACCTCACGTGCCTTCGCCGTCGCCGACCACCAGGTCGCGCACGTCTACGTCGACGACCCCGCCGACCTCGAGACGGTCCGCGGGCTGTGCGCCGAGCTCCCCGGCGTCGACCAGGTGCTCGACCGCAGCGCGCAGGCGGCGTACGGCCTCGACCACGAGCGCTCCGGCGACCTGGTGCTCGTCGCCGACGAGACCGCCTGGTTCACCTACTACTACTGGCTCGACGACGCCCGGGCGCCCGACTTCGCCCGGGGCGTCGAGATCCACCGCAAGCCGGGCTACGACCCCGCCGAGCTGTTCTTCGACCCCGAGGACAAGGCGGTCAAGCTCAAGGCCGGCCTCACCCTCGCCAGGAAGATGGCCGGGCTGCGGTACGCGATGAAGGTCGTCCCGCTCGACCCGTCGCCGGTGCGCGGCACCCACGGACGGCTGCCGAAGGACCCCACTCTCGGCCCCATGCTCGTGTGCAGCACCCCGGGCGCGGTCGCCGGGTCGGTGGCCGCGACCGACGTGCGCGACCTGATGCTGAGGCTCGCCGGCACGTCTTGACATCAAGAAACTCCGACCCCGGTGTCAAGGCCGGCATGCGCGCGGACCAGAATCTGGTCATGCGCCTGGACCACGTCAGCTTCGCCGCCGGACCTGATGGACTTGCCAGCACCGCCCAGCGCATCGGGGGGCTGCTCGGCACCGACTTCGTCGACGGGGGCATCCATCCCCGTTTCGGCACCCGCAACATGACCTTGCCGCTGGCCGGCGACATCTACATGGAGATCGTCGAGGTCCTCGACCACCCCGCCAGCGACAAGGCCCCCTTCGGCCAGGCCGTCCGCGCCCGCTCCGCCCTCGGCGGCGGCTGGCTCGGCTGGGTCGTCTCCGTGGCCGACATCTCCCAGATCGAGTCCCGGCTCGGTCGCGAGGCGGTCAAGGGCAACCGTCGTCGCCCCGACGGCACCGAGCTCCTCTGGCAGCAGATCGGCGTCAACGGCCTGCTCTCCGACCCCCAGCTGCCGTTCTTCATCCAGTGGCAGTCGTCCTCGGACCTCCACCCCAGCAACGGCGCGACCGGCGCGTACTCCCTCGACTGCCTCGAGATCGCCGGCGACCCCCAGCGGGTCAGCGAGTGGCTCGGCGAGACCGTCGAGGCTCCCCTCGAGGACGTGAAGGTCGAGTGGGTCGCCCCCAACGGCACCCCCGGCATCGTCGCCGTCCAGCTCCAGACCCCCAACGGCCTGGTGCGGATCTGAAGCCGCGCCCCTCCCCCAACATCTGGAACACCCCCGAGCTGTACGAGCTCGAGAACCGCGCCGCCGACCCCCACGACCGCATCGCCACCGCGATGCGCGAGATCGGCGACTGGGCCGGGCGCACGGTCCTCGACGTCGGCTGCGGCAGCGGCTTCCACCTCCCGCTGTGGGCCGGGTCCGCGGCCCAGGTGGTCGGCGTCGAGCCGCACCCGCCGCTCGTCGGGCTCGCCCGTCGTCGTACGCGCTCACTGGCCCACGTGCGCGTCCTCGAGGGCGGCGCCCAGGCAATCCCCCTGCCCGACGCGTCCGTCGACGTGGCGCACGCGCGCTGGGCCTACTTCTTCGGCCCCGGCTCGGAGCCCGGCCTGCGCGAGCTCGACCGGGTCGTACGCCGCGGGGGCACGGCGTTCGTGATCGACAACGACCCGACCCGGTCGACCTTCGGTCGCTGGTTCGGTCGCGGCTTCCCCGAGGTCGACCCCGAGGCGGTGGAGCGGTTCTGGTCGATGCACGGCTGGCAGCGCCGGCAGATCGACATGGGGTGGTCGTTCACCTCGCGCGAGGACCTCGAGTCGGTCGTCCGCATCGAGCTGCCACCGGAGGCGGCCGAGGAGGCGCTCGCCTCCCACACCGGCACCGAGGTCGACTACGCGGTCAACCTCTGGTGGCGCCACTTCTGAGCCGGCGTCAGCTCGACTCGCGGATCGCCAGCGTCGGCTCGAGGAGGACGCCGCGCGTCTCGACGGGCTGGTGGGACAGCAGCGCGCGCAGGGTGCGGATGATCTCGACCGCCACGTCCTCCAGCGGCTGGCGTACGGACGTGAGACCCACCGGGTAGACCTGGGCCACCTGGGAGTCGTCGAAGCCGACCACGCCGATGTCGCGGCCGGGCGCGAGCTGCCGGATCCAGAGCGTGTGGAGGACGCCCATCGCGAGGGTGTCGGACGCGCAGACGAACGCCGTCGGGGCGGACTCGTCCAGAAGTACGGCTGCCGCCTCGGCGCCGCTGTGGACGACGTCCTCGACACGTGAGGCCATGCCCGTGGTGGAGAGGCCGTTCTTGTGCATCGTGCGCACCCAGCCGGAGCGGCGGTCCTCGCCGATCGGGGAGTCCTTGCGCCAGCCGATCCACGCGATGCGGGTGTGGCCGCGGTCGATGAGGTGCTGGGTGGCGAGCGCGATGCCGGCGGCGCCGTCGACGTCGACCCACACGTGGCGGGCCTCGTCGTCGTCCCACGGCCGGCCGAAGGCGACGAACGGGGCGCGCTGCTGGCTCAGCCACGCGGCCTGCGGGTTGCCGAGGTAGGTGTCGGTGACGACGAAGGCATCCACGGCGGTCGAGCGCAGCAGGTTGTCGTAGCCGCCGACCGGGTCCTCGTCGTCGCCCGGGAAGAGCAGGACGTGGTAGCCCACCCCCTCGCTCGCCTCGACCAGCGAGTGCACGAACCGGTCCATCGCGGCGTTGGCGGTGCCCTCCTGGGCGGGGGCGAAGCGCAGGCCGATCAGGGACGACGTCCGGGTGCGGAGGTTGCGGGCGGCGCGGTTGGGCGAGTAACCCAGCTCGGCGATCGTCTGGCGCACCCGCTCGAGGGTGTCGGGACGCAGCAGGTCGGGGTTGTTGACGGCGTTGGACACCGTCTGGCGCGACACCCCGGCCCGCTCCGCGACGTCGGCGAGGGTGGGCGGCGTCACCGGCAGCGTGCTCCCGGTCCGATGCTCGTTGCGCGCCATGGCTCCCCCTCCCGATCGCCCTAGATCGATCCAATCGAGGTGAGCATAAGCCCCGCCCTCGCTCGCGCACGCCCACCCGACGGGTGAGCACCGGCGCGCGCGGCGGGCACCGGGGTGTCGGTGGGCTCGCCTAGCGTGTGGTCCATGTCGACGAAGACCGCTCGGGTGCGCTCCTCCTACCGCTGCTCGGAGTGCGGGTGGGAGACCGCCAAGTGGGTCGGCCGCTGCGGCGAGTGCCAGGCCTGGGGGTCCGTCGCCGAGGCGGGCGCGCCGACCCTGCGCGCCGCCGCCGGTCCGGTCTCGACGCCGGCGGTGCCCATCGGGCAGGTCGCGACCACGGAGTCGGTCGCGCGCCCCAGCGGGGTGCCCGAGCTCGACCGCGTCCTCGGTGGCGGGCTCGTGCCGGGCGCCGCGATCCTGCTGGCCGGCGAGCCGGGCGTCGGCAAGAGCACGCTGCTGCTCGAGGTGGCCGCGCAGACCGCGAGCACCCGGCAGCGCACCCTCTACGTCACCGGCGAGGAGTCGGCCGCCCAAGTGCGGCTGCGCGCCGACCGCACCGGCGGCGTCCACGACGAGCTGTTCCTCGCCGCCGAGACCGACCTCGGGGCGGTGCTCACCCACATCGAGGACGTACGACCGACGCTGCTGGTCGTCGACTCGATCCAGACGATCGGCGCCTCGGGCATCGACGGCGTCCCCGGTGGCGTCACCCAGGTCAAGGAGGTCGCCGCCGCGCTGATCCGCGTCGCCAAGACCCGCAACATCACCACCATGATCGTCGGCCACGTGACCAAGGACGGGTCGATCGCCGGCCCGCGGGTGCTCGAGCACCTCGTCGACGTGGTCCTCCACTTCGAGGGCGACCGCAACTCACGCTTCCGCATGGTCCGTGCCATGAAGAACCGCTACGGCCCGGTCGACGAGGTGGGCTGCTTCGACCTCTCCTCGGAGGGCATCTCCGCCGTCACCGACCCGACCGGGCTCTTCGTCGAGCACCACACCCAGGACGTCTCCGGAACCTGCGTGGCCGTGACGATGGAGGGACGACGACCGCTGCTGGCCGAGGTGCAGGCGTTGCTGACGCCGTCCCCGCTCGAGCGACCCCGCCGCACGGTCTCGGGCGTGGAGTCGTCACGTGTCGACATGGTGCTCGCCGTCCTCCAGCGACACGCCCGGCTCCGGATCGCGGGCAGCGACACGTTCGTCGCGACCGTCGGCGGCGCCAAGCTGCACGATCCCGCGGCCGACCTGGCCATCGCGGTCGCCGTGGCCAGCTCCCACCTCGGCGTGCCGCCACCGCGAGGCGCCGTGGCCATCGGGGAGATCGGCCTCGCCGGCGAGCTGCGCCGGGTGCGCGACCTGCCGCAGCGCATCGCCGAGGCGTCGCGGCTCGGCTTCAAGGTGGCGGTCGTCCCCCGCGGACGGGCGTTGCCCAGCGAGCGCGGGATCCCCTCGCGGCGCGTGGTCGACGGCCTCCGCGTGGTGGAGGTGGACGATGTCCTGGGCGCGCTGCTCACCCTCGACCTGACACCACCCCTCTGACGAGCAGGGGTCGCCCGACCGCGGTCGGAGGCCCCTGAGCTGGAAACGATCGGGGGATCGGGCCCGACCACCCCTACACTTCACCCGATGGCGCACGGGGGCGCCCGAGGAGAGAGCACGTGGAGGACCGGTGGCAGAGCGCATCGACGAGCAGCTGAGGCTGCGCGCGACCCTGGCCTCGATCGCACCGGGCACGCCCCTGCGCGACGGGCTCGAACGCATCCTCCGTGGCCGCACCGGCGCCCTGATCGTCCTGGGGCTCGACCGGGTCGTCGAGTCCATCTCGACCGGCGGCTTCACCCTCGACGTCCCGTTCACCGCCACGGGCCTGCGCGAGCTGGCCAAGATGGACGGCGCGATCGTCATCGATAAGGACATCACCCGCATCCACCGGGCTGCCGTCCACCTGATGCCCGACCACACGATCCCCTCCGAGGAGACCGGCACCCGCCACCGCACCGCCGAGCGCGTCGCCAAGCAGACGGGCCACCCCGTCATCTCGGTATCGCAGTCGATGCAGATCATCGCGGCCTACGTCGGCGAGATCCGACACGTCCTCGAGGACTCCGGCAAGATCCTCTCCCGCGCCAACCAGGCCCTCGCCACCCTCGAGCGCTACAAGCTGCGCCTCGACGAGGTCTCCGCGACCCTGTCCGCCCTCGAGATCGAGGACCTCGTCACGGTGCGCGACGTCGCCGTCGTCGCGCAGCGCCTCGAGATGGTCATCCGGATCGCCCGCGAGATCGAGGACTACGTCCTCGAGCTCGGCACCGACGGACGTCTCCTCTCCCTCCAGCTCGAGGAGCTCGTCACCGGCGTCGACGCCGAGCGCGACCTCGTCGTGCGCGACTACCTCCCGGGCGGCCGTCGCCGTCAGGCCGACCCCTCCTCCCACGTCGCCGAGCTGGAGACGCTCTCCCCCACCGAGCTGGTCGACCCCGCCGCGGTGGCCCGGGCCATCGGCCTCAGCGGCGCCGAGCACCTCGACGCCGCCGTCGCTCCGCGCGGCTACCGGCTCCTCGCCAAGGTCCCCCGCCTCCCCCCTGCCGTGGTCGACCGCCTCGTCGACCACTTCGGTGGCCTCCAGCAGCTGCTCTCCGCCGGCATCGACGACCTCCAGGCCGTCGAGGGCGTCGGCGAGCTCCGCGCCCGCAGCGTCCGCGAGGGCCTCTCCCGCCTCGCCGAGTCGAGCATCACCGAGCGCTACATCTGAGACGCGCAGTCGACCGCGAGGAACGAGCGGTCGGCGTGGGCGCGGCCAGGTCGAGCAAGGCCCACGACCGAGGCACGAGGTCGTGACGGCCGCGTCGAGACCTCACCCGACTCGGTCGCCGCCCGGGCGGTGCACCACCCACATTCCCCGGCCGGCGGATTCAAGCGGTGGATGCAACACCGGTTGGTTTTGGTGGGTTCGACAGTAGTTCGTCGAGTGCCTGTGCCGGTGTCTTCCAGCCGAGGGTCTTGCGGGGCCTGCGGTTGAGCTTGGCGGCGACGTGGTCGAGGTAGTCGAGCTGGTAGACCGACAGGTCGGTGCTTTTGGGGAAGTACTGGCGCAGCAGGCCGTTGGTGTTCTCGTTGCTGCCGCGCTGCCAGGGCGAGTGGGGGTCGCAGAAGTAGATGTC
>NZ_JBFUMR010000056.1:0-10738 GCF_054049275.1 Nocardioides sp. P5_E3
ACCCTGGGGCTCGCGCGCCCGTTCAGCGCACCGGCGCGCGCGGCGGCGATGGTCCTGGCGATCGCGTTCGGCGCCGCTGCCGTCACGCTCGCGGCGGGCCTGGCGACGTCGCTGAACCGGATCCAGGTCGCCGCCGACCACTCGGCGGCCGACCTGGTCGTCGACGGCTTCACGGACGACGGCCCACCTGGTGCCCAGCGCACGCCGAGGCCAGGAACGGAACCGGAGCCCGCCGACCCGGCGGCGGTCGCGGCCGCGCTGGAGGCCGAGTCCGGCACCGCGCGCTGGCTGGGGTACGCCGAGACGGACGTGGTCGTGCCCGGACTGACGGGCGGGAGCTCATCCCTGGTCGAGTACACCGAGGACCCGGGGTGGGTCGGCTACGAGATCGTCGCCGGCCGCTGGTTCACCCGCCCCGGGGAGGCCGTCGTCCCCACAGAGGTGCTGCGGTCCACCGACAAGGAGATCGGGGACTCCCTCACGCTCACCCGCGACGGGGCGCCGGTGACGCTGACGATCGTGGGGGAGGTCTTCGACCCGGGCAACAACGACGGGCTCGTCCTCACCCAGGCCGACGCCAGCACGACCCTGACCACCTGGCTCGTCTCGGTGGCCGATGGCACCGACCACGGCGAGTACACCGACGCGCTCCAGCAGGCGCTGGACCCGCTGGACCTCGCGGCGCACCTGGAGAGTCCAGAGGGCGCCGACGAGCTGGTCGTCATCATCGACGCTCTGGCCGGCCTGCTGACCCTGATGCTGGTCGCCGTCGCGGGGCTGGGAGTCCTCAACGCTGTCGTGCTCGACGTTCGCGATCGCGTGCACGACATCGGGATCCACAAGGCGCTGGGCATGACCCCGCGGCAGACCCTGACGACCGTGCTCTCGTCGGTCGTGCTCGTCGGCCTCGTCGGTGGCCTGGTCGGCGTCCCCTCAGGGGTGCTGCTGCACGGCATCCTGATGCCGGCGATGGGAGACGGTGCCGGGGTCGAGCTGCCCCAGGTCGTGCTCAGCGTGTTCGGACCGTGGGAGCTCGCGATGTTCGCGCTCGGCGGGTTGGTGCTCGCCACGGCCGGCGCGCTGCTGCCCGCCGGGTGGGCGGCGCGGACCCGTACGGCGACGGCCCTGCGGACGGAGTAGCGCACCCGGGTCCTGCCGATCATCCGGCGGCTGATCGCGGCGCGAGGGCGGAACATGCGAGAACCCGCAGGTCCGGTCGACCTGCGGGTTCTTCGTCGTGCTGGTGGAGCTGAGGGGATTCGAACCCCTGACCTTCTCATTGCGAACGAGACGCGCTACCAACTGCGCCACAGCCCCATGCGCCCGGAGGCGCGACGCCAAGATACACGAGCAGTTCGACGCCGAGCCAATCGCCCTGGCGTCCGGCGGAGCCGGACTCAGGCGCCGCTGGCGCGGCGGGTCTCGCCGGCCTCGCGCGCAGCCTTGGCGGACTGCTCGGCCGAGCGTGCGAGGGCCGAGTCGCCGTCGTGGTGGCCGCTCGACCAGACGCCGGTGGAGTCGAGGTCGATCGTCGAGACCGTACGCCGCTGGGCGGCCGGCTTGCTGACGTAGGTCGGCAGCGTGGTGGGCACCATGTCCCAGGCGCCGACGACCTGGACCTCGCCGGTGACCACGGCCGGGGCGTCGGCCGCGGGCGAGGCCGCCGCGGGCTCGGCCGGGGCGTCGGGCACGCGGGGCTGGGGCGGGGTCACGGTGATCTCGCCAGTCAGGTCGGACTCGTCGAGCTCCTCCTCGACGATCGGCGGCATGCCGATCTCGATCGCGGAGCGGAGGGCGCGCTGGCGACGCTCGGCGCGCACCGACACCCGGCAGGCGACCAGCCAGGCGACCAGGACGGCCACCGGCACGGCGACCCACGGCCAGGCGACGACCTTCGCGACGGCGAGGCCGACCACGACGGCGTTCGCGAGGAGGACGAGGGAGAGGACGTTGCGGCGGCGCTTCGCGGCCCGGCGGGCGGACGCCCGCTCGGCGACCGGCGACAGGGCACGCGACGGCTGGCTCGACGGCTGACGGGACAACGCAGGGCCTGTGGAGACGGTGGCGGTGACCTCGCGGGTCACCTCGGTGGTGACCGACGCGGCGACGACCTCGGGCTCGGCGTGGGCCTTGGTCTCGACCGGCGGGCGCAGCGCGGCGCGGATCGGCGAGACGACCAGGCGCGCGTTGCGGCGGTCGACGGGCTCGCGTCGGGCGAGCACGCGCATCGTGTGGGAGAACTTCTCGACGGATCGGCTGCGGACGACCTCGTCGTGGTGCTTGAGGGCCTTGGGGATCAGGTAGACGGCCCACGCCACGGCAAGGGCGACGAAGATGAGAGCGCTCAGGTCCACGTCCGAAGCGTAGGAGCGGGGAGCGTGACCGAGGCGGATGTCAAGTGGTGTGTCGCAGAACTACTGGTGTGACTGGTGTGTCTCGAGCCGCGCGACCACACCCTCAGGGGCCTCCTCGGCGGTGACCGCGAAGATCCGGTGGTCGCGCCACGCCCCGTCGATGTGCAGGAAGCGTGGGGCGTAACCCACCTGCTCCAGACCGAGCTTCTCCACCACCCGCAGGGAGTTGGTGTTCTCGGGCCGCACGCAGATCTCGATGCGGTGCAGCCCGACGGGGCCGAGGCAGTGGTCGATGACCATGCCCACCGCGCGGGGTGCGACCCCGCGCCCGGCGACCTCGGCGGCGACCCAGTAGCCGATCGAGCCCCACTGCGCCGAGCCGCGCGCGACGTTGCTCACCGTGACCTGCCCGGCGAAGCGGCCCTCGACCTCGATCACGAAGGGCAGGCACTGCCCGAGCTTGGCCTGGTGGAGCAGGGAGCGGGTGACCACCTTGTACGACGACGGGCGCGGCGCGGCACCCGGCGGCACGGTGGCGTCCCACGGCCGCAGCCAGTCGTGGTTGCGGGCGCGCACGGCCTGCCACTCGTCGGCATCGGACCTGCGCAGCGCGCGGACGACCACGCCCTGCGACTCCAGCCGGGCGGGCCACCCGGGGGCGGTGCCCGACAGGCCGTTCAGTGGTCGCTCCCGACGACCTGCTCGACGGCGTGGCGGACGACGGGCTCGAGGACGCCGAGGCCGTCCTTCACCCCACCCCGCGAGCCGGGGAGGTTGACGACCAGGCAGTCGCCGGCGATCCCGGCGAGGCCACGCGAGAGCATCGCCGTCGGCACGCCCTTGGCCACCCCGGCTGCGCGGATCGCCTCGGCGATGCCGGGCACCTCGCGGTCGAGCAGCGGTGCAGTCGCCTCCGGGGTGCGGTCGGTGGGCGTGAGCCCGGTGCCACCGGTGGTGAGGACCAGCCGGGCGCCGGCGGCGACGGCCGCGGCGATCGCCTCGCGCACCGGGTCGCCGTCAGGCACGACGACGGGGTCGCCGCACTCGAAGCCCTGCTCGCGCAGCCAGCCGGCGATCAGCGGCCCGGTCTCGTCGGCGTACGTCCCGGCGGCGGCGCGGTTGGACGCGACGACCACCGCCGCCCGGAGGTTCATCGCTGCCACTCCCCCGAGCGACCGCCGCTCTTGCTCTCGACCCGGATGTCGGTGATGGTCGCGGCCTTGTCGACCGCCTTGACCATGTCGACGACGGTGAGCGCGGCCACCGACACGGCGGTCAGCGCCTCCATCTCGACGCCGGTGCGGTCGGTGGTGCGGACCGTCGCGGTGATGTCGACGGACTCGTCGGTGACCTCCAGGTCGACGGTCACGCCGGAGATCGCCAGCGGGTGGCACAGCGGGATCAGTGCGGGCGTCTGCTTGGCGCCCATGATCCCGGCGATGCGGGCCACGGCCAGCGCGTCGCCCTTGGGCACGCCCTCGCCGCGCAGCAGCTCGACGACGGCCGGGCTGACGAGCACGCGGCCGGTGGCGGACGCCGTACGGGTCGTGACGGGCTTGTCACCGACGTCGACCATGCGGGCGGCACCGTGCTCGTCCACGTGGGTCAGCCGTCCCTGCGGGTCCCCCATCAGAACTCCTCGTCGAGCTTGCGGATGGCGACCATCTCGCCGGCCGGGATCGCGGTCGTGTCGGCGGGCACCTCGATGAGGCAGTTGGCCGCCGCGAGGTCGCCGATGAGGTGCGAGCCGTGGCCGCCGACGGGCGAGACGAAGGTGCCGCCTCGGTCGGTCTCGTGGTGGCCGCGGACGAGCTGCACCTTGCCGTCCGGCGACGACAGGCCGTGGGTCAGCCGGGCGCGCCCGGCGGGCCGGACGTAGGGCAGCTTCCCCATCATCCGGCGGATCGCGGGCAGCACGAACATCTCGAACGAGACGTAGGACGAGACCGGGTTGCCGGGAAGGGTGAAGACCGGGGTGTCGTCCTCGCCGACGGTGCCGAAGCCCTGCGGCTTGCCGGGCTGCATGCCGACGCCGCCGAACCACATCGAGCCGTGGTGCGACAACGACTCCTTCACGACGTCGAAGTCGCCCTCGCTCACGCCGCCGCTCGTGACGACGATGTCGGCGCGGACGAGCTGGTCGCTCAGCGCCTCGGAGAAGGCGTGCGTCTCGTCGGGCACGATGCCGACGCGGTAGGCGATCGCACCGGCGGCGCGGGCAGCGGCGGCCAGGAGGTAGGAGTTGCCGTCGTAGATCGAGTCGCGGCCCAGCGGCGTACCTGGGTCGCGGAGCTCGGAGCCGGTGGAGATGACCACGACGCGCGGACGGGGGCGGGTGCGGACGGTCGCGCGACCCACGGCGGCGAGCATGCCGAGGTGTCGCGGCCCCAGGACCGTGCCCTCCTCCAGAAGCATGTCGCCCTCGGAGATGTCGTCGCCGGTGGGCCGGATGTGCTGGCCCGGGGTGGCGGCCCGGCCGATCCGCACGCTGGCGACGCCGCGGTCGGTCCACTCGTAGGGCACGACCGTCGTCGCGCCGGCCGGCACCGGGGCGCCGGTCATGATCTTGACCGCGGTGCCCGGCGACAGGGCCAGGATCGAGGACTGGCCGGCCCCGATCTCACCGACGACGGGCAGGGTGACCGGGGTGTCCTCGCTCGCGCCGGCGACGTCGTCGGCGACCACGGCGTAGCCGTCCATCGCGGAGTTGTCGAAGCTCGGCAGCGAGATCGGTGCGACCACGTCCTCGGCCAGGGCGAGACCGAGGGCCTCCATCAGGGGCTGCGGGAAGGCCGGCAGCGGGGAGACCGTGGCGAGGATCCGCTCGACGTAGTCGGCAACGGGCAGCAGGTCAGCCATCGGTGTCCTGGGCCGGGTCCTGCTCGCTCAGGACGGTGCCGCCCTCGACGCGCTGGGCGGACGAGGCGCCGAGCGCGACGTCGCCGACGACGCGCACGCCCTTGCCGAAGGTCCAGTCGCCCTCGACGGTGAACGACTCGGCCTCCCGCAGCGACGGGGCGCCCTCGGGGAAGCGCTTGTCGAAGTCGCCGACCAGCTTGTAGAAGTCGCCGTCCAGCGACACGAACGGCACCTCGTCGCCGGTCTGGTCGAGCACGAAGTCGCGGCCGAGGTCGTAGACGTCGGAGCGCAGCACGAGCAGGTCGTCGGTGGTCTTCACCGGGACGAAGCGGTCGCGGCCGACCTCGATCGTGAGCGCGCCCTCGAACACCTCGATCGCGGCACCCATCGCCGTCTCGATCTGGATGACCTCCGGCGTCGAGCTGTCGGCCGGGTCGAGGTGCTTGACGTTCTTGATCAGCGGCAGGCCCAGGATGCCGCCACGGGCGTCGAGCGCGTCGACCATCGCCTGCAGGTCGAACCACAGGTTGTTGGTCGAGCAGTACTTGTGGCGGTTGAGGTCGGCCAGCGCGTCCTTGTCGGCGTCGAGCGTCTGCGCCGACTCGCGCAGCACGATGCGGCCGTCGGCCTTGCGGCGGGCGAAGTGGCCGCCCTTGCGGTCCGAGGGCGTACGACGCACGGCCTCGATGGCGAACGGCGCCCCGCTCTGGGCGAACCAGCCGGCCACCCGCGCGTCGGGCACCGCGCCGAGGTTGTCGGAGTTGGAGACGAAGACGTAGCGGTAGCCGGCGTCGAGCAGCCGCGCCAGCAGGCCGGTGCCGCGCAGCGCGGTGTAGATGTCGCCGTGGCCGGGCGGGCACCACTCGAGGTCCGGGTGCTTCGGGTAGGCCGCGGGCATCAGGTCGGCGGCGAGGAGCTTGGGCTCCTTGTTCTGCAGGAACTCCAGCGGCAGGCCCTCGACCGGGAGGTCCTCGTAGCGCGCGAGCGCGGCCATCGTGTCGGACGAGGTGCGGAAGGAGTTCATGAACAGCAGCGGCAGCGTGGCGTCGTACTCCTTGCGGAGGTGCAGCACCTGCCGGGCGATGATGTCGAGGAAGCTCAGCCCGCGGCGCACGCACAGCAGCGACTTCGCACGCTCCATGCCCATCGACGTGCCGAGGCCGCCGTTGAGCTTGATGACCGCGGTCTTGCGGATGGCCTCCGCGGCGTCGCCCTCGGCGACCTCGACGTCGGCCAGCGACTCCATGTCGAGGGGCTCGATCGAGCCCTCGGCGATCATGCCGGTCTCCCCGTGCTCGAGGAGCCGGTAGTAGTGCGCGAACGTGTCGATCGCGACGTCGTCCACGCCGGCCTGGCGCATCTTCTCGCGCGCGAGCGCGAGGCCCTGCGGGTTGCCCTTGCTTGCCATGGTTCGATCGTAGGCTGCCGGTGTGGGACCGGGACACTCGGCGGCGAAGACCGCACTGCGCGACCAGGTTCTGGCTGCCCGGAAGCGGCGCCCGCTCGAGGCCGCCGCCGGGTTCGCGGCGTCCGTCGCCGACGTGGCACTCACGTGGGAGCCGGTCCGGTCCGCCGCCACCGTCGCGGCGTACGTCTCGGTCGGCAGCGAGCCCGGCACCGGCCTCCTGCTCGACGCGCTCACGGCAGCCGGCAAGCGCGTGCTGCTGCCGGTGGTGCTGCCGGGGCTCGACCTCGACTGGGCCGTCTACACCGGTCGCGAGGGCCTCACCCCCGCGGTGCGCGGCCTCCTCGAGCCGACCGCACCACGACTCGGGCGCGAGGCGATCGCGCAGGCCGACGTCGTCCTCGTGCCGGGCACCGGGGTCTCGCTGTCCGGCGCGCGGCTCGGCCAGGGCGGCGGGTGCTACGACCGCGCCCTGCCCCGCGTCTCCCCCGGCACCCCCGTCGCCGTGCTGCTGTACGACGACGAGGTCGGGCTCGCCGTGCCCGCCGAGCCCCACGACGTGCAGGTCGGCTTCGCGCTGACGTCGCGCGGTGTCGTGGCGCTCGGGCCCGCGGGATCCCCGGATATCCGGTGATCACTCACTCGGCGGGCGTGAGCAGCAGCCGGTCCTCCGCGGCGGCCTGCACGGCCTCGCGGGTGAAGGCCCAGGGCAGCGTCTCGCCGTCGACGTAGAGCTCGGTCTGGTCGGAGTAGTGCGACGACGCCGGGTGCCCGGAGACGCCGGTGAGGTTGATCCACCGCGAGTCGTCCCAGTCGGCGAGCGAGACGACCATCCGCATCGACGGCGCGGCGGTGACCTCGAAGCCCTCGACGGCGTTCCAGGACGTGGCGTCGACGATGGACGAGCCGCCGCCCACCTCCCAGCCGTTGCGGTTGAAGAGGCGCTCGACCGGCGCGACGCCCGACTCGCCGAGCGTGGGGTTGCGGAGGTTCATGCGGTGCAGGCGGCCCCACTCCCACAGGCGCGGGTCGCGGGACTGGCGGCGGGTCATCTCGTCGCGGGCGTCGATGAGCGAGGCCCGCAGGATGTCGTCGCGGGTCTCGACCGTGTCGTCGGTGGTCACGTCGTCCCACCACGGGCCGGCGGGATCGGACAGCATCTGGGTGACCACGCGGAACCACCGGTCGCCGCCGTCGGGCCAGGTGCGCTGCCGCAGCTCGTCGTGGAAGGTCTTGTCGAGGACCGTGCGCCACACGACGTTGAAGTACGCCGCGGCCGCGCTGTCGACCGGCGAGGTGAAGTCCCAGTCGCGCAGCAGGTTCTGGGCGTTGCGGTAGTAGGGGGACGGCAGAGCCTCGACGTCGAGGAGGTAGGGCACCAGCGTCTCGGCCATGGGGTTGGTGGAGTCGAGCTGGAGCCCGGCCATCTCCGAGACGGACAGCTCGCCCTCGCTCTCGAGCGCCTCGCGGATGCGCGTCGAGCGGTAGCCGTAGTCCCAGTCCTTCGTCAGGAGGTAGGGGTAGCGCTCGTCGATGACGGCCTGGTTGGCCGTCACGATGAAGCCCTCCTCCGGGTCGAGCACGCTCGGCAGCCCGTCGAAGGGGATGTACTCGCCGGTCCAGTCGTTGGCGCTGATCCAGCCCTCCACGGGCATGGTGCCGTCGTTGCCTGCCCTGCGGATCGGGATCCGGCCGGGCGACTGGTAGCCGATGTGGCCCTCGCGGTCGGCGTAGACGAGGTTCTGCGCCGGCACGGAGAAGTCGGCGGCGGCCGCCCGGAACGAGTCCCAGTCGGAGGCGCGGTTGAGGGCGAGGATCGCGTCGGCGGTCGGCGCCGGCTCGAGGGCGGTCCACGCCAGCGCGACGGCGTAGCCGCTCCCCCGCTCGCCCGGCTCGTCGGTGGGTGCGTTGGCGCCGACGGTCGCGAACTCCGTCGAGACGTCGCTGATCAGTGGCCCGTGGACCGTCTCGCGCACGCGCATCTCGACGTCGTCCTCGCCGCGCACCTTGATCGTCTCGGTGTGCACCTCCATCGCCTCGGTCGCGCCGTCGCGGACGTAGCGGTCGTCGCCCTCGGTCTGCTCGAGGAAGAGGTCGGTGACGTCGGGGCCGAGGTTGGTGAAGCCCCAGGCGATGTCGGCGTTGTGGCCGATGATCACGCCCGGCACCCCGGAGAACGTGAAGCCCGACGTGTCGAGCGTGCAGTCGGCCGTCCGCGCGCGGCAGTGCAGGCCCATCTGCATCCAGATGCCGGGCTGGCTGATGCCGAGGTGGGGGTCGTTGGCCAGGATCGGCTCGCCGGTGGCGCTGTGCTCCCCGTCGACGACCCACGAGTTGCTGCCGATCCCGCGGCCCTTGCCGATGAGCTCGGGCATCGCGTCGAGCCGGTCGCGCACCCGCTCGAGGGCCGCGACGACGCCGGGCGCGTACGCCGGCCGGCGGGGGTTGCGGGTCGCGTTGCCCGAGGCGTTCTGCTCGAAGACCCCGTCGACGACCCCACCGCCGCTGACGATCGGCGGGTGCTCGTCGAAGGGGTAGTCGGGCCACAGCGAGGCGATCTCGTCCTCGGTGTGGTCGAGCGAGAGCAGCACCCGGTCGACCTCGGCGTCCATGTTGCCGCGCAGGTCCCACGCCATCGCCTTGAGCCAGGCGAGCGAGTCGATCGGGTCCCACTCCGCCGGGGAGTAGTCGAGGCCGGTGAGCCCCAGCACGCTGTACTCCACCGCCAGCTGCGACGGGCTGCGGTCGGCGATGTAGGCGTTGACCCCGGCGGCGTAGGACGTCAGCGCGTCACGCGTCGCCGGCTCCAGCAGCGCCCACTCGCGCTCGGCGACGCGCCGCCAGCCCATCGTGCGGATGAAGCGGTCGGTCTCGAGGGTGTCGGGGCCGAAGATCTCCGAGAGCCGGCCCGCGGTGACGTGGCGGCGGAAGTCCATCTCGAAGAAGCGGTCCTGCGCGTGCACGAAGCCCTGCGCGAACATCAGGTCGGCGTCGGTGTCGGCGTAGACCTGCGCGATGCCATGCTCGTCGCGCACCACCTCGACGCTCGCCGACAGCCCGGGAACCTCGATCTCACCGTCGGTCTGCGGCAGCGGGCGGCGTACGACGACCACGGACACCGCGGCGAGCACCAGCAGCAGCACCACCAGGCCCAGCGCGGTCCACGCCGTCCAGCGCACCGCCCGGGGCGCACGCTTGAAGGCCTGCCAGCGCGAGCCGCGGGCGGGCTCGGTGGTCTGCTCGGTCGTGGCAGCCGAGGCAGCCGAGGCGGGGGTGGGGTCGGGGGTGGAGTCGGGGGTGTCGGCAGGCTCGGTCATCGCTCGACCATTGTGCCGTACCATTGGCAGTCGAAGGGCCCGAGTGCCAGCGCGTCGCGCCGGCCCGGCCGATCCCGCACCACCGTCGCTGCCAGAGGACCCACATGCCGACCTACCAGTACGCCTGCACCGAGTGCGGCCACTCGTTCGAGCAGTTCCAGAGCTTCAGCGAGGACGCGCTCACCGTCTGCCCCCAGTGCGACGGCCGGCTGCGCAAGCTCTACAACGCCGTGGGCGTGGTGTTCAAGGGCTCGGGCTTCTACCGCACCGACAGCCGCGCGGAAGCGGGCTCCTCGACGCCGGCTTCGTCGTCAACCGGCGCCGGCACCTCCTCGTCCTCGACCCCGTCGACCAGCACGACGAGCTCGTCGTCCAGCTCCTCGTCGGGTTCCTCCTCCAGCTCGTCCTCCAGCTCGTCCTCCAGCTCGTCCGACTGACTCACCGCGGGTCGAGGAGGTCGCGCAGCGACCGTCACGAGACCCCTGTGGAGAGGCCGAGCGGGCGGCGGTCGCCCCGGCCTAGCGTCGGTGCATGTTCCCGGGACTTCCACCGGCCAGGCGCCGGCTGCGCGCCGTACGCCACCAGCTGCGGCGCCGTCGTCGGCTGATCGCCGCCGTGCTCACCGCCGTCGCCGCTCTTGGCGCGCTGCGCACCCTCGCGCCGCCACCGGCCGAGACCGTCGAGGTGCTGGTCGCCGCGCGCGACCTGCCCTCCGGGTCGCTCCTCGCCGACGACGACCTCGTCACGCGCGAGTGGCCGGCCGACCTCGTGCCGGGCCGGGCCGCGTCCGCTCCGGCCGGGCG
>NZ_JBFUMR010000057.1:0-9556 GCF_054049275.1 Nocardioides sp. P5_E3
TGCTGCGCCAGTACTTCCCCAAAAGCACCGACCTGTCGGTCTACCAGCTCGACTACCTCGACCACGTCGCCGCCAAGCTCAACCGCAGGCCCCGCAAGACCCTCGGCTGGAAGACACCGGCACAGGCACTCGACGAACTACTGTCGAACCCACCAAAACCAACCGGTGTTGCATCGACCGCTTGAATCCGCCGCCGTCCGGATGTGGCTCAGGCACCGCCCACGGGAGCGTCGTACGCCGACACGCGACCGGGCGGTGGCCCAGCCACATTCCGCGTCGTCCGGATGTGGCTCACGCACCGCCCAGCCGGTGATCTCAGCGCTTGGTCGCCGCGTCGACCAGCGCCGCCAGGGCGGCCGGTTGGGTGAACATCGGCCAGTGGCCGGACTCGAGGTCGACGAGCTCCAACGCCGTGGCGTCGGCCAGCTCGGGCACGTCACCGGAGTCGATCCACTCCTGCGCCTGGGCGGGGCTGAACTCCGGGCACACCAGCGTGAGCGGTACGCCGTGGCGACGCTCGTCGGTCCAGTGCACCGTGCCCTTGGTGACGCCCGCGGGCACCGGGTGGGTGGACGCCGCCACCTCCGCCTTCAGCTCGGGCGACATGTCGTCGGAGTCCGGGCCGGCGAACGGCTCCCAGCCGGGGAACGGCACCGCGTCGCCGTCGGTGTCGAAGAAGTCGGCGTAGGCGTTGCCGCCGGTCGTCGGGAAGCCGCCGATCAGGACCACCCCGGTCACGGCGTCCGGACGCCGGTCGGCCGCCACCCACGCCAGCGTCGACGCTGCGGAGTGACCTACGACGAGGGGTGACCCGTCGGCCGCGTCGACGGCTGCGACGACCGCGTCCGCCTGGTCGTCGTACGTCGCCGAGGTGGCGCCGTCGCCCTGTCCGGGCAGCGTCACCGGGATGCCGCGGTGGCCGAGCCGGTCGAGCTCGGGCAACACGTCGTCCCAGGCCGAGCCGTCGAGCCAGAGTCCGGCGATGAGCACGATGTCCATGAGTTCTCCTTGATCGGTGTGGTCGACCCTCACCGCCCACGTTAGGGGTCATTCCGGACGCTCCACGTCCGGAACCGGTGCCACGATGCTCTTCATGAGCGAGATCAGCCCGACCGCGCGGGCGCTGCGGGCGCTCGACGTCCTGCAGGCCCGACCGGGGGTCACCGCCGCGGAGCTGGCCGAGCGCCTCGGCGTCACCGAGCGCGCCGCGCGGCGCTACGTCGCGATCCTGCGCGAGGCCGACATCCCGATCGAGTCCACGCGTGGTCCCTACGGCGGCTACACGCTGGGGCGCGGGCTCCGACTGCCGCCGCTGGTCTTCTCGGCGACCGAGGCGCTCGGGCTGGTGATGGCCGCCCTGGACTCCCAGCACGCGGTCGCCGACCCCGCCGACCCGGTGGGCTCCGCGCTCGGCAAGATCCTGCGCGTGCTGCCGACCAACGTCGCGCGGCAGGCGGCCGCCGTGCGGGAGACCGCGCGCACCGTGCCCGAGAGGGCGTCGGTCCGGCCCGACCCGGAGGTCACGAGCGGGCTGGTCGCCGCGGTCGCAGCCCAGCAGCAGGTGCGCATCGGCTACCGCACGGCGGCCGGCAACGCCCGGACCTTCGAGGTGGACCCGTGGTCGGTGGTGGTGCGCTACGGCCGGTGGTACCTGCTCTGCCACTCGCACCACGCCGACGCGCTGCGGACCTTCCGCATCGACCGGATCACCGAGGTGGAGCAGCTCGCGGGCACCTTCGAGGTGCCGGCCGACCTCGATCCGGCGGCCGAGCTCGAGGCCAACCTCGGCAAGGGGTGGGAGCACGACACCCACCTCGTCTTCGACCTGCCACTGGCCGAGGTGCGGCCGTGGATCCGGCCCACGCTGGGCGACCTGCGCGAGCTGCCCGACGGCCGCTGCGAGCTGGTCGGCAGCACCAGCAACCCGCAGGCGTACGCCGGTGAGTGGCTCGCCCACGTCCCGCTCCCGTTCACGGTGGTGGGCGGTCCCGAGCTCCGGGCCGCGGTATCGGTGGTAGCGGACCGGCTGGCGCGGTCGATCGAGTGAGTCGAGTGCGCAGCCATGTGCCGAGCACGACCACCTCCGCACTCGACTCGGTCAGCGACTGACCGCGACCTCCTTGCCGAGGCTCCAGCCCGGGGAGATCGGCAGGTAGTCGCCGCTCCAGAACTTGCCCGGGTCGTACCAGGTCGCGCGCCGGTCGTCGCGGAGGATGCCCATCTCGATGTAGCAGCTGGCCACGATCTCGGCGCAGAAAGCCGCCTCCGGGGTGACGCGCTGACCGCGCTTGCGCTGCGGGACGTAGGCGTCGCGGCCGCGGAGCCACCGGGCGCCCAGCCGGGTCAGGCTGGGGAAGGAGACCCCGTCGAGCCGCGCGACGGTGCGCAGCATCCCGTCCTCCTCGGACTGGCCGATCTGCGGGTCGAGCTGGCGGACCCAGGCGTCCTGGTCGTACTCGACCTGCCACCGCGTCACGGCCTCGCGCAGGTCGTGCAGCTGCACGCCTCGGTGGTGGTCGCCGGTCCACATGTCGAGCTGCTTCTTGCCGAGCTCGGCGTGGAAGATCAGCGGCGGCAGGTCGTCCACGACCACCGCCATGCCGACGTGGTTGACCGGCGAGTTGGTGACCGCGCGGATCGCCCGGTCCGGTGCCCGACGACCGCGGAACAACCAGATGTCGCCGCTGCGGGTGAGGTCCACCGCCTGGTCGAGGCTCAGGGTCATGCGCGCAGTCTGCACGATCGACGCACGCCGACCACTAGGCTCCGACCATGCGCGTGTGGAAGTGGGTCGGACTGGCCGGGATCCTGGCCGGCGTGGCCACCGGTGCCGCCGTCGCGCGCGACGAGCGGGTGCGTCGCCACTACGAGCCGTCCGAGGTCCGGGACCGGCTCCACGCCCGCCACGACGAGGCCGTCGCCCGCCAGCCGGCCGAGGGCGACCCCACCTCGGAGTGAGCAGCCGCACCGCCGGTTTCCGGCGACCCGGCCGGGAGGGGGTACGACGATCACGCGCCGAGCGCGAGGCGTACGGCGATCGCCAGCATCACCAGGCCGACCAGCACGTCGAGCACCTGCCAGGAGCGGGGGCTGGCCAGGCGCGGGGCGGCCAGCCGGGCGCCGTACCCGAGGCCGGCGAACCACGCGATGCTCGCCACGCAGGCGCCGAGTGCGAACCACCAGCGCCCGGGTGTGCCGTGGGTCCCGGCGATCGACCCGAGCAGGAGCACGGTGTCGAGGTAGACGTGCGGGTTGAGCCAGGTGAGGGCGACCGCCCGACCCACCACCCCGCGTCGTGCCTCGACCACGCCGTCACCGGCGTCGAGGGCCTCCGCGCGTCGGGCGCGCAGCAGGGAGGCCACGCCGTAGACGGTGAGGAACGCGACGCCGAGCCAGCGGACCGCCTCGACCGCCCAGGGGGCGCGGTCGACGAGCACGCCGATGCCGGCGACGCCCGCGAGGATGAGCACGACGTCGGACAGGGCACAGATCGCGACGACCAGCCCGACGTGGCTGCGGCGGAGTCCCTGCCGGAGCACGAACGCGTTCTGCGCGCCGATCGCCACGATGAGGGACAGGCCGGTCAGCAGCCCCGCGACGACGTCTCCCACGCGGCTCAACCTAGGGCCACTGGTCCAGACCCCGGGTGACCCCTGACAGATGTCAGGGTCGTCTGCGGGTGTTATCCCATGGCAGGACGTCGGAGGCCCCTGCCAGACTCCTCCCATGACTGAGCAGCCCACGGGAGGGGCGGCGCTGCAGGGCGTCGCGGCAAGCGCACAGGACCTGGTGAAGGTCTACGGCACGGAGGAGGCCGAGGTCCGTGCCCTCGACGGGGTGACCGTCGACCTGATGAAGGGGGAGTTCACCGCCATCATGGGTCCCTCGGGATCCGGCAAGTCCACGCTGATGCACTGCCTGGCGGCGCTCGACACCCCGACCTCGGGCGAGGCCGTCGTCGACGGCACCGCGCTCGGCAAGCTGAAGGACAAGGCGCTGACCAACCTGCGCCGCGACCGCATCGGCTTCGTGTTCCAGGCGTTCAACCTCGTGCCGACCCTGACGGCCAAGGAGAACATCCTGCTGCCGCTCGACCTGGCCGGGAAGAAGGCCGACCAGGCGTGGTTCGACCAGGTCATCGACGCCGTCGGCCTGCGCCCGCGCCTGAGCCACCGGCCCAGCGAGATGTCGGGCGGCCAGCAGCAGCGGGTGGCCTGCGCCCGGGCGCTCGTGAGCCGCCCGTCGATCGTCTTCGCCGACGAGCCCACCGGCAACCTCGACTCCACCAGCTCCGCCGAGGTGCTGGGCTTCCTGCGCCGCAGCGTCGACGAGTTCGGCCAGACGGTCGTCATGGTCACGCACGACCCCGTCGCGGCGTCCTACAGCGACCGGGTGCTGTTCCTCGCCGACGGCAAGGTCGTCGACGAGCTGCGCAACCCCGACCGCGACGCGATCCTCGAGCGGATGGGCGCCCTGCACGACGCCGCCGCGCGCAAGGCGGGCTGAGCGGTGTTCCGACTCACCTGGCGCAACCTGGTGGCCCGCAAGGTCCGCCTGGTCATGAGCACGCTGGCCATCGTGCTCGGCATCGGCTTCCTCGCCGGTGTCCTGACCTTCAGCCACGGCCTGGGCGCGACCTTCGACAACATCATCGAGGGGTCCACCTCCGACGCGATCGTCCGCAACGAGGGCGAGGTGTCGTTCCAGGCCTCCGGTGCCGGCACGACCAAGCTGGTGGAGCCGCAGGTCGTCGACCGGCTGGCCGAGCTGCCCGAGGTCGCCGCCGCCGACGGGTCCGTCGACGGCGTCGGTGCCTACCTGCTCGGCAAGGACGGCAAGCTCGTCGGCGGCACCGGCGCGCCCACGCTGGTGTTCAACTACTACGACAGCGTCAACGCCGCGGGCGACCCGATCCTGATCCTGGAGTCGGGCGAGTGGCCCGACCAGCCCGGCCAGATCAACCTCGACGTCTCGTCGGCCGAGCGCGGCGACTACGAGGTCGGCGACGAGGTCACCCTCCTGCTGCCGACCGGTGAGCTGCGCCAGACGTTCGAGCTCGTCGGCACCTCCAACTTCAACGGCGGTGGCACCGCCGGCGCCACCCTCGCGCTGCTCGAGACCAGCGCTGCGCAGGACCTCTTCCTCGACGGCGAGGACGCCTTCACGACCGTGAGCCTCACGGCCGCCGAGGGGGTCAGCCAGACCGAGCTCGCCGACGCCGCCAAGACCGTCCTGCCCGACGGCTTCACCGCCGTCACCGGCCAGGAGGTGATCGACGAGTCCGACGAGCAGATCGGCCAGTTCCTCGACGTCATCAGCTACTTCCTGATCGCCTTCGCGGTGATCGCGATCGTCGTGGGCGCCTTCATCATCTTCAACACCTTCTCGATCCTGGTCTCGCAGCGGGTCCGCGAGTCGGCGCTGCTGCGTGCCCTCGGGGCGAGCCGCCGCCAGGTGACGCGGTCCGTCCTCATCGAGGCGTTCCTGATGGCGCTGCTGGGCTCGACCCTCGGGCTCCTGGTCGGGCTCGGCCTCGCGCGCGGCCTCGCCGCAGTCTTCCGCTCGCAGGGGCTCGACATCGCCGGTGACGTGCTGGTGCTGACGCCCGCGACGGTCATCGCCGCCTACGTCGTCGGCATCAGCGTGACGATGGTCGCGGCCTTCGTGCCGGCCCGGCGCGCCGCCAAGGTGCCGCCGGTCGCCGCCCTGCGTGACGACCTGACGGTGCAGGAGAAGGCACTCGGCCGTCGCCGGCTCGTCCTCGGCACGATCGCCCTGCTCGTGGGCGCCGCGCTCATGGCAGCCGGCCTGGTCGGCGCCCCCGGTGCCGACGCGGCCTGGATCGGCGCGGGCGCGGTGATCTGGGTGATCACCGTCGCCGTCATGGCGCCGATCCTCGGGCGGCCCGTCCTGCTGGCCTGCCGGGCGGTCTTCGGCAAGCTGTTCGGCACCAGCGGCAAGCTCGCCGGCGAGAACGCGCTGCGCAACCCGCGTCGTACGGGCGCCACGGCGTCGGCTCTGATGATCGGCCTCGCCGTGGTCTCGGCCGTCGGCGTGCTGGCCTCGTCGCTCAGCGCGACCAACGACGAGCTCGTCGACCGCGAGTTCCGCAGCGACTTCCTGGTCCAGTCCCCGAGCTTCCAGGGCTTCCCCACCAAGGTGGGAGACGAGATGGCCGAGGTCGACGGCGTCGGCACGGTGTCGCGGATGCAGGGCTCGGTGGCGTTGGTCAAGAAGGACCAGACCTTCGTGATGGGCGTCGACGAGACGTTCGGCGACATCTACGAGCTCGACATGCGGCGCGGGACGCAGCAGATGAGCGGCGACCAGACGATCCTCAGCGCATCGACGGCCGCAGACCTCGACGCCGACGTCGGCACGTCGCTGCCGATGGCGTTCCCCGGGGGGCAGACGGTCGACCTCGAGGTCGTCGGCATCTTCGAGGACACCCCGATCACCCAGGGCGTGACCCTGCCGATCACGGTCCTGGAGGACGTCGGTCTTCGGCGCAACGACAGCATGCTCAGCATCAACGTCGCCCCGGGTGCCGACGTCGACGAGGTGCACGACGCGCTCGACGCGGTCGTGGAGGACCTGCCGATCGTGACGGTGCAGGACAAGGAGGGCTTCGCCGACCTGATCAAGCAGCAGGTCAACCAGCTGCTGTTCATGATCTACGGCCTGCTGGCGCTGGCGGTGATCATCGCGGTGATCGGCATCGTCAACACCCTCGGTCTCAGCGTCATCGAGCGCACCCGCGAGGTGGGGCTGCTCCGTGCGGTGGGCCTGTCGCGGCGGCGCCTGCGCCTGATGATCACGCTGGAGTCGATCGCCATCGCGGTGCTCGGCGCGGTCCTCGGGCTGGCGGTCGGGCTGCTGATCGGGGTCGCGCTGCGCCAGTCGCTGTCGGAGGACCTCACCGTGCTCTCGCTGCCGCTCGGATCGCTGGTGGTCTTCCTGGTCATCGCCGTCGTGTTCGGCGTGCTCGCCGCGATCGTCCCCGCCATCCGGGCGTCCCGGATGAAGGTGCTCGACGCGATCGCGACGGAGTAGCCGCTGCTCGTGAGCCGGCTCACCCCTTCGGACCCCGGGTGCTGACACACCCGGGGAACGATGGCACCGTGAAGAGGTGAGTGACCTACAACAGAACACGCACGGGAGCGGCGCGCAGAGCCGGTCCGACACCGGCTTCTTCGGGCAGCCCCGTGTGCTGGCGAACCTGTTCGGGGTGGAGCTGTGGGAGCGGTTCAGCTTCTACGGCATGCAGGGCATCCTGCTCATCTACCTCTACTACTCCGCCGCCCAGGGCGGCCTCGGCATCGACGAGGCCGTGGCGACCGGCATCGTCGGGGCCTACGGCGGTGCGGTCTACCTCTCCACCATCCTGGGCGCGTGGCTCGCCGACCGGCTGATCGGTCCCGAGCGCACGCTCTTCTACGCCGCGATCTGCGTGATGGCGGGCCACATCGCCCTCGCGGTCGTGCCCGACCTCGCTGGCGTCGGGCTCGGCCTGGTGCTGATCGCCCTCGGCTCCGGCGGCGTGAAGGCCAACGCCACCTCGCTGGTCGGGTCGCTCTACGACGAGCACGACCCGCGCCGCGACGCGGGCTTCTCGCTGTTCTACATGGGCATCAACATCGGTGCCCTGCTCGGCCCGCTGCTGACCGGCCTGCTGCAGAAGGAGGCCGGCTTCCACTGGGGCTTCGCCGCCGCTGCGGTCGGCATGGCGATCGGACTCACCCAGTACGCGCTCACCCGCAAGAACCTCCCGGAGGAGACCCACCACGTCGCCAACCCGCTGCCGGCGGACCGGCGCGTGGTGTACGTCGTCGGCGCCGTGGTCGTGCTTGCGCTGGTCGGCGTGCTGGTGTGGGTCGAGGTGATCACCGCCGAACGGCTGGCCGACATCGTCATCGGCATCAGCCTGCTCGCCGCGATCGCCTACTTCGCGCGGATCCTCTCCGACAAGGACGTGAAGGGCGCCGAGCGCAGCCGGATCTTCGCGTTCATCCCGCTGTTCGTCTGCAACGTCGTGTTCTGGTCGCTCTACCAGCAGCAGTTCACCGTCGTGACCCTCTACGCGGACAAGCGGCTCGACCGCGACATCTTCGGCTGGGAGATGCCGATCTCGTGGGTCAACAGCATCAACCCGGTCTTCATCATCGTCCTGGCCGGCGCCTTCGCCGCGCTGTGGACCAAGCTGGGCGACCGCCAGCCGATCACGCCGATCAAGTTCGGTGCCGGCACGGCGCTCATGGGCGTGGCGTTCTTCGCCTTCCTGCTGATGCCGCCCGGCGAGAACACCGTCCCGCTGCTCGGCCTGGCCGGCATCCTGCTCATCTTCACCGTGGCCGAGCTGCTCATCTCCCCGGTCGGCCTGAGCGCGACGACCAAGCTGGGACCGAAGAAGTACCTGACGCAGATGGTTGCGCTCTACTTCCTGTCCATCGCGCTCGGCACGGCCCTGGCGGGGATCCTGGCCGGCTACTACGACGCCACCGACGAGGCGCCGTTCTTCCTCTCGATCGGCCTCGCGTCGGTAGTCACCGGCGTCGTGGTGATGCTCGCGTCGAAGCCGATCCACCGTCTCATGGCGGGCGTCGACTGACGTGCTCGAGGCGCTCGGCTGGGGTGCGCTGGCTGCCAGCTCGCTGGTGGTCGGCGCCGTCCTCGCGCTCGTACGCACGTGGTCGGCGACCGTCGTCGGGCTGGTGCTCGGCTTCGGTGCCGGCGCGCTGATCGCCAGCGTCTCGTTCGAGCTGGCGGAGGAGGGCCTGCGGATCGGCAGCACGTACGCCGTCGCCGGTGGGCTGGCGCTCGGCGGGCTGACCTACTTCACGGCCGACCGCCTGGTCGAGAGGTGGGGCGGACGCTCGGGTGGCTCCGCAGCCGGTGCGCCGCTGGCGGTGGGGGCCTTCCTCGACGGCATCCCGGAACAGGCCGTGCTCGGCATCGGCATCGCGTCGGGGCAGGGCGTGAGCGCTGCGCTGGTGGTCGCGATCTTCGCCTCCAACCTGCCGGAGGCGATCGGCTCGGCCGCCGACATGCGGTCCGCCGGGCGGTCGCGGCGCTCGGTGGTCGTCCTGTGGACGGTGGTCGCGGTGTGCTGTGCGCTCGCCACCGTCGCCGGCACCGCGCTCGCGGACGCCGTCTCCAGCGATGCGCAGGCGTTCGTCGACGGGTTCGCCGCGGGTGCACTGCTGACGATGCTGATCGACTCGATGGTGCCCGAGGCCAAGGAGAAGGCGAAGGACTGGGCGGGCCTCGCGACCGTCGCCGGCTTCGCGCTCGCCGCGGGGCTGTCGCTGCTCGGCGGATGATCGCGGAGTCCTGGCGTCATCCGGTGACCTTGGCGTCAGGGGATTGTTGCAACGCCTGATGTTTGGAGGGTGTTGTGGCTGGACTGAAGTTGGCTGAGTCGCGTCGGTTGGAGGTGATCGGGCTGCTGCGTTCGGGGCTGAACCCGATGCAGGCTGCCCGGGTCAGCGGCGTGTCGAAGTCCTACATCTACGACCTGCATCAGAGCCTCGGTGGCGTGTATCGACCACAGAGTATT
>NZ_JBFUMR010000058.1:0-7015 GCF_054049275.1 Nocardioides sp. P5_E3
GGCGGCCGCAGCCGGCCCGGACGTCGTTRTGGTCGTGGCGCCGCGCTCCTGCGGCGGAGGTGCCGGGGGAGCGGCGGCCATCACGGCCGTGGCCTGGGCGTCGCGACCGGTCGGTGCGGGTGCCTCCGACTGCTCGCCACGTGCGAGGCGCCGCAGGTCGTCGCGCACCTTCGCCACCGGCCAGCGCTGCGCCGGCTCCTTGACGAGCATCGCGGCCAGCAGCCCGGCGGCCGGGTGGTCGTCGGGCAGGCGGGGCGGGTCCTCGTGGACGATCTTGTAGAGGCCGCCGAGCACGTTGTCCCCGACGTCGTACGGCGGCCTGCCGGCCAGCGCGTGGAACAGCGTGCCGCCGAGCGACCACACGTCGCTCGCCGCGGTCGCAGGCTCCCCGGTCGCCACCTCGGGCGCGAGGTAGGCGGGGGACCCGGTGATCAGGCCGGTCTGGGTGAGCACGGTGTCGCTGGCGGCCCGCGCGATGCCGAAGTCGCCGAGCTTGGCGCGGTCTTCGGCGCCCACGAAGATGTTGCTCGGCTTGACGTCGCGGTGCACGACCCCGGCGGTGCCGGCCTGCACGAGCGCATCGGCGGCCTGGGCGAGGATCGCCGCTGCCCGTCGGACCGGGAGCGGGCCGTCGTCGGTGACCAGCTCGGCGAGCGTGCGTCCCTCGACGTGCTCCATCACGAGCCAGTAGCAGTCCTCGTCCTTGACGAGGTCGAAGATCGACACGACGTGCTGGTGGTTGATCCCGGCCGCCAGCCGCGCCTCGCGCTCGGCGCGTGACACGTCGTCGGCGGTGGTCCCGGGCAGCAGGCCGATGCGCTTGACGGCGACCCGGCGGTCCAGCAGCTCGTCGTGCGCGAGGTGGACGACACCGGCACCTCCGCGGCCGATCTCCTTCTCCAGGCGATACCTGCCTGCGATCACGTAGCCCCCTTCGTTGGCTGACGTTCAAGGCTAGTCACTGCACCACGTCGCCCTCACACCCGTTGGGACCAGTCGGGGGTACTAGCACCATCGGCCATCTCGTCGGCGTCGCCCCGGGCGACGAGGCTGGGACCACCAACCGAGGAGGACCCATGAACAGCACGATCACCACGACGACCCGACTGGCCCGGGCACTCGCTGTCGGCATCGCCCTCGCCGGCCTGAGCGTCGGCACGGTGGGCGTCGGCACGGCCGGCGCCGCGCAGGTCGACCACCCGTCGTCGGTGCGCGGCGACGACGACCCGCCGGGTGACGACCACGGTGGTCACGGCGGTGGCAGCGACGACGGTGCGGGTGACGACAACGGCGGCGACCGCACGCGCGACGACGACGACCGCGTGATCCGCACGGGCAGCTGCAGCGCCGGCGCGGACTGGAAGCTCAAGGTCAAGACCGACGACGGCCGCCTCGAGGTCGAGGGCGAGATCGACTCCGACGTCGCGGGCCAACGGTGGCGCTGGACGCTGCGTCACAACGGCTCGGTGAGCGACCGCGGCGTCGCCACCACCACCGCGCGCAGCGGCTCGTTCGAGGTGGAGCGCAAGGTGGTGAACCTCGCCGGCACCGACACCCTCGCGTTCCGCGCCGTGCGGGACGGCCAGGTGTGTCGGGGTGTGGTCAACTACTGACCACATCGGAGGTACGCCCCATGCGCTGGTTGACGAATCCCGTGGCTCAGTTCCTGGCCGCGGGATTCGTCACGCTCGTCGTCGTCGTGCTGGCCACCAGCGCCCTGAGCCGCTCGGCAGCGGACGAGGAGGCGATTGCCGACGCCCGCTCGCTGACCTGGGTGCTCGCCCGGTCCGTGGCCCAGCCGGCGATCCCGCCCGGCCTGACCGAGGGCGACGCGGCCGCCATCGACCGCATGGACCGTACGGCGCTCGACCGGCTGCTGGTCGACGACGTGCTGCGCATCAAGCTGTGGGACGCCGACGGCACCGTGCTCTACAGCGACCGCACCGAGCTGATCGGCGCGCGCTACCCGCTCGGCGACGACGAGCTGGAGGTGCTGCGTGACGGGGGGACCGATGCGGAGCTGTCCGACCTCGGTCGGCCGGAGAACCGCTTCGAGCGTGACCTCGGGGGCGATCTCCTGGAGGTCTACACCCGCGTCCGCTCGCCCGAGGGCGAGCCGCTCCTCTTCGAGGCCTACCTCGGCGTCGACGACATCCGCGCGAGCCGGACGCAGATCCTCGACCGGTTCCTTCCCATCACCATCGGCGCCCTGCTCGCCCTCGTCGCGCTCGGCACCCCGCTGGTCCTCCTGCTGTCCCGGCGCCTGTCACGTGCCGCGCGCGAGCGCGAGCGCCTGCTCGAGGCGGCCGTCCGTGCCTCTGACGCCGAGCGGCTCCGCATCGCCCGCGACCTCCACGACGGCGTCGTGCAGGACCTGTCCGGATCGTCGATGGCACTCTCGGCGCTGGCGGCCCACGCGGACGAGCCCGACCGCCGCGAGCTCGAGGACGTCAGTCGGTCCCTGCGGGTGAGCATGCGGTCCCTCCGGTCGCTCCTCGTCGAGATCTACCCGCCCGACCTGCACACCGCCGGCCTGGCCGCCGCGGTCGACGACCTGGTCGCCCCGCTGGTGGCGACCGGGACGACAGTCGACGTCGACGTCAGCGGCGCCGACGGGGCGTCCCGACCGGCGGTCGCGCTGCTGTGGCGGGTCGCCCAGGAGTCGGTCCGCAACGTCGCGCGCCACGCCCACGCCGACCGGATGTCGCTCACCGTCCGTCACGAGGATGACCGACTGGTGCTGGAGGTCGTCGACGACGGGGTCGGCTTCGACCCGGCCACCGTGGCGACCGACGACCACTTCGGCCTGCGCGCGGCCGAGAGCCTCGTGCGCGAGCACGGCGGCACCTGGGAGGTCGAGTCCGCGCCGGGCTCGGGCACGATGGTCCGGGTGGAGGTGCCGGTCGGATGATCCGCGTGGTGGTGGCCGACGACCACGCCGTCGTACGGCGCGGCCTGACCGGTCTGATCGAGTCGACCGACGACCTCGAGGTGGTCGGCGTGGCGAGGGACGGCAGCGAGGCCGTCGACCTCGTGCGCGAGCACCGGCCCGACGTGGCGGTGATGGACCTGCAGATGCCCGTCCTCGACGGCGTCGAGGCCACCCGCGCGATCGTCGGCGAGGCGACCGGCACGGAGGTGCTTGTCCTGACGTCCTTCTCCGACTTCGCCCGGATCGACGCCGCCATCGAGGCCGGGGCGGTGGGCTACCTGCTCAAGGACGCCGAGCCCGAGGTGCTCCTCGACGGCATCCGCGCGGTGGCGCGGGGCGGGTCGCCCCTCGATCCCCGGGCCGCGCGGCGGCTCCTGTCGCGCCGGGCGACCGTCGCCGCCGAGTCCGAGGACGTCGAGGTCTCCGCGCTGTCTCCGCGCGAGGCCGAGGTGCTCCGGCTCGTGGTCGAGGGCCTGCTCAACAAGCAGATCGCCCAGCGGCTCGGCATCACCGAGCGCACCGTCAAGGCGCACCTCACCTCGGCCTACCAGCGCATCGGCGTCGCCGATCGCACCCAGGCCGCCCTGTGGGCGCAGCGCCACGACCTCGGCGGATCCGCGACCGGGCCCGGCTGACTACCCCTCGCCGGCGATGAGGAGCTGGTCGTCGAACCGCTCGAGCTGGAGCCGCACGCGCTCGGTGTTCCGCTCCCCGGTCCGCATCACGTAGTTCACGGTGTAGCCGACCGTCAGGTCCGACGGGTCGCTCGCGACCTCGGCCAGGGACGCCGACTGCACGCGGCCCCACCACCCCATGTAGCCCTCGTAGCCGCCGCTGGCCTGCTGGAACTCGGGCGTCAACCGGTCGAAGGCCGCGCGGGGGTCGCTCGTGACGGTGGCGAGGTAGGAGGTGATGAACGCGTCCATCTGTGCGCGGGTGTCCTCCGCGGTGACCGGGGGAGAGGTGCTGCCGGTCGTGGTCTCCGACGTCTCCGCCGAGCGGGTCTGCTGCTCGTCCGGCAGCGCCTCGGGGGTGCCGCGTCCCGCCCAGACGTACGCCGCCACGACGGCTGCGACCGCGAGCACCGCGGCGGCCGCCAGCCACCCCCAGCGGGCGCCGTGCCGTGGGGAGGTCGCAGCCGGCGGCCCGGCCTGCACCGGCGGCAGCATGCCGGTCACCTCGCGGGTGGGCGGCGGAGCGGGGGCCGGGACCACGGTGGAGCGCTGCCCACGGGCGATGCGCGCCAGCTCGTCGCGCACGCGCGGCATCGTCCAGCGCGCCTCGACGTCGCGGTTCATCATCACCGTCAGCAGACCGGCCATGGGGTGGTCGTCGGGCAACCGCGGCGGGTCCTCGTGGACGATCTTGTAGAGCGCGCCGATCAGGTTGTCGCCGACGTCATAGGGCGGCTTGCCCGTGACCGCGTGGTAGAGCGTGGCGCCGAGGGACCACACGTCGCTCGCGGGGGTGGCCGACGAGCCCGACGCGACCTCGGGGGCGAGGTAGGCCGGCGAGCCGGTCACCAGCCCGGTCTGGGTGAGGGAGTGGTCGTCCTCCGAGCGGGCGATGCCGAAGTCGTTCAGCTTGGCCGCACCGTTCGCGATCATGATGTTGCTGGGCTTCACGTCGCGGTGCACGATGCCGTGGTCGTGGGCCTCGACCAGAGCRTCGGCGGTCTGCGCCAGCAGCGTCGCCGCCTCGGTGGCGTCCATGGCGCCCGAGGTCCGCACCCGCTCGCTCAGCGTCTGGCCGTCGACGTACTCCATCACCAGCCAGCGCACGTCCTCCTCGTCGACGAGGTCGAAGACGGACACCACATGGGGGTGGTTGAGCGCCGCGGCGAGCCGCGCCTCGCGCTCGGCGCGCTCGAGCTCGGCGCTGTCCGAGCCCGGGATCAGCCCGATGCGCTTGATCGCCACCCGGCGGCCGAGGACCTCGTCGAGCGCGAGGTGCACCGTGCCGGAGCCACCGCGGCCGATCTGCCGCTCGAGCCGGTACCTGCCTGCGATCACGTGCCGAACCTCCTGCGTCCTCGCCCTAGGCTAGTGCCCGCGAACCAGTCCACCTCACCCCAAGGAACTCACGTGACCAGCCCCAACGTCCTCGACGAGCTGGAGTGGCGCGGCCTCATCGCGCACTCCACCGACCGCGACGCGCTTCGCGCCGCGCTGGGCGAGGGGAGCGTCAAGTTCTATGTGGGCTTCGACCCGACCGCCCCGAGCCTCCACATGGGGAACCTCGTCCAGCTGGTCACGGCCCGACGCCTGCAGGACGCGGGCCACACGCCCTACATCCTGGTGGGCGGCGCCACCGGCATGATCGGCGATCCCCGCGACTCAGGGGAGCGCACGCTCAACTCCCTCGACACGGTCAAGGAGTGGACCGAGCGTGTGCGGCAGCAGGTCTCGCGCTTCGTGACCTTCGAGGGCAGCAACGCCGCGACGACGGTCAACAACTACGACTGGACCGCGTCGCTGTCGACCATCGACTTCCTGCGCGACATCGGCAAGCACTTCCCGGTCAACCGGATGCTGGCGCGCGACACGGTGAAGCGCCGGCTCGAGTCGGGGATCAGCTACACCGAGTTCTCCTACGTGCTGCTCCAGTCGATGGACTACCTCAACCTCTTCCGCGAGCACGGGGTCGTGCTGCAGTTCGGCGGCTCCGACCAGTGGGGCAACATCACCGGGGGAGCAGAGCTCGTGCGGCGGGTGACGGGGGAGAACGCCTACGGCTTCGCCACGCCGCTCATCACCAAGACCGACGGCACGAAGTACGGCAAGACCGAGGGCGGCGCCCTGTGGCTCGACCCCGAGATGCTCTCGCCCTACGCCTTCCACCAGTTCTGGCTCAACGTCGAGGACGAGAAGGTCGGCGAGCTGCTGCGCATCTTCACCCTCCTCCCGCGCGAGGAGATCGAGGACCTCGAGCAGCAGACGGCCGACAAGCCGTTCCTGCGCGCCGGCCAGAAGCGGCTGGCCGACGAGGTCACGGCGCTGGTTCACGGAGCCGACGAGGTCGAGCACGCCAAGGCCGCGGCCGCCGCGCTGTTCGGCGGGGGAGACCTGGACGGCATCAAGCCCGACACCCTCGCCTCCGCCCTGAGGGAGGCCGGCGGTACGACGCTTCCCGCCGGCGAGCTGCCCGGCATCCTCGACCTCCTCGTGGCCGCCGGCCTCGCGAAGAGCAAGGGGGAGGCCCGGCGCACCGTCGCGGAGGGCGGCGCCTACCTCAACAACGTGCGGGTCGAGGACCCCGAGCTGCAGCCCTCCACGTCCGACCTGGTCGCCGGGTCCTGGCTCGTGCTGCGCCGCGGCAAGAAGAAGTTCGCGGGCGTCGAGGTCTCCTGAGGACGTCGTCGGGGGGGCCCCTGCGGGCCGCCCGACACCCACTCCCAACCGTCCCAGGGGTCACAACAGGCCTCTGACCTGCGCAAACGCGAGTGTGGTCGCGGTCACAGCGTTTCGATTTGCACGATCCGGGCGAACTGCATAATGTTCTCTCTGTCGCCAGGGAGCGGCGGGGAGCAAGACCGGTCAGGTCGGGCTCCCGGCCCCGGGCAGGACAACTCGAAGCGGTCACCGGTCACGGTGACACCACCGGGTCAGAGCGAAACAGCCGAGGATTTGCCACGGCAGAAAGTCGCTCGCTAAGTTTCACCAGTTGCCCCACGCAACCGAGATCCGCACCGGATCGCGATGTGGGTGCGTCTGATTCTTGAGAACTCAACAGTGTGTTTGATTAGTCGACGAATTAGTTTGTTATGCCCCGTTGACGTCAACGTTTGTCTGCCGGCTCCTTTTTTGGGGTTGGTGGGTGTTGGTGTCGCGGTTTCTTTGACAATGATTCTGGCGAGGCCCCTTCTTTGTGGAGGGGGTCTTAAAATTGCTAGTTTTGTTCAGTCATGGATGTGGCTCTTATTGATAGTCCTGCTGGTCTGCTGCTTTGGTGGTGGGTTGGTGGGTATGTTTTCGATGGAGAGTTTGATCCTGGCTCAGGACGAACGCTGGCGGCGTGCTTAACACATGCAAGTCGAGCGGAAAGGCCACTTCGGTGGTACTCGAGCGGCGAACGGGTGAGTAA
>NZ_JBFUMR010000059.1:0-5847 GCF_054049275.1 Nocardioides sp. P5_E3
GGGCGGCTACGCTCGCCCGGATCTGCCGCGTTGAGGGCGGCTACGCTCGCCCGGATCTGCCGCGTTGAGGGCGGCTACGCTCGCCCGGATCTGCCGCGTTGAGGGCGGCTACGCTCGCCCGGATCTGCCGCATTGAGGGCGGCTACGCTCGCCCGGATCTGCCGCGATGATCGCGTCTGCTCATACCGAGTTGCGCACATTCGGACTGCCGCCCGAAGTGTTCGGTTGTGCGATCCTGACCGGATGGAGCGCGGGATCGACACGTGGTGGGATCACCTGCTCGACGTCTTGGGCACGGTCGGCGAAGTCAGCGATCGAGATCCCCACGGTCTCACCGTGGTGCTCAGCCGGGGAGACGGCCCACCCCAAGTCGTCGAGATAGTCATGACGCCACACGAGTGGAGTGGCTTCACCGGAATCGGCGGGTGGTCCATGTCGGCGGGAGCGCAGCACGTTCGACAACAAGTCTTGGACCAGCCGCGCGACACGCGCTACCTCGTGTACGGCCTGTACAACCTGAGGCCATGCGACAACCCAGAACTGCCGGTGAGTCCGGCATTCGCCCAGTTGGCGGAACTTGCGGAGAAGTATCCGGACGGAGTTCCGGGTGCGGCTTGGGTCGCCCACAGACGACAGCGGACGTAGTTCGCAGGGGACAGCCGGATCTGCCGCGATCAGCTCAACCGGATCTGCAGAGATCCGCATGTCGTACATGCGGATGGCGGACGCCAACCTTCTCAGTCGCGCTGTGGCCAGCCGCTGGGATACGACCCGTTGATCCTGTCGCCGTTCGCATACAGCGACACGTCCGGGTCCACCTGCAATGCCTCGATCTCAGGGTCATCAACGAGTGCCTGGATGAGACAGGGTTCGCCGCCGACGATGGTGCTGTCGTAGTCGAACGAGGAGTGGACCAGCCAAGCATGGTCCTGCGGCCACCAGATCGTGGGTGAGTGCACCAGGCCCAATTGTCGAAACGTGTCGTGCCTGGGGTCGTCCGAGCCGCCGTTGGCGAAGTCGAGTGACAGTCCGACTACGTCGCTCAACGCACCGCCGAACAGCCAGTAGGGGCTGCAGGGAAGGGTGCGGAACGCGAGATCCAGACTCCAGCGTTCTGCGGTGAGTCCGAAGCCCGCCCACTGGGCAAACCAGCATGTGGCGGGTGTCGCGGTGTGCCGCGCCAGATGGTCGCGCACGAGCGGCAAGGTTGATCGGTCGAGCGACCCGATCAACGGCCCCGGGATACGTTCCTCCACCGGGCGGGAGGCCTCGCGCGCGAGATCGGTGAACTGGGCCGCTGGGTGGAAGACCGTGCCCATGTCGCGGGCGATCGACTCCCACGTGGCTGGCCTGTCATCGCTGGGGAGACCTTGGTCGGGACGATGGAAGATCCGTGCGTAGGAAGGGAACAACCCTGTTGCGAGGTCGACCACCCGCCCCCGGAAGTCTGGGAGAGCCTCCGCCAGCCAGTCGGCCGCAGCAACCTCGGCCAGCGGCATCAACGGTGATCCGGCGTCCATGGCGGAACGATACGGCGGCAACCGAAGCGCGGGGGGCATCCGGATCTGCCGCAATCAGTAGGTAGCCGGCAACTCGTCCCAACCTTTTCGGGCTCCATGGCGTTGAGTGGGCACAGGATGGGAGGGGAAGCGGTGGACGACCAGGGTTTCACTGAGTGGGCGACCGGGCGGCAGCGCCAGCTGCTTCGCTCGGCGTACCTGCTGACCGGTGACCTACACCGCGCGGAGGACCTCGTCCAGGAGGCGCTGACCAAGGTGGCGCTGCGGTGGTCGCGGCTAGCCGAGGGCAACCCGACCGCGTACGCCCTCAGGATCATCACGCGCGACAACATCTCGTGGTGGCGACGTCGGCGTGACGTGCCAACCGACTCGCTCCATGACTCCGGCACCAGCACGGAACCAGAAACGGCGTTGGTCGTACGACGCTCCTTGGCGCGCCTGACGCCCGGGCAGCGCGCGGTGCTGGTGCTGCGCCACTTCGACGACCTGACCGAGCGCGAGACCGCCGAGGTGCTCGGCGTCTCCGTCGGCACAGTCAAGAGCCAGAACGCGGCTGGCCTCGCCCGGCTGCGCACTGGAGCGCCCGAGCTCCTGAGCCTCATCGGGAGGACACCGTGACTGAACTCAAGCAGCTCCTCAGGGAGGCGACCGAGCACGTCGCCTCGCCCGACCTCGCCGGCCGCGCGCTGGCGTCCGCCCACCGACACCGCGTCCGTCGTACGGCCGCAGGTGCGCTTGTTGCGATCGTGCTCCTCGGCGGCGGGGCGACGTGGATCGTGCAGGACCGAGTGCCGCACGCGGGCGTGGTCGACACCCCAGAACCGACGCGAACCCTGTCGCCGGGCCCGACGCCGACCTCGTCCGTGCCCGACACCGACCCTGCGACCCAGTCGCTCTGGGACCCGTTCTCCCTCGCCAACACCGAGCGAGCCGACTCTGCTCTGCCCGGGCGCCTCGTTCCGCCGGTCGCGCCGCCGGACCTCGCCGACGCACCGCTCCCGGACATCGTGGTTGCCTGGCCGCAAGAAGGTGCGGACCTGCGGGTGCTCGCGACGAACGGCGAGTGGCGCTCGGTCGCCGGGACCGCGGCGGCTGTGCAGGGCTCCCTGCGCGACGTGGTCGCGCCGGCGATCAGCCCCAAGGGGGACCGGGTCGCGATGTCGACCAACGACGGCATCCTCATCGTCTCGGCGACCGGCGCGCGGCGGGTCATCCCGTGGCCGAAGGGCCTCGCGGGCCCGTGGGACATCTGGCCGGACCTGATCTGGCGCCCCGGCGACGCGGGCTTCGTGGTGCAGAGCTGGAAAGGGCCATGGTTCGTGAACATGGACGGCACCGGCACACCCCTGCCGAGCCCGCGCAACTCCTACGGCGTAATGGTCGACCCTGACGACGGCACCGTCCGCGACCGCACCCGCGCCCACCGGGAGCTCCGCACCTGGAACGCCCCGGACGACGCCTCCTCCGTCACCCTCCCCGGCTACGGCGAGCGCTACGTCACCCGCTTCGGGAAGGTGGCGTATACCGGCAACCCGGGTCATACGCTGATGAACGTGGCGACGAGCGGCCCGGTTGTCGTTGATCCGGCGACGGGCGAGGTCCTCGCCTTCGCACCGATCCTCGACGAGAACTCCGTCTACAGCGATAACGGGCACCTCACCGCTCTCGGCTTCCTCGACCCGGCCACGGTCCTCCTGCTGATCACGCCGATGGACTACGCGACCATGGATGCCGAGGACGGCACCACCTACCTCGCCACGTGGGACTGGGCCTCCGGTGAGTTCGCCGCGCTGACGAGCGGCGGGACCGGCATGCGCGGAATCGCCGTGGCGCCCGACCTCGTGCGAGTCGACTGACGGGTCAGGTTAAGACCGAGCTCGAGGGCTATAGACCGCGAACATCCGGATCTGCCGCGTTGAGGGCGGCTACGCTCGCCCGGATCTGCCGCGTTGAGCGCGGCTACGCTCGCCCGGATCTGCCGCGATGAGTGTGGCGGTAGGTCGACATGCGCGATGCCCGTCAGTACATCCACCAGGGCGTCACACGGAGTACGCCATCAGCGGGCCACATGCGCAGGTGGTGCTGCTCCGCAGGTTCGCCGGGTTCGACGAAGTCGGGCTCTTCGATCTTCATGAAGATGGCGCAGTCCAGTCTGATCGGCTTGGTGAGCCACGGAGCGAGGGTGACCTGGTCCTCAAGGTCGTTGCTGAGGACGTGGATGGGTCCGGCTGCGTCCAGCGTGAAGGTGGCGAGATGATCGCCTTGGTCGATGCGGCGTTGTATCTCGCGCTCGGTGGGCGTTCGGTTGAGGAGGATGCAGGATAGCCACACCCGCTCGTCGACATCGTTCAGGATGTTCACGTTGGCGACGGGACCCTCGGCAAGAACGTCACCGGGGTTCTCTGGGAACACGGTGGGTATCCAGTCCTCGTCGTCACCGGGTGGCGAGGCTGGGCTGGAGGAGGCGAGGAAGTAGCCTCCGTCGATCGCAGAGATGGCTTGGCTCCAGTTGCCGTTATCTCGGGACTCCACCCCTAGACCGTCGCACATGCGCCGCCCCGACGAGGCCTAGGCGCCCCTCCGCGGACCGTCCGGATCTGCCGCGACCCGTGCGTCCGCGATGCGGATGGCGGGTCACCCGAGCGGCAGATCAGTCGTAAACAGGCACGAAGAAGGCCCACGCCAGGTTGGACATCTCACCGGCCGCGAACCGTACGACTCTGTCGGGCGCGCGGATCGCCCACACCTCGACGTCGTAGCGCTGAGAGGGATACGCCGGGTGGGCAACCACGATGCGCTCCGGGTCGGAGCACTCCCACTCGTGCTGCCACGGATTCAGTCCGTCCAAGTCGAAATCCTCGCCGTCCCAGCACATGCCGACAGGTCGCCATCCTGGCGTGACGAGGCGCGCGGCGGACATGATCTGCACGTTAGACGACGGCCAACCGCTCATGCCGCGACCCGCTCGTCCGCACATGCCGATGAGCGCGCAGGAAGCCACCGTCAGGGTCGGTGGCATGCCGCCCTTTCATACTTCCGTCGGTCGCAGCGCGCTCGGACAGTGAGTGACACTCGGGTCCGTGCCCGTGGGGCGTCGGTCTGGAGGTGGGGCACGCATGCCGCAGGTTGTTTGGATCCTCATTGCCGGAGGGGTGGGCGGAGCGTTGGCAGTGTTGTGTCTGGGGGCGCTTCAAATGCCGCCCGCCTGTTCCAAGTGCGGTCACCAGCTGCCCCGCTTTCGCAGGCCAGCATCGGGACGAGAAGCCTTCTGGGGCGGGTGGACGTGCCCGAACTGCGGGCACCAGGTCGATCGAAAGGGAAGCCCCGTCGGTGACTCGTGACTGGGTGACGACCCGCTCGGAACGCTTGGATCTGCCGCGATTCGCGCGGCACCAGGATGCGGTCAGGAACATCGACGGTGTCGGGCGCGTGTAGACGGCTATCCTGCGATGTGCACATGATGGGCAAGCGCTGGGCGGAAGAGGTCGCTGAAGTCTGCGACCCGGTCTTCGATGGCGCTGACGTGGGCTTCGTGCGACAGGTGCAGTACGCCGGCGACCAGCAGAACGAGGTCGTCTACCTCCTGTGGGAAGCAGACCCGCAACGCTTTGCGGAGCGCTACCCCGACAGCGGGGTCGTGGAGTCATACGGTGAAGACCAATGGCGAACCGTTCACTGCATCGACTATTGGGTCAACCTCGACCACACGAACCGGCGCTGTCGCCTCTCATTCGAAGGGTGGCAACTGCCTGAACTGTGGCTTGAACTACGAGGGGAGGGCGCGTGGGATGGTCCTGCCATTGCAGACACGTTCGCTCGCATCCTGGGCGTTCCTTCCCCGCGCATCCCCTGACCGACGACCGGATCTGCCGCGACCCGCGCGTCCGCTCACGCCAGTGAGCGAAGTGCGGGCGCTACCCTGCGGCATGGGGACAGGGACGAAGATCCTGCTCGGATTGTGCGCCGTAGTTGGCCTCTACAGTCTGGTGGCTGTGCTCGCAGATCCTCGGTCGCCCATGTGGGGCACGTTGGTGGCCATGGTGCTCGTCGCCGCCTCGCTGCACCCACGGGTGAGGGAACTCGGGCGACGAGACGACAAGGGCTAACTCAGACAAGCATCCGGATCTGCCGCGTTGAGGGCGGCTACGCTCGCCCGGATCTGCCGCGTTGAGGGCGGCTACGCTCGCCCGGATCTGCCGCGTTGAGGGCGGCTACGCTCGCCCGGATCTGCCGCGTTGAGGGCGGCTACGCTCGCCCGGATCTGCCGCGTTGAGGGCGGCTACGCTCGCCCGGATCTGCCGCGTTGAGGGCGGCTACGCTCGCCCGG
>NZ_JBFUMR010000060.1:0-5812 GCF_054049275.1 Nocardioides sp. P5_E3
GCCGCCGGCGCTCCGCCCGCTGCTGCCGCTCCGTCGTCGGCCTCGCCGTCGCCGCTGCGTGGCACCACCGAGCCGCTCTCGCGCCTGCGCAAGGTGATCGCCACGCGCATGGTCGAGTCGCTGCGGGAGGCCGCCCAGCTGACGCAGGTCATGGAGGTCGACGTCACGGCGATCGCCCGGCTCCGCGAGGCGTCGAAGGCCGACTTCCTGGCCCGCGAGGGCGTGAAGCTGACCTACCTGCCCTTCTTCGCCAAGGCCGCGATCGACGCGCTCAAGCTGCACCCCAAGCTCAACGCAGCGATCGACACCGACAAGGGCGAGGTGACCTACTTCGACCGCGAGAACATCGCGTTCGCTGTCGACACCGAGAAGGGCCTGCTGACCCCGGTGGTCAAGGAGGCCGGTGACCTCTCGATCGCCGGGCTGGCGAAGAAGATCGCCGACGTCGCCGAGCGCACCCGCACCAACAAGATCACCCCGGACGAGCTGTCCGGCGGCACCTTCACCATCACCAACCTCGGCAGCTTCGGGGCGCTCTTCGACACCCCGATCATCAACAAGCCGCAGGTCGCGATCCTCGGCCCCGGTGCCGTGGTGAAGCGCCCCGTCGTGATCGACGACCCCAACCTGGGCGAGACGATCGCGGTGCGCCACATGGTCCACCTGTCGCTGACCTACGACCACCGCCTGGTCGACGGCGCCGACGCGGGCCGCTTCCTCCAGGAGGTCAAGAAGCGCCTCGAGGCCGGCCAGTTCGAGGTCTGAGGCCAGTCGCCGACCGACGCCCCGTCCACCTCGGTGGGCGGGGCGTCGTCGTACGCGTCCACCTCGGTGGGCGGGGCGTCGTCGTGCCGCGTCCGGGGGCCCGTTCGCCGGCCGCCGAGCGGTGCGTGAGCCACATTCACCTGCCCGGGAACGTAGGTGGCGCACCGCTCACGCGCGGCCCGCGCGGTAGCCGGGGTCACACGAAAATCGGGCGCGCGATGTCGGTCCCGACACGTAACGTCTGGTGATTGTGACGGTGACCGAGACGCAGACCCACCCGGCACCGGCGACCACGTCCGCGACCGACGGACTGCCGCCGGGTCGGATGCCTGTCGACTGGCACCGGGTCCGCCGTCCGCTGACCTATCTCTGCTTCTCGATGTCCCTGCTCGGCGCCGTCGCGGCGTCCCTCGGCACGATGGTCGCCGGACGCCTCGCCGACGGCCCGACCAGCACGCTCCTGACCCTCCTGGCGCTGTGTGTCGTGGGCGGGGCGGTGATCGACACGGTCGCCAAGACCATCTGGGCCACCATCTGCGACCGCGCCGAGGGGCAGCTGCGTGCCGACCTGCTCGACGCGGCCATGGCCCAGCCGCTGTCCGAGCTCTCCGAGCAGGCGGTCGGCGAGGTCCTCGACCGCATCGACGACGACACGTGGGAGGTCGGCCAGCTGATGCGCTGGGGCGTGTGGCAGGCCGCGCGCACCTTCCTCGCCTCCGGCCCGCTGTGGGTGGTCGCGTCCCTCACCTGGTGGCCGGCGGCCTTCCTGTTCCCGCTGACCGCAGTCGTCACCTACCTCTCGATCCGCCGCCTGCTCCCCCAGATCGCCCAGCGCAAGGTCGTCGAGGAGGCAGCCTGGACCGACCATGCCGCGTCGACCGAGGAGGGCGTCGCCGCCCGTGACGACGTACGCACGTCGCTGGGCCAAGCCCACGTGCTGCGCCGCAACGCCTACCTCGCGTCGGTCATCCACCAGACCCTCGACGCGGTCCTGGCCGTCGAGGTGCGGGTGACCCGACGCAGCGGCGGGCTGCTCCACGGAGCCCTCGCCGCGGTCGGCGTCGTCGGCGTCGCGCTGGTCCTGTCCGGGGACCTGTCGACGGCACGGCTGGTCACGCTGTTCCTCGTCACGACGATGTTCGTCGGGGGCGTCGACATGCTCGCCCGCCACCTGCCCGACCTCCAGGAGGGCTTCGGCGCCGTGCTCCGGCTGCGCGCCATGATGGCCTCGTCCGTCGAGCCCACGGGCGGCCTCCCCGTGCCCGACGGCCCGCTCGACGTGGAGTTCCGGCACCTGGAGTTCGCCTACGGCACAGGCACGTTCGCCCTCCGCGACGTCGACCTCCTGCTCACCGCGGGCCACACCTGCGCCCTCGTCGGTCGCACCGGGTCCGGCAAGTCCACCCTCGCGTCCCTGCTCTCCCGTGCGGTCGAGCCGCCCCGCGGCATGGTGTTCCTCGGCGGGGTCGACGTCCTCGACCTCGACCTGCAGCAGCTGCGCTCCTCGGTCGGCGTGGTCACCCAGCGCACCGAGGTCCTCGCCGGCACCCTCGCTGACAACATCACCCTGTTCGACGACGTCCCCCGCACGGTCGTCGAGGCGGCGGTGGCCGAGCTCGGCCTGACCGAGTGGGTCGCTGGGCTGCCCGACGGCCTCGACACCGTCCTCGGCCCGGGCGGCACCAGCCTGTCCGCCGGGGAGGAGCAGCTCGTCGCGTTCGCCCGGCTCCTCGTGCGCGACGTCAGCGTCGTCGTCCTCGACGAGGCCACGGCCCGCATGGACCCCGTCACCGAGGCCCGCGTCGTACGCGCCGCCGACCGGCTGATCTCGGGACGCACCGGCATCCTCGTCGCCCACCGGCTCTCCACCACCGAGCGCGCCGAGCAGGTCGCCGTCCTCGAGTCCGGTCGGGTGGTCCAGCAGGGTCCGCGCGCCCGTCTCGCCGCCGAGCCCGGCCGGTTCCGCGACCTCCTCGACGCTGCCGCCCACGAGGCGGTCGTCGAGGAGCACCACCACGACGACACCACCATCGGGTCGGTGCGCCGCAGCACCACTCCCCCGGCGCCGCCCGAGCTCGCCCCGACGCCGAGCCTGGCCCGGCAGGTGCTCCACACGATCAGCATGCAGCCGCAGTGGGGCCTGCTCGGAGCGGTCCTGTTCCTCGTCTCCTCGCTGACCGGCGCGTTCGGTGCGGTCACCGGCTGGGTGTGGGGCCACATCGTCACCGACCTGCAGGCGGGTGAGCGCCCCGAGCTCCTGGTCGTCGCGCTCGTCGCCTCGCTCCTCGTCGGCCCGCTCCTGCTCGCCCAGGCGTTCCGCACCTACCCGCACTGGTGGGTGGAGGTACGCCTCCGCGTGCGGGCCGCGGTCCTCCACGGGCAGACGTCCCAGCGCCGGCTGCTGCGCACGCCGCCCGGTGAGGTCGTCGCCCGCACGATGGACGCCGACCGGCTCGCGCGCTACACCGACCGCTGGGTCGACTTCGTCAACGGACTGATCATCGCCGTGGTGACTGCCCTGATCGCCCGCACGTGGCTGGCCGGCGCGGTCCTGCTCGCCGTCATGGTCGCGTCGGCCCTCGCCTCCACGCTGGGCCGCCGCGTCGCCGGACGCTCGGCCGCCGCCGCGTCGACCGCGCGCGCGAGGTTCGGGCAGTCGCTGGTGTCGGCGCTGGAGTCGGTGCGCACCGTCAAGCTCGCCGCGGCGACGCCGCAGGTCCACCAGCACCTGCGCGACGTCGACGGTGGCCGCGTGGACGCCGCCGTCCGCGAGCACCGCGTGCAGGCCCTCCTCGAGGGCGTACCCGTGGTCATGGTCCAGTGCGGCGTCGTCGCCGCGTGGGGCGGCCTGCTCACCGGCCGGTGGGAGCTCGCGACCGCGCTGCTCGTCGCCAACGCCGTCAGCGGCTTCGACTGGTTCGGTCGGGTCGCCGGCACGGTCGTGACCGAGGCGCCCGGCACCCGGGCCTGGATGAACGCCACCAGCGAGCTCGCCGGCGGCGGCGACCTGATGGACCTGCCCCCCGGCGTCGACCTCGTCCGCGGCACCGGGCCGGAGCCGTCCACGCCCCACCGCGACCCGCTGCGCACCCTCACCATCCGCGACCTCGCCGCGGTGCACGACGACGGCACGGTCGGCGTCCAGGACGTCGACCTCGACGTGCAGGCCGGCGAGCTGGTCCTGCTGCTCGGCCAGGTCGGCTCGGGCAAGTCCAGCCTGCTCAGCGCGCTCGCCKGCCTCGTCGGCAGCACGGGCGAGATCCGCTGGAACGACCGCCTCGTCGACGACCCCCAGACCACGCTGCGGCCCGGCCGCGTCGCCCACGTGGCGCAGGTGCCGCGGGTGCTTTCCGGCACGTTCACCGGCAACGTCGCGCTCGACCACGCCGACCGGTCGGTGGTGCCGGCGCTGGAGGCGGCCCGCATGGGGCGCGACGTCCGGGAGGCCGGTGGCGCCGATGCCGTCGTCGGCCACCGCGGCGTACGCCTCTCCGGTGGGCAGGTGCAGCGCCTCGCGCTGGCCCGGGCCCTGGCGACGGACGCCGACGTGCTGCTGGCCGACGACGTGTCGTCCGCGCTCGACGCCGCCACCGAGATCGAGCTGTGGCAGGCACTGCGGTCCCGGGGCACGGCCGTCATCGGCGCCACCAGCAAGGCTGCGGCGCTCGCGCAGGCCGACCGGGTCGTGGTGCTCGACTCCGGTCGCGTGGTCGACGACGGACCGTGGCACGAGCTGTCGTCGCGGTGGGCCCACCTGGCCGGCTGAACCACCCGTGGCCGCTTTGGTCGCATGGTTGGGTGGTGACATGCGCGTCGTCATCGCCGGTGCCTCGGGCTTTCTCGGGACCCACCTGTCCGACCACCTGCGGGTGCACGGGCACGAGGTGACGGCCCTCGTCCGGCGCGAGCCCGGCTCGGCCCACGAGTCCCGGTGGGACCCGGCTGGCGGCAGCATCGACGCCGCGGTGATCGAGGCCGCCGACGCGGTGGTCAATCTCGCCGGCGCGCCCATCGCCGGCAACCCGCACTCGAAGAAGTGGGCCCGGGAGGTGCTCGAGTCGCGGGTCTCGACCACCCGGCTGCTCGCCGAGACGATCGCCGAGACCGAGCGCCCGGCGGCCTTCCTCGCCGGCAACGGCATCGCCTGGTACGGCGACCACGGCGCGTCGCCGGTCACCGAGGACACCCCCAGCACGGGCGACGCGTTCCTCACCAACGTCTCCCACGAGTGGTCCGATGCGGCCGACCCGGCCCGCAAGGCGGGCGCGCGCGTGTGCGAGCTGCGGACCTCCCCGGTGATGGACCGCACCTCGCCGCCGCTGAAGCAGCTGCGCCTCCTCTTCCAGGCCGGCGGCGGCGCCCGGCTGGGGTCGGGCGAGCAGTTCATGCCGATGATCTCGCTGCGCGACTGGATCGGCGCGGTGAGCTACCTCATCGAGTCGCGCGACGTCTCCGGTGCCTTCAACCTCTGCTGCCCGAACACGCCGACCAACGCCGAGTTCACCAAGGCGTTGGCGGCCGCGCTGCACCGCAAGGCCCTCTTCGCCGTCCCGGCGTCCTTGATGAAGATGGCCGCCGGCGACCTCGCGCCGGAGGTGCTCGGGTCGGTCAACGCCCGGCCGGCCGCCCTGGAGCGGGCCGGCTACGACTTCGAGGACGAGGACGTGCGCGAGGTGCTGGCCGCCGCGCTGTCCTGATCGCGCACCTCGGCCACCACCCACCCCGCGCCCTCGCGGACCAGCACCACCTGTCGCGTGGAGGGTCGGTCGACCGGCAACGAGACGGGTGCGCCGGACCCGACGGCCTCCGCCCCGACGACGCGGTCCGTGACCACCAGCTCCAGCCGGCCCGGGGACCGGGCCGCCACCCGCAGGCCCAGCACCTGCGTCGTCATCCCCTCGACCCGGAGCCCGCGCCGGCCGTAGTCCCGCAGCAGCCGGACGTCGGCCGCGCCCGCGCCCGACCCGTCGGCGTACAACCTCTCGAGCGCACCCGCGTCGCCCTCGGCCCAGGCGGCGGACCGCCGCTCGTCCCAGGCCGCCAGCAC
>NZ_JBFUMR010000061.1:0-5640 GCF_054049275.1 Nocardioides sp. P5_E3
GTGCGAGGCCGCGCCGTGCTGGCCCAGGACGCGGCGACCCCCGGGGCGTCGCGACGCGAGGCCGCGCAGTGCCGCCTCGGGGCCCTCGACTCGCGCCTGGTCGCCGACCGGGTCGTCGTCTGCCAGCGGGGCGGGATCGGGCGCATCGACAAGTCCGAGTCCGTCGCGCAGGCCGGTGGCCGCGCCATGGTGCTCGTCAACCGGCGTCCCGGCTCGGTGACCGCCGACCTCCACTCCGTCCCGACGGTCCACCTGTCCGCGTCGGCCGGCCGCACGTTCAGCCGCTGGGTGTCACGGCACCCCGACACCCGCGTGACGGTCTCCCGCATTGCCGGTGACCCCGGGACGCGACGTACGGCCCGGTGGAGCGCCGCCGGCGACCCCCGCGGGACGTCGGTCAAGCCGGACGCCGTGGCCGACGGCGACGCCGTGCTCGGTGCCCTGCCGGAGTCCACCGGCCGGACGTGGGGCGTCTTCAGCGGCAGCTCGGCGGCCACCGCCCACGCGAGCGGGCTCGCGGCGCTCGTCCTCGGTGAGCACCCCGATCGGTCGGCGTCGGTCGTCCGGTCGCTCCTGGCGACGTCGGCCCGCCCGATCCCCGGATCCTCCGTCCTCGAGCAGGGCGCCGGCGCCCTCCCGAGCCGCGCACCCGACGCCAACCTCGCGCTCGAGGTCGCTCCCGAGCAGTGGCGCCGCGCGATGCGCCACCACTCCTTGGCGCGGCTCAACACGACGTCGCTCCTGATGCCGGCGCGGCAGCGCCGCGCGGTGCGCACGGTGACCAACATCGGCACCCGCCCGGAGTACTTCTCCGTCACCACGCGCGGCTTCACCGCCCACCGCGTGCGGGTGCAGCCCCTCGCCGTACGCCTCGCCCCCGGCGAGTCGGCCGACTTCACGATCACGGTCTCCGGGCCCACTGCTCCCGGCCGGCTCGACGACGGCATGCTCGTCTGGCTCGGCGCCAGCGGGGGCGTCACCCGCGTGCCGGTCGCCCTCACCCGCTGACCTGACCCCGCACGCCGACGGGCCGCCGTCCACGTGGGACGACGGCCCGTGAGCGGGTCGGGCAGGCTCAGTCCTGCAGCACCCGGTCGTGGCGCAGCGAGGTGGCCTTGGTCTCCTTGGCGACCAGCACGGCGATGATGGTGATCACCGACGCGATCGTCATGTAGATCGCCACCTTGGGCACGTTGGTCACGCCCTCGCTCGCGTCGCCGAGCAGCTCGATCGCGATGATCGGGGCGAGGGCGCCCGCGAAGATCGAGGCGAGCTGGTAGCCGACGGAGGCGCCGGTGTAGCGGACCGAGGTGCCGAAGAGCTCCGAGAAGAACGCCGCCTGCGGGGCGTACATCAGCGCGTGCAGGACCAGGCCCACGACGATCGCGAGGATGATCTTGCCCTCGGAGCGTGAGGCGATCAGGTCGAAGAAGACCCACGACCACGCCGCGACACCGACGGCACCGGCGAGGTAGAGGGGTCGACGCCCGACACGGTCGCTGAGCGCGCCGATCAGCGGGATGGTCACGAAGTGCACCACGGAGCCGATCAGCAGCGCCTTGAGGATCAGCGACTTGTCGTCGGCGGTGCCGGCGTAGATCGTGAGGAACGAGATCGAGATGATCGTGAAGAGGTAGTAGGAGATGTTCTCGGCCATGCGCATCCCCATGGCCACCAGGACCTCCTTGGGGTACTTGCGGAAGACCTCGACCAGCGGCAGGTGCGGGGTCGCCTTGGTCTCGAGCTCGGCCTTGGCCTCGGTGAAGACCGGGGACTCCTCGATCGACAGGCGCACCCACAGGCCGACCGCGACCAGCACGGCGCTCAGCAGGAACGGGATGCGCCACCCCCACGCCTCGAAGGCGGCGTCCGACTGGACGGCCGCGAGGATCCACAGCACACCGGTGGCGAACAGGTTGCCCAGCGCCACGCCGGCCTGCGGCCACGAGGACCAGAAGCCGCGCTGCGAGTCGTCGCCGTGCTCGGCGGCCATCAGGACGGCGCCACCCCACTCGCCACCCACCGCGAAGCCCTGCACCAGGCGGCAGGTCAGCAGGAGGAGCGGCGCGGCGACGCCGATGGAGGCGTACGTCGGAAGCAGGCCGATGGCGACGGTTGCGAGGCCCATGAGGAAGAGCGAAGCGACGAGCATCTTCTTGCGCCCGACCTTGTCACCGAAGTGCCCGAAGACGATGCCGCCGAGGGGGCGGGCGACGAAGCCGAGCGCGTAGGTGCCGAAGGCCAGCAGGGTCGCGGTGGCGGGCTCGCTCTCGGGGAAGAACAGCGTGCCGAAGACGAGCGCCGCGGCGGAGCCGTAGAGGAAGAAGTCGTACCACTCGACGGCGGTGCCGATCAGCGAGGCGAAGACGACCTTGACGATGTTGGTGCGTTCCGGCTCGGTGCCGGACGCCCCGCGCCCGGCGGTGCTGGTGGTGTCGGTGCTCATGACGTGCCTTTCATGGGGGGAGATCAGGAGGCGTGGCGGGGTGGGGCTAGGCGGCGGTCCAGCCGCCGTCGAGGGAGAGGGAGGTCCCGGTCATCGACGTGGCGGCCGGGCTGCACAGGAAGGCCACCGCGTCGGCGACCTCCTCGGGCTCGACGAGCCGCTTGAGCGGGGTTCGGGCGAGCAGGACGGAGTCGAGGACCTCGTCCTCCGCGATGCCGTGGGCGCGCGCCTGGTCGGTGAGCTGGCCCTCGACCAGCGGCGTGCGGACGTAGCCGGGGCAGACGGTGTTGCTGGTGACGCCCTTGTCCGCCGCCTCGAGCGCGATGACCTTCGACAGTCCCTCGAGGCCGTGCTTGGCGCTGACGTACGCCGACTTGTAGGCCGACGCACGGTGGCCGTGGACGCTCGAGACGTGGACGAGCCGGCCCCAGCCCCGGGCGTACATCCCGGGCAGGACGCGACGCGCGAGCAGGAACGGCGCGTGCAGCATCAGCGCGTGGATCGCGCGGAACCGCTCGGGGTCGAACTCCTCGACCGGGGCGACGTGCTGGATGCCGGCGTTGTTGACGAGGATGTCGACGTCGAGGTCGAGGGCGGCGATGGCCGCCTCGTCGGTGAGGTCGACGACGTGCGGGGTGCCGTGCACCTGCGCGGCGACCTTGGCGACGCCCTCGTCGTCGCGGTCGAGCAGGTGGACCTCGGCGCCGGCCTCGGCGAGCCGCGCCGCGACCGCCGCACCGATGCCGCTGGCGGCGCCCGTCACGAGGGCCCGGCGTCCGGTGAGGGCGGGCGGTGCGACGGGGATGGCGGTGGTCATGGCCCTCACCGTAGGGAGCGGAGTGACGCAACGCACATGGGGAGGATCACTACAGTTGTGGCCTGAGAATGTGGCTGACCCACACCGTCAGGCGTGTCAGCCGTCCTGCAGGCGGGCCAGCCGGAGCGCGAGCTGCAGGTCCAGCGACCGCTCGGGCTCGCGCCATCCCGCGCCGAGCAGCTCGCCGACCCGCTCGAGCCGCTGGGTCACGGTGTTGGGATGCAGGTGCAGCGCGACCGCGGTGTCCTTGAGGTGGCCCCCGCTCGCGAACCACGCCTCGAGCGTGGCCACCAGTCCGGTCCCCCGACGCTCGTCCCACGCCCGCACCGGCCCGATCGTGGACTCGATGAAGGCGGTGACGTGGGCGGGGTCGTTGTCGCCGAGGAGGAGGCGGGCGACGCCGAGGCCCGCCGGGTCGCTCACGGCGCCGCGGCGCCCGAGGCGGACCAGCGTGTCGAGGCAGCGGCGCGCCTCGTCGTGGGCCGTGACCAGCCGGTCAGCGTGGAGCGCGTCGCTCGTGCCGGCGACGCCGACGGTCGCCACTCCCCCGAGCTCGGCCACGGCCGCCTGCAGGTCCACCCCGACGCGGCGGGGGTCCTCGCTCGGCACCACCACGACCACGGCGCCGCGGTGCTCGCCGGCCAGGCCGGAGCTGCGCCGCGCGAGGGCCACGGCGGCGCGGCTTGCGCGGTGCCGGTCCGCGCCGTCCACCGTGGCGGCGGCGACCACCACGGGGCCGTCGAGGCTGGCGCTGTGGCGTCGTACGCGGTCGCGCAACCGCTCGCGCGAGTCGGGGTCGGACTCCAGCAGGTCGGCGAGGAGCTGGCCGCCGAGGCGCTCCTCGGCGTCGGTGACGGAGCGGGCGAAGAGCAGGACCAGCGCGGTGACCAGCGCTCCGCGCTCGAGCGTACGACGCCCGGCGAGGTCGAGCGGCTCGTCGCGTCGCAGGACCAGGGTGGCGACGTGCTCGGTTCGGGCGAGCGCGGCGGCGACGAGCCCCGACCCGGTCGCCACCGAGCGGCCCGAGGTCACCGCCTCGGCCACCGCCTCGGGCACCGCGTCCGGCCGCGCCTGCGGGGCGTCGTCCCCCGCCAGCAGCTCGCCGGTGGGTGTCCAGACCGACACCGCGCCGTGGAGGACGCCGGAGAGCACCTCGGCCACCTCGGCCACGCCTCCGCCGCCGATGAGCAGGTCGGTGAGCCGGTCGTGGGCCAGCGCGGCGGCGTCGACGGCCTCGGTGTGCCGGGTGAGGGAGCGGTTGGCCTCGTCGAGCTCGACGAACAGGCGGGCGTTCTCCAGCGCCACCACCGCGTGGGCCGCGAAGGAGGTGAGCAGGCTGACCTCCGACTGCGGGAAGCGGCGCACGGACCGGTGAACCGCGAGGAGGGCCCCGATCACCACGCCGTCGAGGACCAGAGGCACGCCGAGGATGGCGCGGATCTGCTCACCGGCCACCGCCTGGTCGATGTAGCCCTGGTGCACGAACCGCTCGTCCGAGGCGTAGTCCTCCGTGAAGTAGGCCGCGCCCGTCTGCGCGACCAGGCCCAGCAGGCCGGTGCCGAGCGGCAGCCGCAGGGTCTGGAACTCGCGGGTCAGCGCTCCGTCGGTGACCTTCATGTAGGACGCGCCGTCGCCCTCGTCGTTGAGCGAGAGGTAGGTCATGTCGCAGTGCAGGAGCTGACGCGCGCGTCGCACGATCGCCGCGAGGATGGTGTCGACGTCGCGGATCGCCGTGAGGTCGGAGGCGGTCTCGTAGAGCGCGGAGAGCTCGGCCTCCCGGGAGCGCATCCGGCCCATCAGGTCGCGCAGCCGCACCGCCACGTCGTACTCCGAGCGCACGACGGCCGCATCGGCCTCGCCCAGATCCGCCTCGCACTGCGCGAGGTGCTCGTCGAAGGCGGCCAGCGGCGCCTCGTCGTAGAGCAGGTCCAGGAAGGTCGGCACGTCGGACATCCTGCCCCGTCGGAGCTGCTGCGGGACTCAGCCCTCTCGGGAGATGAGCATCTCGCGGTCGCCGTAGACGACCTTGTCGCCGTCGACAAGCGCCGCAGGCTTGCCCGGCGCCAGCTGGCGCGAGACGCCCTGGCGCACCAGGACCGTGCCGTTGGTCGAGCCGCGGTCCATCACCACGATCGTCCCGTCGGGTGCGGGGCCGAACTGGGCGTGCGTCTTGGAGACCGACATGTCGGCCGAGGCCAGCGGGATCAGGTGGGCCACCTGCTCGCCCGAGCGCGCCTCGGGACGGCGCCCGACCAGCGCGAGGCCGGCGATCACGAAGCTCTCGCCGTTGTCGAAGTGCACGCGCCAGCGCGGCGGTGTCATCGGAGTGCCCGGCGCCGGGGCGCGCCGCGGCGCTGGTGCGGGCGCACGGTGGGAC
>NZ_JBFUMR010000062.1:0-4640 GCF_054049275.1 Nocardioides sp. P5_E3
GGCGCGGGCCCGCTGCAGGTCGGGGCGGCTCACGCGGACCGTGCCGTCGGCGGCCTCGACGACCGGGGCGGCCCCCAGCTCGCGGAGCCGGGGGAGCAGGACGTCGAGGGGGGAGGTGGCGATCGCGACCGTCGGGGCGAGCAGGCGAAGGCCGAGACTGCGCCCCCGCGGGTCGTGCACCAGCGCGGCGAGCGCGGCCTCGTCGTCGGCGCGCAGGAACGCCTCGGCGTGACCGACCCGCACGGTGCCGAAGGTGCGGGCGACGTCCTCGACGAGGAACTCCAGGGGCTGGGGGACCGGCGTCTGCGAGACCGTCGTGAGGAAGTCACGCACCTCGCCGCTGGACCACCCCGCGTCGAAGCCGCGGCGCAGCGACCCGGAGGTGAAGCGGTAGACCGTCGCACCGCCGCGCGACTCCACGTCGGCGAGCAGGTGCAGGCGGCGCGCCACCTCTGTCTCGAGCGGTCCGGGGGCGACGGCCGTGAGGTCGGCCTGCAGGAGGACGTGGTCGACCGGTCGGGGGAGGTCCGCGGCGATCGCCTCCGCGGCGGCCGGGAGGTCGCCGCCCGCCACGTGCCGTCCGCTGGGCGGCATGCCCCCGGCGCCGGTGACGCCCAGCGCGGCCGCCTCGGCCAGCGCGGCCGTGACCAGGTCGGCGAAGATCGTGGGTCGACGCGGACGCAGCCAGGCGATGCGCTGCACCAGCGAGGCGATGCCGGTGCCGATCGCGAGCACCTCGCCCTCGGGCACCTCGGCCAGCACCTGCAGCGCGAGCCGACGGGCCTCCTCGGCGAGCCCGCTCGAGAGCTCGGGCGCGAGCGCGTTCCAGGACTTGCCCGCCGGGTCGCGCGAGCCGACCAGCGACGGCACCCGGCTGCTGGCGAGCCACCCGCCCACCAGGCGCGTCCACCGCTCGGCGAGTGGCAGGCCCGACCAGAGGTCGAACTCGTCGGTGGGCAGCCACGAGGGCGTCCCGTCGGTGGCGGCCGCCTCGGCGATCAGGCCGGACGTCAGCGCCACCTCCACCACCAGCGCCGCTCCGGGCTCGTCGACGTGCAGCTCGCGTGCCACCGCCTTGAGGTCGCGCACGGCGAGGCCGCCGCTGCGCAGGACGCTCGGCGGCTGCACGCCCCAGTGGTCGAGCAGCAGCTCCACCCGGCGTACGACGTCGAAGGCCGCCCCCGCGGCCGTCCGGGCGACCAGTGCGGCATCGCGCGACGACGTCGCCAGCGGCGGCACCTCGTCGACCGGCTCCCGGGTCGTCCGGCCACCACGGAGCGCCAGGCCGACCTCGCCGGGCAGCACAACGGCGTCACCCTCGCGGGGGACGAGCAGGCGACGGCTGATCAGCTCCTCGGCCGGCGTGCGTGCTTCGGCCGGCGACACGGTGCGCCGGGCCGATCCCGTCGTGCCCTCGCCGCCGTGGTCGTCGACGTGGCGCAGCAGCGCGGTCGCGGCCGGGGACAGCTCGGCGATCCGCGCCGCCAGCGCGTCCGGGCTCGCGGCCTCGGGGCTGGCCGGGCGCAACCCGCTGACGAGGCCGGGCATGCCGCGCATCGCGTCCGCCACGCCGGTGAGGGCCCGGACGCCGCCGGGGGCCTCCCAGGCCAGTGCCAGGTCGAGCAGCCGCTGCAGCGCCGCCGTCGTACGCGTCCTGTCGGCGTGGACGATCGAGATCAGGTCCGCAGAAGTGGTTTGACCTGCAACCAGGAGGGCATCAAGCACGGAAAGCTCGAGGCGGTCCAGTCCGTCGAGGGCCCGGTGGATCGACGAACGCGTCGCGGCCCGCGAGGCGAGCTGCGAGGAATCTTGAGGGGCGGGTGTGGCGAGATCTGGACGGGCCCTGAGCAGCGCCACGAGCCGGTCGTCCGGCCAGCTGCGCAGCTGGTCGGCGAGGGTGCGTGCGGGTGTCGTCCGCCCTGAACTGGACATCCCTCTTACGCTACTCGCCGGGCCGGCACCGCGGCCCCACATCTCGACACGGGGCGAAGAGGGCCGACATGCTGGACGTTGATCTGCACCACGGGGCGTCGACGGACGTCGGTCTGGTGCGGAAGGTCAACGAGGACTCCTACCTCGTGGCGCCTCCCGTCTTCGTCGTCGCCGACGGCATGGGCGGCCACTCCGGCGGCGACGTCGCGAGCCAGATGGTGGTCGAGGAGTTCCAGCGCCTCGCCGAGTCCTACGACCCGCGCCGCGGGGCCGAGCTCGTCGCCGACGCCTTCACCCGGGCACAGGCGCGCATCGTCGACTACGGCGACGCCCACCGGGCCATGCAGCCCGGCTGGCACGCCGGCACGACCGCCGTGGTGGCGGTCCTCGTCGTCGACGACGGCGTCACCAAGTGGCTCCTGGCCAACCTCGGCGACTCCCGGATCTACCGCATCGTCGAGCGCCGGCTCGAGCAGGTGAGCGTCGACCACTCCGTCGTCCAGGAGCTCATCGACGCCGGCCGCATCACCGTCGAGGAAGCCTCGGTCCACCCCGAGCGGCACGTCATCACCCGCGCGCTCGGCAGCCCCGAGGGGATCCGCCCCGACTTCTTCCTCCTGCCCCTCGGCTCGGTCGAGCGCCTCCTGCTGTGCAGTGACGGCGTGACCGGGATGATCGGTGACAAGGAGATCGAGGAGATCCTCGAGTCCGTCGCCGACCCCCGCGACGCCGCGGATGCTCTGGTGCGCGCCGCGGTCGCGGCAGGTGGTCGCGACAACGCCACGGCGGTGGTGGTCGATGTGGTGGGATTGGTCAAGGACGCGACCTATGACTCCCGGCGCCAGCAGGAGAGTCTCGAATCGAAGCTGGGGGGACGATTGTGAGCACTGAGGCGAGGTTCGCGCCGGGGGACTGGTACGCCGTCGTCGGCGACGGGGTGACGGTCCTGCTGCCCGTCAGCCAGCGCGGTCGGGTGGCCACGCTGTGGGACCTCGCCGACTCCGGTGCCGCGGCCGACGCCCTGCTCGACGCCCTGCTCGCAGGCGGGCTGTCCTCGCTCGACCACTTCGCCCTCGTCGCCCACGACGACGACGCGACCCGCCTCATCGTGCGGGGTGCGCCCACCGCGACCGTGTCCTCGACCGGTGGCGAGGAGATCCTCAGCGCGTCGCCCGGCGCTGCCTGGGCCGAGCAGGTCCTCACCGGCGTGACCAGCGTCCGGGTGACGCTCACCGGCGAGGGCTCCGCCGACCACCCCCTCACCGCCGGCCTGGCCCGCGTCTCGGTCGTGGAGTTCGGTACGCCGTCCACGTCCGCGTCCGCGGAGGAAGCCGCGGCCGACGAGCCCGCGCCCGTCGTCGTTCCCGAGGCCGCTCCGGAGCCGGACCCCGAGCCCACCCTCGAGGCGGCCCCGGAGCCCGACCCCGACCCCGACCCCGAGCCCACCCCGGAGCCCCAGGCGGCCCCCGCGCCGCCCGCTGCGCCGATGCAGTTCGGCGCGCCCGGCGACGACCCGACGCCGACCGGGGAGACCCCCGTCGTCGAGGACGAGTGGCCCGACCGTGACGGCCAGACCCAGGTCGGCCCCCCGCACGCCGACTTCGAGCGCCCGCCCATCCCCGGCCAGGAGATCGCGCCCGACGTGGTCGCGCAGCCGGTCGCGTCCCTCGTGTTCTCCACCGGCGACGTGGTCGCCGTCGACCGCACCGTGCTGGTGGGTCGCGCGCCCGAGGCGGGCCGCTTCGCCGCCCACGACCAGCCCCACGTCGTGACAGTGCCCAGCCCGCACCAGGAGATCTCCTCGACCCACCTCGAGATCCGCCCGGGCGCGGGGGCCGACCACGGATCGGCCATCGCGACCGACCTCGGCTCCACCAACGGCACCGTCCTGGCCCAACCGGGTCTCGACGCGGAGGACCTCAAGCCCGGCATCGCCGTCAGCCTGATCCCCGGCGCCGTCCTCGACCTCGGCGACGGCGTCACCATCCAGGTCACCAACCCCTGATCAACACCCACCGAGACCCCCCGTGACCCAGCACCCCCAGGCCATGACCTACCCCATCGCCCAGCTCGAACGACGCTTCGCCGCCCTCGTCATCGACCGCCTCCTCGCCTGGACCGTCATCGCCGGCGTCGGCGTGGCGACCGCGCTGCTCGTCTCAGACGACGTGTGGACCGTGGTCGGCGCGGTCGCCGGCGCGACGGTGCTCCTCTGGCTGGTGCTGTCCGTCGTGGTCGGCCTCACCGGCATGTCGCCCGGCAAGGCGGTGACCGGCCTGCGCGTGGTGCACCACGGCACCGGCACCCCGATCGGGGTCGGCCCGGCGCTGCTCCGGTCGCTCGTGCTGGGCGTGGCGGGACTGCCCACCTTCGGCATCGGCCTGGCCACCCTGGCCTGGACGGCCGTCGAGGACCGCAGCCGCCAGCGCCGCGGCTGGCACGACCACCTGACCAACACCGTCGTGGTCGACGTACGTCCGGTCGTCGAGGTCGCTGACACCGCCGTCGACGACGGCCCGCGCCACATCGTCAACCTCACCGCGATGCGGCTCGTCCCGGCGCCGCCCGTCGAGCAGGTGCGGACCCCCGAGCGCACCGAGCACTCCATGCGCCGCCAGCCGCTGCCCGCCGACCTCGCTCGACCCGCGGCGACCCCGGCGCCCGCCCAAGCGCCCGCCCAGGCGCCCCGGCCCGCGCCGGCTCAGGCC
>NZ_JBFUMR010000063.1:0-3067 GCF_054049275.1 Nocardioides sp. P5_E3
GCCGGCTCGCCCGGCGTCCCGGCCTCGGGCCGTCGCTCGCCGGCCACCGCCTCGCGCTGCCGCGGGCCGCGACCGGTCTCCCCGTCCTGGTCGGCTCGGCCGTGCTCCTCGGCTGCGCCGCCAACACGGCGCTGGCCGTCCACGACTGGACGCGCGACACCTCGCTCGTGACGTCCGCGACGCCCCTGGTGGTGTCGTACGACGGCCCGGCCGACGGACTGCTCGAGGCGACCCGCAAGGCCGACCCGGACGGCCAGTGGCTGATGGCCGCGATCCGGGTCCTGGAGGACGACCGGCCGATCTCGCGTCGGGTCTACCTCGACACCGCCCGCTACGAGCGGGTCGTGGGTGACCGGCTGGCGGGGACCGCCGCCGCCGACGGCTCCGCCGAGGTGTCCGACCTCGGCGACGCTGCCGCCGCGACCGATCCCGAACCGGTCACCACCGGACGCCGCATGACCGTCCGCCTCGAGCTCGCGGGCTCCCGCCCACGCCCCCTGCGCCTCGACGTGCTGACGGTGAGCCCGTCCGGGTCGGGCCGCCAAACCGTCTTCGCCCGGCCGACGCCGGGGACGCCGACGACCGTGTCCGCCGACCTGGTCCGGTGCGAGACCGGCTGCCGGGTGACCGGGATGGAGGTCGCCATCGGCTTCCCGTGCAACGACGACACCTGGGCCCAGCCCCGCTGCCAGCGGCCGGCCCTCACCCTGACTGAGCTCGACCTCGGCGGTCTGGACCTGCTCGCCCGCCCGTGGGTGCTGGCCGAGCCCGACGAGCGGCCCCCGGGCGAGGTCGCGTCCACGCCCGGACGGCTCCGGGTCCGGCCGAGCAGCGCCGGCACCAGCTACCTCGCCACCGACAGGTCGCCCTGGGCCACCCCGATCCTCGCCACGAGCAGCGTGGAGTGGCCTGACGCGCCGGAGGCCCCGACCACCGGTGGCATGGCCCGCCCGGCCCGCCTCCTGGCGACCGCCGACGCCCTGCCCGTCGTGGGCGCGGCCGGCACCGTGCTCGACCTGCCGACCTCCGTGGTCCCGGGCACCGGTGCCGTGGCGCGCGCCGAGCCGCTGGTCCTCGCGCGCGCCGACACCCCCGACAGCGTGCTGGCCCAGGTCGGCACGCCCCGTCAGGGCCGCGAGCTCTCGCGCGAGGTCGTCGAGGCCGCCGACGACGGCGTCGCGAGGCGGTTCGCCCTGCTCGCTGCCGGCGGCGCGCTGCTCGGGCTGCTGGCCGTCGTGCTGCCGGCCGCGAGGCTGCGACGCGAGCGCACCCACGAGCGCGCGGTGCTGCGTCTCGTCGGCGTACGCCGGTCCGACCAGCGCGCCGCCGGCCGCCTGCAGGTCGTCGTGATGGCGCTCGCGGCCGGCCTGGCGAGCGTCGCTGCGACGCTGCTGGTCGTCTCGACCCTCTCCGACGCCCTTCCGGTGCTGGCCGCCGGCCCGGGCCAGCTCCCCCTCGACACCGGGCCCCGTGTCCTCGCGCTCGTCCTGGCGGGCACCGTCGCGACCGGGCTCGCAGGGCTCACCACCTGGTGGACCGGCCACGTCCCGGACCGCGCCAGCCTCCCGGCCCGGCTGCGTGAGGAGGTGACGACGTGATCCGGGTGGCGCTCGACGGCCTGCGGTCGCGCTCCCTGCTCTCGCTCGGCACCCTGCTCCTGCTGGTGGTGGCGCTGGGCTCGGCGGTGCTCGGCCCGTCCTTCGCCGCTGCCGTCGGCAACGCGTACGCGGTCACCCGCCTCGAGGAGGAGCGCAACGTCCTGACCGGGCGCACGTGGCAGGTCCGGCCGAGCAGCGCCGTCGACGACCCCGGCGCCCTGCTCAACGACACGCTCGCACAGCTCGTGCTGCCGGGGGACCAGCACGCGGCCACCGCCCAGCTGGAGACCAGCCGGGTGCTCGCCCCGGGTGCCCTCGGCGAGGTGATGCTGCTGGCGAAGCCCGACGCGTGCGCGAATCTCGACCTCGAGGGCCGTTGCCCCGCCGCGCCGGGCGAGGTGGCCGTGCTGGCCGGGGACGCGGAGGAGGACGGCCACGAGATCGGCGACCGGATCGAGCTGGGCGAGCCGTTCGGCACGCTCACCCTCGTCGGCACCTACGCCTATCCCTCGGGCCCGCGCGTCTCGCCCGAGCGGCGCGAGACGCTCGAGGACTTCTGGTTCGAGCCGGGTCGGCTGGCGTCGGTGCCCGCCACCGTGCGTCCTGATGGACGCCTGGGCACCGACATCGCCCGGCAGCCGGCGCCCTACCTCGTCGCTCCCGACCAGCTCACCGGGCTGCCGCCGAGCCTGCTCCTGGTCCGGGTCGACAGCCGCATCGACGTACCGACCGACCTGGACGCCGCCGACCTGCCGGCGCTGGCCGAGCGCGCCGCCGCCGACCCGGCGCCGCAGCAGCTCGCGGTGGGCACCGCCGCCGAGATCTCCAACAACGACCTCGACGGCATCGTCGCCGACGTCGAGAGGGAGCGGCGCTCCGCGCTCCTCGCGGTCACGCCGGCCGTCGTCTCCCTCGTCCTCGTCGCCCTCGCCCTGCTGAGTCGCCTGACCTCGGCAGCGGGCGAGCTGCGGGTCCCCGACCTGGCCCTGGCCTCGCTCCGCGGCGCCGACCGCCGGCGGACCTGGCTGCTGGCGCTGAGCGAGCCGCTGCTCCTCGTCGCCCTGGCGGTGCCGGTCGGCGTCGCGGGCGGCGCGGCCCTCACCTGGGCACTCGTGCGCGCGTGGTTGCCCGCCGGGCTGCCGGTCCCGGTGCCGGCGTACGCCGTGCTCGCGTCCGTCGCCGTCGTCGCATGTGCCATCGCGGTCTGCGTCGTCTCGACCCGGGCGGTGCTCGCCCGCAGCCTCGCCGACCAGCTGAGCGGCCAGGCCCGGCCCCGCCCGGCGGGTCGGCTCGCGGTGCTGGTCGCCCTTGCGCTCGTGGCGCTGACCCTCGTCCTCGTGGTCGCCGCCCTCACCCGGCCGGCCGGCGGCGCCACCGACGCCGCCGACCTCGTGCTGCCGCTGCTGATCGCCGCCGTCATGGGGCTCGCCGCTGCCGCCGGCACCCGCGCGGCCGCACGTGCGCTGGCC
>NZ_JBFUMR010000064.1:0-1775 GCF_054049275.1 Nocardioides sp. P5_E3
CCGCGGGACAGCCCGCCCGCGGGACAGCCCGCGCTGGGCGAGCGCGGCGACGAGCGCGAGGAGCGGCGGCGGCGGGCGCTTCATGGGACCACGGTGCCACGACGACCGGCCCGGGCACAGCCCTCCCGTGCTGCCGTACGGTGCGCCTGTGACCCCGGACGTCCTCCTCGTCGGCGCCGGCGAGCTCGGCGCCGCGGTCGGCCTGCGCCTGGCCGACCTCGGCCACGGCGTGCTCGCCCTGCGGCGCAACGCCTCGCTCGTACCTGCGCCGCTCGTCGGTCGCGCGGTCGACCTGACGCGGGAGACCCCGGACCTGTCCGACGTACGCCCCCGCCTCGTCGTCGTCGCGCTGACCGCGCGGCCGCGGACCGAGGAGGCCTACCGGACGACGTACGTCGACGGGATGGCGCGGGCGCTCGACGCGCTGCCCGAGCCACCCGAGCGGGCCGTCCTCGTCTCGTCGACCTCCGTGCACGGCAGCCGCGACCTCCCGGAGCTCGAGGACGAGACGACGCCCCCGGCCCCGAGCGACGGCCCGGGCCGGATGCTCGTCGCCGCCGAGGAGGCCTTCCACGCGCGCGTCCCGCACGGGAGCGTCCTGCGACTGTCCGGGTTGTACGGCGGCAGCAGCACGCGGCTGCTCGACCAGGTCCGCGAGGGCCGGATCGACGACCCGCACCGCTGGACGAACCGCATCCACCGCACCGACGCCGCCGCGGCGGTCGTGCACCTGCTGACCATGGACGCCGCGCCGGAGCGGCTCTACCTCGGCACCGACGACGAACCGGCCCAGCTCGGGGACGTCGCTGCGTTCCTCGCCGACCGCCTCGGCGCCCCCGCTCCCCCGCCGGCCGACCCCGCACAGGGGCACGGCAAGCGGCTGTCCGACGCGCGGCTGCGGTCGGCGGGCTGGGCGCCGACGTACCCGTCGTACCGCGAGGGCTACGCAACAGTCGCCGGCTGAGGGAGATCCCCCATCGGGGCGATGGACCGGGCGAGCGGGAGGCACAGACTGCAGGCATGGCCGTGATGCCCTCGGAAGCACAGCCGGCGATCCACGTCGACCGCCGCCGCCCGGGCATCGCCCTCCTGGTCGCCCTCCTCGCCGCCGTGCCGTACGTCATCGGGCTGGTGCTGCCCTACTACGCGAACGGCGTCCACCTGCGCCCGGCCCACGAGACGATCTACGCCTACGACCTGGGCACGATGTGGCCCTACGACACCGCTCTCGGCGGGGTGGTCGGATTCATCGCGATCGTGGGCGTGCCGACGGCACCGTTCATCTCCGGTGGGGTGGCGATGTGGTCGGTGTTCATGGTGTGGAGCTGGTGGCGGACGCTGACCGTGCTGGAGGTCGTCCTCTACGCGGCCGCCTTCGCGGTCGGGGTCGCGTCCATCGCCTGGCTGGCCACACCGCTGGCGAACGAGCTCCTCATGTGGTTCTGGGACTGACCTCGCCTCCCGCTGGTCGAGGAAGGCGCCCTGGCGCCTGTCACGAGACCTGCCCGCCGACTGACCGGGAGAAGATCGTGGACGATCCGAGTCGGCAGATTCAGGGAGTCGTTGCAACGCGGTTGAGATCTTCTTGGATCAACGTAGTCAGGCGTTCGCGGGGTGTGTAGTAGCCCAGGCGTTTGCGGGGACGGTCGTTGAGCTCGTCAGCGATGGTCTGCAGGTCGGTGGCGCTGTGGACCGATAGGTCGGTGCCTTTGGGGAGGTACTCGCGCAAGAGCCCGTTGATGTTCTCGTTGCTGCCGCGCTGCCAGGGCTTGTAG
>NZ_JBFUMR010000065.1:0-1209 GCF_054049275.1 Nocardioides sp. P5_E3
GACCTTGGCGTCAGGGGATTGTTGCAACGCCTGATGTTTGGAGGGTGTTGTGGCTGGACTGAAGTTGGCTGAGTCGCGTCGGTTGGAGGTGATCGGGCTGCTGCGTTCGGGGCTGAACCCGATGCAGGCTGCCCGGGTCAGCGGCGTGTCGAAGTCCTACATCTACGACCTGCATCAGAGCCTCGGTGGCGTGTATCGACCACAGAGTATTGAGTACAGCGGCCGCTACCTGGACCGCGATGAACGCTACGAGCTCGCGCGGCTGCTCGAGTCCGGATGCTCCCAGCGCGAGGCTGCCCGACGGATGGGCCGGTCGCCTTCAACGATCTGCCGCGAGCTGGCCCGTAACCGCGACCCACGCACCGGCGGGTACCAACCCGAGCGGGCCCACACGATGGCCTGGCAGCGGCAACGCCGCCCCAAGGTCTCGAAGATCGGATGCAACCCGATGCTGCGCGCGGTGGTGCAGCAGATGCTGGGCCAGCGGCTCTCACCCGACCAGATCGCGGGGCGGCTGAGGCTGCTGCACCCGGACAATGACCGCATGCAGGTCAGCCACGAGTCGATCTATCGCAGCATCTACATCTATCCCCGCGGCGAGATGGCCCGTGAGCTCAAAGCCACCCTGCGCAGCGGCCGCACGGTGCGCCGGCCCCGCGGACGCCGCAAGAACGGCAGCCGCATCGTGGGTGCGGTCAGCATCACCGAACGGCCCGAGGAGGTCGAGGGCCGCCTCGTGCCCGGACACCACGAAGGCGACCTGATCATCGGCGCCAAGGGCTCCAACTCCGCGGTCGCGACCATCGTCGAACGAGTCAGCGGCTACGTCGTCCTGGGCCACATCGCCCACGGCCGCAAGAGCGAGGACGTCATTGACGCCGTCGCGTTGGCGATGAGTCGCTACCCAGCCCAATTGACCAAGACCCTGACCTGGGACCGCGGCATCGAGATGGCCAACCACGCCCACCTCACCGCCCGTACCGGCATCGACGTCTACTTCGCCGACCCCTACAAGCCCTGGCAGCGCGGCAGCAACGAGAACATCAACGGGCTCTTGCGCGAGTACCTCCCCAAAGGCACCGACCTATCGGTCCACAGCGCCACCGACCTGCAGACCATCGCTGACGAGCTCAACGACCGTCCCCGCAAACGCCTGGGCTACTACACACCCCGCGAACGCCTGACTACGTTGATCCAAGAAGATCTCAA
>NZ_JBFUMR010000066.1:0-1163 GCF_054049275.1 Nocardioides sp. P5_E3
ATCCGCGGCTGGGCGGGCATCCCCGGCTTCGCGCGCGAGTCCTCCGGTCCCGGGTGGGCGCTCGTGGGGGACGCGGGCTACTTCAAGGACCCGATCACGTCCCACGGCATCACCGACGCGCTGCGGGACGCAGAGCTGCTCGCCGGGCAGGTGCTCGCGTCCCACGCCGGCGCGGTCCCGGAGCACGCGGCGCTGGAGCGCTACCAGGAGACCCGCGACCGGCTCTCGCGCGAGCTCTTCGCAGTCACCGAGCGCGTGGCGGCGTACGACTGGGACGCTCCCGCCATCCGGTCGCTGCTCCGCCGGTTCAGCGCGGCGATGGGCGACGAGGTCGAGCACCTCGAGCAGCTCGATCGCGCTGACGTCGCGGGCTGAGCGCCGTACGCCAGGACGGCCGCGGGAAATGGCGTCGATCCGGGCGCGCCGACCGGCGTAGAGTCGCATCGCTCGCGGCTGGGAGGGTGCGATGCACGTCGACATCAGTCTCCTCGGAGGGTTCGCGGTCGTCGTCGACGGCCGCGCCGTCGCCGCGCACGCCTGGACCCGCCGCAGCGCCGCCACGCTGGTGAAGGTGCTCGCGCTCCGGCCCGGCCGGCAGCTGCCTCGTGAGCAGCTGGTCGACCTGCTCTGGCCCGACCTGCTCCTGGAGCAGGCGGCGCCCCGGCTGCACAAGGCCGCGCACTACGCGCGGGCGGCCGTCGGGGTCCCGTCGGCGGTCGTCCTGGCCGGCGACGTGGTCTCGCTGCTGCCCGACGTGGAGGTGGCGGTGGACGTCGAGCGCTTCGACCGTGCTGCGGGCGACCCGTCGTCGGTGGGGGAGGCGATCGACCTCTACCGCGGCGACCTGCTGCCCGAGGACCTCTACGAGCCGTGGGCCGACGCCGAGCGCGAACGCCTCCGGGTCTCCTACCTGGAGCTGCTCCGCTCGGCTGGTCGCTGGGCCGACCTGGTGGCCGCAGAGCCGCTCGACGAGGAGGCGCACCTCCGGCTGGTCCAGCAGCACGTGGAGGGCGGCAGCCGGAGCCAGGCGCTGCGCCAACTCGAGGCGATGGCCCGGACCTGGCGCAACGAGCTCGGCGTCGAGCCCGGCCCCGCCGCCCGCGCCCTGCACGCCCGCGCGCAGGCGATGCCGCCGGTCGAGCCGCCGTCCGCGGCGCCGGGTG
>NZ_JBFUMR010000067.1:0-615 GCF_054049275.1 Nocardioides sp. P5_E3
ACCGACCAGTCCGCGCGTAGCATCATGGGTCCCGCAGTTCTGGATGGAGAGCCCATGTGGAGTTGGATCATCATCGGCGGCATCCTCCTTGGAATCGTGATCTTGATGTCCCTAGGAGACGTAGGGGGCCGAGGCGACCACACTGTGAACTCGCAGAGGTGGTGGCACAAGCACGACTAACCGTCAGCAGTTCCTGCCCCGCACGTCAACCGGGACTGCCGCGATGAGGGCCGCTACGCTCGCCCGGATCTGCCGCGATGCGCGTGGATCTCCCAAGATCAGGTGGGTGCTCGAGTCGTGCCCGGCGTCTGGTCGGTGAGTCCCGCGCGCGGGGGTCGGCATCACTGGTAGCAGAGGCCCTGGACGGTGAGGTAAGCGAGCGCCTCGTCGGCAGCGTTCGTCGAGGTGTTGGTGAAGGCGACGACGGTGCGGTCGTTGGCCGGATTGTAGAAGGCGAAGGTGCGGTAGCCGGCGATTTCGCCGTCGTGGCCGATGAGTTCACCGCACGGGCTGCCGGCAAGCACGATGCCGAGCCCGTAGCCCGCGCCGGGTGCCAGGTCTCCGCGAGAGGTGGTCATCTCGTTCAGGTTCGCGTCGGAGACGAGGTCCTTGTGG
>NZ_JBFUMR010000068.1:0-514 GCF_054049275.1 Nocardioides sp. P5_E3
GCCGCCGCCCCCGCCGATGCCGGGGTCCCAGCAGCCCGCGACGCCGCAGGCGCCACCCGTCGTCGCCGAGCCGGCGCCGACACCGGCCGCCGCCGCTGCCGGGCCCGACGCGCCGGTGGCCGAGCAACCAGCTGGTCCCCGCGGCGGCCTCAGCCTGGTCGACGTACGCCGCCTGTGGCCCGACATCCTCGAGCAGACCAAGAACCGCCGTCGCCTGGCCTGGATGGTGCTCTCGCAGCACGCCCACGTGGTCGACGTCGACGGAGTCCGGCTGACCGTCGGCTTCGCCAACGCCGGAGCCCGCGACTCCTTCGTCAACGGTGGCTGCGACGAGATCCTGCGCCAGGCCGCCATCGACGTCGTCGGGATGGACTGGCGCGTCGAGTCGATCGTCGACCCGTCGGGTGCGGCCGCGGAGGCGCCGGTGGTCCGCCAGGCGGCCACCGACTCCGCACCCTCGGCCCCCGCCGCGGCGCCGACCGGACCTCCGGGCGCCCCTGCGCAGGAGGCGCCC